>CANSPQ010000005.1 GCA_947648915.1 uncultured Caryophanales bacterium | reverse complement strand
AGTTATAATTCTATTTTTTAGGTTCTATATCTCCACACTTATTCTACACTAACTATAAAATAGTAAAAGATGATGTATCAGCTCACATAGTAGCAGATGAAAATACAGATATATATTGCTATATTATAATAATATTAAATTATTTATATGGTTGTAATATTAATAATTTAAGCATAGATAAATTCTATAATTATTTAAATTATTTAGAAAGTATAGGTTTCCATAAAGAATTAATAGAATATTTTAGCAGAATAGTAATAAATAAAAATAATGAAAATCCCGTAAATCTATTAGATTCTATAACAAATGAACAAGTTTATAGAGCAAAAGAAATCGTTTACAGAAAACTTAGTTAAAATCTACAAAATAACACAGTTTCATAATGTTCTTCCTATTTTTATTATTTCATTTTAAAACAATACATATTTTAGTTTTCTCTTCATAGAATTTAATGTAATCAGAAAGGAAGATATATTTATGGAAACACTTAAAGTTGGAGCAAAATCAAATCCAAATTCAGTTGCAGGAGCACTCGCAAATGTATTTAGAGAAAAAGGATCTGTTGAAATTCAAGCAATTGGCGCAGGAGCACTTAATCAAGCAATTAAAGCAATTGCCATTGCACGTGGATTTGTGGCACCAAGTGGTAAAAATTTAGTATGTATTCCAGCATTTACAGATATTGTAATTGATGGAGAAGAAAGAACTGCAATTAAATTAATTGTAGAAGCTAGATAAATATTCAAAATCCCCCATTATTTGGAGGATTTTTTGCTATCTGACTGAGAGTGTAAATCCTTTTTTCTTCATTTTATTCACTCCTTATTCTATTTTGTATTTCTTTATTCTTTCTTATACTTAGTCTATCACTTTATTTTCCTACTTTCAATTCTTTTACTCCTTTCTTTACACCACTAAAAAGAGGGTTACCCCTCCCTCGTTTACAAATAGCTAACACTTCCTACTCGCAAACTATTTTATAATCTATTTTTCTTCTGTTTTTTCTAATCTATTTAATACTTCTTTTGTTACATCAATTGCTTTTTCACGAATTGCCTCTGCTGCTTTTTCTAAAACTGGCGTTCCCTTTTCCACTGCATACTCTACCAATTCTTCAGCCATATTTTGAATATCTTTTGCTTTCTTCTTTGCAATTTTAACTACTTTTTCCTTATCTAACTCAGACAAACTCTCTTTAATTTCATAGATTTTGTTCTCAATATTTTCTTTCACTTCTTTTTTGTCTAAATCTTTCACTTTTTTTAACATTTCATCAAATTTTTGTTTCAATTCTTTTCTAGTATCAGAACCTTTTTTTGGTGCGAATAAAACACCTAACCCAGCTCCAATTGCAACTCCAGCTAGTAACTTTCCAACTCCTTTTTTCCTTTTCGTTTGTTTATCATTCTTCATTTTCTTCCTCCTCCACTTTCTTTTTTCTTTTATGAGAAAATAACCCAGTAACAGCTCCAGTAATAAAATCAATCACTTTATCACCAACATTGGAAATCACATCTGTTGTATTATCAATTAAACTAAATACACCATCCAATTTTCCCGCCTTATTACTGACATCATCTACAACTGTATTGATTTTTTTCAAGGTACCCATACATTTAATTATAAATATAATTAGAACAATTAATAGTACTGCACCTAGTATATATAATATGATTGGAAATACTGTATTAACACATTCCATTATTCTTCATCCCTTTTCTCATACATTGCATCTACTAAATTCAGTAATTCACTTTCAGTTAAATCTTCCGATGTTTCTTCATCTAGTTGTTCATTCACTTGTTTTGATTCTTCTTTACTTGTTTCCTCTAATGGTTCTTCAACAACAGGTTTTTCTTCTTTTATTGTTTGTTCCTCCGCATGTTTCATTTGAATTTCATCTATAATATCTTCTGCAGAACTTTCATTGATATACTCATTAATCTCTTCTAACTTTTTCTTTTGTTCTTCTAATTGTTTTGCAAGTAGTATGGTATCTTCATCCATATCTTCTTCATTGGGTGCAAATGAACCATTGCTACTAGAATCTTGAGTATCTTCTAATATAGCATTCTTTACAATATCATTATCTTCTATAGTTGATTTAGATTCTTCTTCATATTGCAATTCGCCAAATATATCAATTCCTGTTTCTACTGGCTTTTCGATTGCAGATTCTTCTATGTCATTAAACAAAATAGATTTATTTCCAAATAAAGTATCCTCTAAATCATCCTCTAATGTACCAAAAGCTTTATTGCGAATATCGTCCACTGTTATTCTTTTGGGTCTTCTAGTATAATCATCTGGTTGTTCTTTACGTGTAGGAATATCCTCTTTTCTATAGTTTTTATCTAAAACTCCATATACTGGTGAAATAATTGGGGAAGCTTCAAATCTGCGTTGTTCCACCTTTTGAATCTTTGCTCCCTGATAAGCTCCTGATTTTGGTATTTCTTTTTTAACAGGGCTTTGCTCCTTTTTTGGTTTTTCTAAATCATCAAAATCTTTATCATCAAAATAAAGAGGAAAAGAAATTTTCTCTTCTTTATTAACAGCAACACTATCAGATATCTTTTCACTAACTGATGCTGTCTTAATCTCCCTTGTTTCCCTTTTTGGAGAAGGAATCTCTACATGTCTAACCTCTTTTTTAATCGGTTTTACGTCTTCCTCTTCAACTTCCTCCGTAAATAGATTTTTAAATTTATCCATTAAACCCACTATACATCACCTCTAATTTTCATTATTTTCTGCTTCTATATCCGCATCATATGTTTCACCTGTAATTGATGACTCGGGATTCTTGGAAGCAAATATATCATATTTTTCCTCACGATTCGTAAGATAATCTTCTTGTAACATTAGTTCAATCACATTATCATTAAATTTTACAGTAGATAAAATATAAGATGCATTTAAAATAACATTTTCTATCTCATTCTTATTTACTAATGCTTCTATTTTTGCATAATTATACATAAAATCAATGCGATATTTGTCATTTTCTTTTGTAATTTCTAAATAACCTTCTTTTGAACCTTCTATCTTTTTCGAATAATATAAATTATCTTTCTCTTGGTAATCCATTTTTATTTTATAAAAATAGGAAACTGCATCAATATAAAGGTAATAATACACTCCATTTGAATATAATTTATCATTGAGTTCATCTGTATCCATATAGGATACACCTCTTGGAACATAGTATTTATATCCTTTTCCAACTTGATTATATAAATTATTTTCCTTTGAGAGTACTACAGACAAAATATTATCAATACTACTCGTATCGATTCTAACAATTGTGCAACCTGTTGCCAATATGCACAGGAGTAAAATTATTAATTTTTTCATCTTTCACCACTCTTACTATCAGTATATCAAATTATTTCAATTTGCAAAAGTATTTTTCAAAAATGACGTCTACTTATTGTAAAGCTATTTTTCAATTTCCATTTGATAAATAGGATAGCCTTTGTTTGAAAATTTAATCTCATATTCAGTTGCAATATTATCTTCTAATTTATCATCATATAAATTAAGGGAAATCTGTCTAATTTGATATCCATAATTTGTACAAGATATAATAGAATATTCAAATAGTTTTCGATTATCTGTTTTCATAATAATATGTTTTTTCTCTTTGAAAATGGAATCATATTCTTTTAAAAAATGAAAGCTCGTTAATCTTCTTTTTTCATGTCTATTTTTAGGCCAAGGATCTGAGAAATTTAGATAAACAGTTTCTATCTCTTTATCAAATATCTGATCAATATCTTTTGCATCCATAGAAATTATTTTTAAATTAGGGAGTTTTTGTAGTTCTAACTGATGAACTGCCTTAACTAATACACTATAATATTTTTCAATTCCAATAAAATTAATATTGGGGTAACGAATTGCCTTTTCTATTAGAAATTTTCCTTTACCCATTCCGATTTCTATGTGAATTGGATTGTCATTTGAAAAACAAGAAGCCCAATTTCTACAATGCAATGTAGGATTTTCTACAATATAAGGAGATTGCAATACAGTTTCTTTCGCACCTTTTATATTTCGTAAACGCATTTTAATCCTCCTTAATTAACCATAACTAGTATACCATAATTATTCCTTTTTTCCAAAAAATGAATTAGTCAAAAATGGAAAGAACAGATTGTAATCTGTTCCTTAACATAATTTAATCTTCTTTTGTATGTGTATATCCACCAAGGATTAATTTATCTTCTTCCATTCGATAATTAAGGGAATCTGTTTTTCCATCACTATATGTAATTTCTATTGTATTATCCTTTTTCTCATAGGTACAACTGTTTTCAATTACCATATCTGTAATCAATGTTTTCTTGCATGTCTTGTCTTTTTGGAATTCATATGTCTGAGTAATTTCGCCATACATTCCCAGTTCATATTTTGTTGTCCACTTTCCAATCAATTCTTCTTTTGATTCTTTCTTCCCACATCCTGTTAGTATGCCTGCTAATGTGATAAATGTTACAATTATAATTATTTGTTTTTTCATTTGTTCCTCCTTATTGGAATACATCTATTACGTATTCAACTACCTTACCTATAGTATACTATTTAATTTTACTTAATTCAAGAAAGAAAGAGGACTTTTTTCCTCTTTCGTTCATTTTTTACTATTATTACTTCACAACAATATTAACTAACTTTTTAGGAACCGTAATTACTTTTATAATTTCTTTATCTTCTAAATGTATTTTGACATTCGGGATATCTTTTGCAAGTGTTTCCATTTCTTCTTTCGTAGTGCTTGTAGATACTTCTATTTTTCCTCTTACTTTTCCATTTACTTGCACAATCATTTCATAGGTATCTTCCACTGTTTTTGATTCCTCATAAGTAGGCCAAGTGGAAACTGCAATTGTTTCATCATGACCTAAATATGTATGCCATATTTCTTCTGTCATATGTGGACAAACTGGATTTAGTAATTGAATAAAACCTTCTGCATATTCTCTTGATATTTTATCTTCTTTATATACTGCATTGATAAAAATCATCATTTGACTAATTGCAGTATTAAAGTTAAGTGTCTCATAATCATTGGTAACTTTCTTAACGGTTTGATGATAGACTTTTTCTAATTCAGGTGTAGTTTCTTCCACCATTTTTCCTTCTTCAAAAATACGATAAACTCTATCCAAGAATTTTTTAGAACCGTCTAATCCCGTTTGACTCCAAGGTTTATCTGCTTGTAATGGCCCCATAAACATTTCATACAAACGTAAGGCATCTGCACCATGACTTTCCACTACATCACTTGGGTTCACTACATATTCAGGATATCTTTTTCCCATCTTGATTCCATTAGCTCCTAAAATCATACCTTGATGTACTAATTTTTGGAATGGTTCTTTCACTGGAACAATTCCTTTATCATACAAGTATTCATTCCAAAATCTTGAATACAATAAATGTCCAACCGCATGTTCTGGACCACCAACATATAAATCAACTGGTAACCAGTGTTTCAAAAGTTTAGGATCTGCGATTGCATCTTCATTATTTGGATCAATGTATCTTAAGAAATACCAACTAGAACCAGCACTTCCTGGCATAGTAGATGTTTCCCGAATACCTTCTATCCCATCTATTTCAACATGTTTCCATTCTTCTGCATTCTCCAAAGGCGCTTTGCCATTTCTACCCTTATAATCATCCATCTTTGGTAATATTAATGGAAGTTCTTCATCTTCTAAGACGTGATCTGTTCCATCCTCCATATGCACAATTGGAACTGGTTCTCCCCAATAACGTTGACGAGCAAAAATCCAATCTCTCAATCTATAATTAATCTGTTTTTTTCCAACATGGTGTTCTTCTAACCAAGCAATCATTTTTTGGATTGCTTCTTCTTTATAAAGTCCATTTAAAAATTCAGAATTGATGTGAATTCCATCCCCTGTCATCGCACCACCATTTTCGGTATATTCAAATGTTTTGAGATGCAATGCATCCTTGATTTCTTCAAGTGCTACATCCTTAGAAACCCATTCTACATCAAATTCTTCATCATCATCCAGATTTTGAGTTTGTTTATTATGACTTTTTAATTCAAATAGAAAACCTGTACATTCAATTTGAAAATACTTATCTTTATTATGTGCATAATAATGATGTCTAATTTTAAAAGTTTCTTTTAACTGTTCAATATCTGTATATCCAGTTTCTTCGGCAACTTCACGAAGCGCACATTCTAATGGTGTTTCTCCTTCTTTTATCGTTCCACCTATAAATAATCGTCCACCCAATTGATGCCAATTAATGGTTAAATACTGATCCGTTTCCTGATCATGCACAATCGCAACAATACTATTTTTTTGAGATTCATTTTCTTTTGTCTCTCCTGTTTCCTCTTCAAGAACTTGAATGATTGGAATATTGAATTTTTTCGCAAATTCATAGTCTCTATCATCATGTGCAGGTACCGCCATAATGGCTCCTGTTCCATAAGCTGCGAGTACATAGTCTGAAATCCAAATAGGAATTTCTTTATTGTTCACAGGATTAATTGCATAAGCTCCTGTAAATACACCTGTTTTATCTTTATTCAGTTCTGTTCTTTCTAATTCTGATTTGGTCGCACAGATTCTTTGATATTCTTCTATCGCTTCTTTTTGTTCCTCTGTTGTAATTTCATTTACAATTTTATGTTCTGGAGATAAGACACAATAAGTTGCTCCAAATAAAGTATCACAGCGTGTTGTAAATACAGTAAATGTGTGATGGGTATTCGCCACTTTAAAATCTACTAAAGCACCCACTGATTTTCCAATCCAATTTCTTTGAATTTCTTTGGTAGATTCAGGCCAATCTAGATCATCTAAGTTATTCAATAATTTTTCCGCATAGGCAGGAATATCCATAACCCATTGCTTCATATTCTTACGAACAACTGGATATCCACCACGTTCACTTTTCCCATCAATCACTTCATCATTGGATAGCACAGTTCCTAATTCTTCACACCAATTAACAGGCATATCAATATACTTGGCATAACCATCTAAATATAGTTGCTTAAAAATCCATTGTGTCCATTTATAGTAAGTTGGATCAGTTGTCGATATTTCTCTTTTCCAATCGTAGGCAAAACCAAGTGATTTTAATTGTCCCTTAAATGTTTTAATGTTATCAAGTGTAAATTGTTCTGGATGATTTCCTGTATTAATTGCATATTGTTCTGCAGGTAAACCAAAAGCATCCCAGCCCATTGGGTGTAACACATTATATCCTTGCATTTTTTTCATACGTGTTACAATATCAGTTGCCGTATATCCTTCTGGATGCCCTGCATGTAACCCTACGCCTGATGGATAAGGAAACATATCTAATGCATAGAATTTTGGTTTTGAAAAATCCCATACATCGGTTTTGAATGTTTCATTTTCTTCCCAATAGTTTTGCCACTTTTTTTCAGTTTCTTTAAAATTATACATAATTAATCTTCCTTCCTTTTATGTTTGATTTGATAACTTTTTCCAATGATATGATATACCAATAATTGAAACGGAATTAAAACCGCAAAAGCAAGTAACATTTTAAGTAATAGATTATTTGTCATTCCAACAACACACAAAGTTACAGTAATAATGGTTGCATTCGCTAAGGCAATCACATGTGCGAGTCCCTTGATAGATATGGTACTCATATCTAAATGATATACATTTTCTAAATATTTGACATAGGTATTGTTACGAAATTGGGTCAATTTCTTTTTACGAATAATCACAAATAAAACATAACTCAAATAAAGAATGATAAAAACAATTCCATAAAATAACATTTCTTTCATAAATTCACCTCTTCACACAAAAAAGCATTATGTTTAAGGACGGAATATCCGCGGTACCACCTTAATTCATAATACTTATGCTCTCTTACATTTAACGCATGTCTACGCCTTTTAGGAACTCCAAAGCAAGTTCATTTTGTTCATCCCAAAGTTTTCACCAACCACTTTGTCTCTAATATGACATCTCAAAATTACTACTCTTCTTCTTCGTTTTTCTGTTATTAGTATAATATAAAATATGAGAGAATGCAACTATTTTTGTCTTTCTCCTTACAACAATTGCAACATATGATGCACAACGATATTGCAACTGTTGTAAGGATTCTAAAATTGGTTTAATCTGTAGTATTAAATTCTGCGCTTCCATTAATGTTTGAAAGTCATTGGCATCTTGTATTATATTATGATACTTGTGAAGTAGAACCTCCAAATTTTGAATTCTTACTTGCATTTGTTGTTTTTGAAATCTAAAGTTTGATTTTCTTGCATCTTAATATCCTTCCTTCATTACATTGATTATACCGGAAATAAACCTGCTTGTAAACTTATACTTCTTTGATATAGTCAAGTAATTTCAAGAATAACTTGATATATTTTCGTTCCAACCTATGATTGCTTAATTTGCGAATACCAATTCGCTTTTTCTTGATGGAATCATCACTAAACATAACGGCATCAATCCTACTTTTCATTTCTGTTTCAATTGGTAAATCGGAAATAATAGACTCAATATCATCATTGATGATACGCACTGCATCTATCTCAATATCTTTACCCTTACAGTTTAAAGTAAGTTGTCCTAATGTTGACACATGTTTTACTTCTACAATAAAATTGGTATCTTCTACATAAGAATTTGCCTCTATTTTTTGGTCGTTAAAATAAACAATCACATCTTCCGCTTCTTTGGTATTACGGAAAACAAATTTGTAATCTCGATATTCTGGAACAATGCCCGTCTTTCCAGAAATAGGGCGCATAATAACAGTGTAATTATTTGGCATATAATTGTAATCAATATTAGTAATGAGACAATACTCTTTTTTATATAATTCACTTACACCATCATCTTCATATAAATCATAAGAATTACTTCTACCTGGAAAAATTTGAATCTCCATTTTTTCTGGGGGAGTTGTATCATTGATATTTTCATGGTCTCCTAGCACAATAATAGATCCTGCTTTTGCGAATACTGGATAATCTTCATCTTTGAAGAAGGAAATATATTTTTTACCACCAGGAAACTTCTTACCTGTTACATAGTCATACCATACCCCTGATGGCAAAAAGAACTTATGAATAACACGATTCATAATCGGTTCTTTTTTATTGATAATTGGACAAACAAATAATTCGCTTCCAAAATAGTATCCATTACGATAGTTTATATCATCATACATTTCTGGAAATTTATAATAAATTGGTGTTATGATTGGCATCCCATATTTATGATATTTATAGGCCTCTGTATAAATATATGGAATCAAACGATGACGCAATGTCATATAATCCTTTACGATTTTATAGGTTTTATAATCCCAAAGCCATGGTTCCCTTTTATAGTACTTTCCATCTTCTGAACCCAGTTTTAAAATAGGACTAAGTACCCCTAGTTGCACATATCTAATATAGAGTTCGCTATCTTCGATTCCATTATAATATCCACCAATATCGTGACTCCAATAGCTAATTCCTATATTCGTTGCATTACCATTATAAAAAGGTATCATTCTTAAAGTATCCCAACTAACAATACTTTTTCCAGAATACAAAACTGGATAACGATGAGGGGCCACCATAGCGTTTCTCGTACAAACCATTGCTCTTCTTTTATAATCTTTTTGCATATCCAAATAATGATAATGATTTAATGCCCATAATTCTGTTGGATTTTTTGGTTTTTCATCTAGAAAATAAAAGTCAACCCCCATTTGATCGAGTGGATGGATACATAACTTGAAATACAAATCAAGTGTTTCAGGATTGAATACTTGAAAAGGGATAACTCCATTCTTATCTGGTTGAATTTTTTCCTTTATTTTTTCATAATTTTCTTCATAAGGAAGAAATCCATGTAATGGTTTGATATTTAATCCTAAACGAATACCATTTCGATGTAGAAATTCAATTGTTGTTTCTGGATTTACAAATTGATTGTGATTCCATGTAAATCCAGATTCCCTTTTTTTACCATTGTAATCTTGTAAATGCCACGATTCACTTAACAAAAGGATAGATAAAGGAATTCCCTTATCTTTGAATTTTCCAATCAACTCCGATAGGGTTTGATCATTATACGCTTCTTCTTTGCCCCACCAGTTACCAAGCGCATAACGTGGCAATAAAGCAGGTTGCCCTGTCAATGCAAAGTAATCCTGTAAACAATATCCAAAATCCTTTAAATACATAAATAAGTAAATATCTATTTCTGCAATACTACGTTCTTCTAAGGTTCCATTTTCTGTTAAAATCATATGTTCCGCATCGTCAATTGTCGCAAAACCATCTGTAGAAAATAGGCCTTTTTTCAATTTCATTTTTTTATCATAGGCATCTAAAGACATTCCGGGTGCTCCATAATTTCTAACTTCTGGATGATTGTAGTACCAAATTCGATTGGAATTTAATAGTTCTACTCTTAAATTTGCCATTGCGTTCAGTCTTCCACCATCAAATGGTTTTTCTTTCACATAACGAAGATGAAAATATTTGGTTTTAATTTCTAATACACGGTCTGTTTCTTTTTTAGTAAAAGGAACAGGTTCCATGTTACGATACCAAATTAAGGTTGTTGGTCTATCTTCAAATAATCCTTCCTTGTTATATTCCATCCGAATGACACGTTCACTTAGAATGGTAAAACGATAATATTTACCTTGAATCACATTCTCTGGATTGGCTTTGGCTAATGTATAATCCATTTTAAATTGTTCTCCTAGATTGTACACACTTACCACCCCTTTTCTTATAAATCTTCTATTTTCATGAAGTTTGTATGTTTCACTTCTTTGAATGGATATCCACCCGTTATCACAATACGGTCTCCTACCTCTGCTTTGGTAATTTGTTTTGAAACTTCTTTTGATCGTTCCATCATTTCATCAAATGATTTAATTGGCTTGATAGTTTCTGGATAAATTCCATAGTAAATTGTCAAATTTCTTACCGTTTTTTCATCAGGGCTAATGGCAAGAATTGGACAAGATGGACGAAAACGACTAATCTTCCTTGCAGTATAACCACTCATAGTTGGTGTGACAATCGCATTTGCTTTTAATCTACTTGCACACTCTACTACACTATATGCGATAGAACCTGTGGTATCCTGTTTTTCAGTACGCATTGCTTTATCTAGTAATTCATAATAATTGACATCTTCTTCTGCTGTTTCGATAATTTTACTCATGATATCAACTGTTTGAACGGGATACTTTCCAATTGTAGTTTCTCCCGATAGCATAACTGCATCTACACCATCTGTTACTGCACTGGCAACATCGGATACTTCAGCACGTGTTGGACGAGCTGCATTTTCCATAGATGCCATCATTTCTGTTGCGACAATACTTACCTTTCCCGCACGATGACATTTACTGATAATTGTTCTTTGAATACCAGGAACTCGTTCAAAAGGAAGTTCTACACCCAAATCCCCACGCGCAATCATCACACCATCGCTAATATCAATGATTTCATCAATCGCATCCACCGCACGTTCATTTTCGATTTTTGGAATAATTGCGATATGATCATTTCCTAAGTTAATTAAAATATCATTAATTTCTAATACATCTTCTGCATTTGAAACATGTGTTAAAGCTAAAAAATCGACATCCATTTCATTCGCAAAAGCAATATCTTCTTCATCTTCTTTACTTAAAAAAGGCATATTCAATCTAACACCAATTACATTAATTCCCTTATGGTCTTCTACAAATCCTCCTGTTACCACTTCACATAACAAATAGTCAATTCCCTTATCCAATACTGTTAATTCAATTAGTCCATCATTTATTTTAATCGTGTCATTTACTTTGACATCGTGAATTAGTCGAGGGTAAGAAACAGAAAATTTTGTAGAGTCTCCTAAAATAGGATTCATATAGACACGAATTTTATCACCTGTATTCAAATATGCACTTCCACTTTCAAACTTTCCGACTGTAACATCTGGTCCTTTGGTGTCCAACATGATTGCAACATTAGTATGCAATGTTTCATTCAATCGTCTAATTTTTGTAATAATGTCTTTACAGAATTCATGACTGGCATGTGTCAAATTGATACGCGCTACATTCATACCACTTAAAATTAAACCTTTTAATATTTCTTCATCTTTACTTGCTGGTCCAATCGTTGTGATAATTTTCGTCTTTTTCATACTCTCACCTATTATTGATTATATCAATTTTTAAGAAGAATAAAAAGGTCTTTCTTTGATTTTTTTGAAAATTATAGATGATAATTACGGTTTCTTGAGTCAGTTAATAACGTCTTATTTTATCCACAAAACAATAATATTTGATAGAAGTCCATTATTTTAGGAATATATACAAAATTTTAAGGTTAATTCTTTAAGCATATATTTCTTTTATCATTATATCTAGGAGTGTCTATTTTTTTCTATGGAAATAATTTGACAAACATACTATTTTAATATAGAATAACAAGCATATTGAAAGGATGGAGAGTCGTTTGTGTTAAGCATAAAAAATATGAATGATATGCAGAGAATGATGGAATATTATAGAACAAGTGATATGTTGAATTTATTATATTTTTTTCCACAACTAAGTCCTGTTAGAGATTTAACTATTGTAGAAAATGAAGATGATTATCTAAACTATCAGGATTTTTTAAATAATTTTGATCAGAACAGAGTTGATACTCTAAAAGGTAGAACTCCAATTTTAGGTATAGAAAATTCGGGAAAAAGTAACAGTTTCTATAATACCCTAATAAAGGTAAAAGAAAAGGACCCACATGGAGTGTTAGTTTTATTTAATATAACTAATGAGCCTTCCGAAAGATACGAAAGATATGCTGGAATATCGGTAGGAGTTGATTTGGGCAAAGATGTTTTTATAGATGCTGTTTCAAAAGGTTTTGATGGAAGAGAAGTGTCAAAAAGTATTTGTACTCATGAAAGATATTTTATTCCATGGTATGATTTAAGAAAAATTAGTATCGGTAATTTGAAAGAATATCAAACATTCCAAATTAGTAATGCAGATTATCAAATGACTAGAAGCGAAAGAATACAATTTTTAAAATCTATTGGGTTAAATCCAAGTGTATTTTCTTCCTATATTCCAGAAAACTATCAAGCAATACCAAATTTCATATGGTTAAGTGTAATTAGAAACCTTCTTAAGAAATTAGAAAAAAATGAAGATATTTTAGCAAGTTATGGATTCACTAATTTTGCTATTTCAGGTCATACAGAAGGTTATCAATTTGCACCATGGCAAATGTTCGATAAAAAGAGATATACATTGGTAAAAAAGTAGAATAATATTACAAATTTATAATAAATCATGAAAAAGACTGAGTTCAGCAAAAAATTTTCAAATCGGAAACTTGCATAAAATTAAAGAATTTAGTATAATGTATATAGATGGAAGAAATTCCATACAATAAAAATGGAACACTTGACTTGTAGCAAAGTTGGGTGTTAGCCATAAAGGTTAAACACCTTAATTCACTGAATTAGGGTGCTATTTTTTTATTTCGGCTACTAATAAAAGTAGAAGGAACAAAATGAGAATAATGTTATTTAGAACTTTTAAAGTAAAAACTCTTTTTTTCATAATCTCAAGCCTCCCCTCTATCCAATTGATTGGAAGTTCGGCAAACACCCAACAAAGTCTTGTATTCCTATATTCATTATACTATTTATTGGACTATTAGTAAATATTTTCAGCTTATTTTACAAAGGAAAAAATAATGTTACAGATTTTAAAAATCTGTAATAAAATCCTCGCAGAAATGAGAATTTCTATATGCATTGGATTTTTCAAATTTTCGTTATATAAATATCAATGTCTTGATTTTTTAAAGCCTACTTTTTTTCCATCCAATAAAGATGCCGTGTCAATTACTCGGTATCCATACTTTTCTTTTAAAGAGTCCAGTGTACGTTCTAAGGTAACATCTTGATCTCTTTTTTCTACTGTTTCAAATAAAGAAACTTGATGTAAACTAGTTGAGGTGAAATGATCTAAACGAATTCCGACTAACCGAATAGGTTCACCCTCCCACATCTCATCTAATAATAGTTTTGATATCTCAAAAATTTCTTTGGTTAAATTGGTTGCATTTTTTAATTTTTTTTGATGAGAGTAACTTCTAAAATATTGATCTTTTAATTGTACACAAATAACACAAGTATATTTATTTTGTCTCCTTAATTCTAGTGCAACATTATTGGATATCGATTCTAATACCTGATAGAGTTCGACTTTAGAAGTAACATCTTTTTCTAAAGTGGTAGAATTACTAATTCCTTTATTCTCTTCTTTGGCAGAAATCACTTCACTCATATCAATTCCATTTGCCATTTCTATGAGTTTTATAGACTGATTTTTAAAATATGGGTATAAATGTTGTGGTGTGGTATGAGCAAGATCACCAATCGTTTTAATTCCTATTTTTTTTAATTTCTCGCTACTTTTTTTACCAACACCAAATAAATCACCAATAGGTAAAGGGTGCATTTTCCCTCGTACTTCTGCTTCATATAATGTATGGATCTGATTGGGTTTACTAAAATCTGATGCCATTTTTGCACATAACTTATTATTGGCAATTCCTATATTGACAGTAAAGCCTAAAGTATTTTCAATTTCATCTTTTATTTTTTGTGCAAACAGATAAGGATCACCATATAAATTTTGTACTTTTCCATAATCCAAAAAGCATTCATCAATCGAAAACACTTCAATATCACAAGTATATTTACTTAATAACTGAAATAAACTTTTGGACATTTTTTGATACCAAAGATAATTAGGTGGAAAGGTGCGCAAGGCTCTGCATTTTTTTCTAGCACTATATAAAGTTTCACCCGTTTGAATTCCCATTTTTTTTGCAAGTGGGCTCTTCGCTAGCACAATCCCTCTTCTTGTTTTTTCATCTCCACCAATTACGGCATAGCTATTTCTAATATCATATCCAAATCCCTGATTCAGTAAGTCAACCGCACTCCATGATAAAAAGGCATTATTGACATCAATATGCATGATAACTCGTTCCATACTATCACCTTTTCAAACCAAAGTAAATTATTATTTATTTATATTTTATCACGAACAAATGTTTTCGTAAACGGGTTTGTTATAAAAACTTTGCATATTTTGCATATATTTATATACATAATAATTTAGTGGAAAATATCATACATTAAATTAAGGTGAATGTATGAAAAGCAAATTTATAAGATCTACAATTATACTAATTATTGGTGGATTTATTACAAAAATATTAGGTATGGTTATCAGAATTGTCATGACTAGATTGATGGGAACAGAAGGTATTGGTATTTATATGCTATTAATGCCTACTTTTTCATTGTTAATTGCCTTAGCACAACTTGGTTTTCCCGTTGCAATTAGTAAATTAGTTGCCGAAGATAAAAAAAACAATAAAAATTTAGTGTTTTCTATTATTCCCATTTCTTTGATTTTAAATATTCTTATCATGGTATTATTGTTATTTTTTGCAAGTACAATCTCTACAAATTTATTACACGAAAGCAGAACAACATTGGGTATAATCTGCATTGGATTTGTTTTACCATTTATTAGTATCTCATCCATTCTGAGAGGTTACTTTTTTGGAAAAGAAAAAATGATACCGCATGTGGTATCAAATGTTACAGAAGATATCGTCCGATTGACTGTACTTATCATTGGAATTCCCCTTTTTATCGTAAGGGGAATTGAATTTGCAGTTGCATTCATTATAATATCTAATATTTTAAGTGAACTCACTTCTATTTTAGTTTTATTCTTATTTTTACCAAAAAATTTTAAAATAAATAAAAAGGATTTCGTTCCCCAAAAAGAGAACATTAAAGATGTACTTAATATCAGCATTCCTACAACAGGAAGTCGTATTATTGGTAATATAGGCTATTTTTTGGAGCCAATTATTTTAACGTTTGTTTTACTAAGGATGGGTTATTCAAATGAATTCATCGTAACAGAATATGGAATTGTCAGTGGGTATGTTATGCCATTATTATTATTACCATCATTTTTTACTATGGCAATTTCACAAGCATTAATTCCAGTTATTAGCAAATCCTACGCAAATCATCATTATCACTATGCGTCTTCCAAAATCAAGCAAGCTATCTTTTTTTCTCTTATGATTGGAATACCTGTTACCATTCTTTTCTTATTATTACCAAATATTCCGCTTAAATTTATATACAATACAACAGAGGGAGTAAATTATTTAAGAGTATTAGCCCCTATCTGTTTATTACACTATATTCAATCTCCACTTACCAGTAGTTTACAAGCAATGGGAAAGGCAAAAGAAGCAATGAACGGAACTCTATTAGGCGTAGTTGTAAGAACCATTACACTTTGGATTGGATGTTGCTTAAAAATTGGAATGTGGGGACTTGTGATTGCAACCGCATGTAATATAACTATAGTTACAATCCATCAAGCAAAGCATATCAGACAAGCATTTCAATAAAATGTTCATTTTTACTTCCTTCTATTGCGTTTATTATCATTGTGGTTGATTCCAATGTGATTACTGCTAATAATTCTACTAATGTAAATCCTCGTTTCTTCTTTTTAACATTCCCTATTCTTTCTATAAATCATTTAAAAAAAGGGGTACCTCCCTATGTTTACAAATAATTAACGCGTCCATTTCCTACTCGCAAACTATTTTATGTTTTATTTTTGACAGTTTTATCATAGCAAAGATAAAAAAGAAAGTTCAAGCATTTTAAAACACTTTACATAATTATCCTAAAGTTTCTATTTGCGCTTTCGTTAAACCCGTTATTTCAGATATCATTGAAATATCCATATTTTTCTTTAACATATTTCTAGTAATTTCTATTTTCTCGTTTAATTTTCCTTCATTTTTTCCCTCATCATAAGAAATGTGCTTTTCCGTATTGAGTATCATCTCTGCATCTTCTTCTGGAGTAATCCAACTGGTAAAGGCATCTCTATCATTTAACTCTTCTACTTTCTTTGTATATTCTTCCATATATTTGTCTCCCTTAGCTATTTCATTGAGTGAAGTTCTATCAAGTCCTAACATAATAAGATATTTATATTCTTCTATCTTCTCTTTGTTTTTAGAATACCAAAAATCAGTTATCCTGTCCATATTGAATTCTATGATTTTCATATTTTCTATATACAAATAGCCATCTTTATCCATCACATAGTAGGTTCTTTTTTCTAATTCGTCTTTTTTCCCATACGATAAATCAATATGCACAAATTCACTTGTTAAATCAAATTCTTTTCCTTTTCTTGTATTTTTGGAATATAAATTGGTAAAGAAACAGAAATTCCGAATATGCAGATAATCCTTATGACTTTGATTTAATTCAATATGAATATATCTATTCTTTGATTTTACTAATAAGTCTACTGTTTTCTTTCGTTCACCCACATCACTTACAGAGAGTTCATTCTGTAGAAACTCTATTTCATCTATTTCTATTTTCAAAATATGCTCTAAGAATGTTTTTAACATATGGGGGTTATTCTCATCACAGATAACTGTTTTAAATACGATGTCATAACATCCGTTATAAAACTTTTTCAAATGATCACCTCACTATTAACATAGTGATTCTTTTCTCCATTTCCTTTTAAAACATCAAAAAAAAATCTTTTTCAAGACCTTTTTCTCCACTGTGTAAGAAAAAATACATAAAATATAATTCCACCTATAATAAAGATTAACACTGTAATAGGAACGTATATATTTTGTAAATAAGGAATCAACAAAAGAGATGTAAGATTTACAACACTATGAAATAGAATTGGTATTTTAATATTTTGATATTGATCATATAGTAAAATCAAAATAGTACCTAATAAAAGGGCAAAAACGATTTGTATCCAATTGCCATGAAATATAGCAAATAAAATAGTACAAAATAGCATCGCATTTTTTTTAGGGTATAATTCTTTTAATTTATAATAGACAATACCACGAAATAAATATTCTTCTATGATAGGTCCAATGACTCCTTCACTCAATACTAAAATCCAGAAATAAGAAGTAAACGTTACTTCATAACGGACACCTAACCATATGAGTGGAATATGAAATAACAAGCAAAATACAATTGGAGCAAAAAACAAAAGAATTGGAAAACTAACTTTAATATTTTTCTTTTTTATCATATACTTACGATATTGATGAATTAAAATCGGCAAGATAAAAACTAAGTTTACAAGAATCACATAAATCATATGCGATTCTATATATGCATTTAATGGAACACTTAAATCAAGCTGATTCACACGTTCTATAATCTGTTGTTCCGTTTCAGATGGATATGCTAATTTCATCTGATCTACTTGTTTTTGCATAAAAATAAAGGATAAGATCGCAACAATTAAAAATTGACCTATTCCAACTAGGATAGGCCAAATCAAAATACGAATCACTTTTCCAAAATAGGAACGATTCATTATTTTTCCTTTTTAAACATTTCTGATATTGTAGTACTAATTGTTGCAATGTTTTGTAAATCTGATGGAACAATAATTTTGGTTGATTGGCCATTTGCTACATTGGTTAAGGCTTCAAAACTCTTAAGAGTTAGTACTGCATTATCAGCCTTTGCTTCTTTTAATAACTTAATTCCTTCTGCTTCCGCAGTTTTTAATTTCAAAATTGCTTCGGCTTCTCCCTCCGCTTCACGAATTTGGGCTTCTTTTTTCGCTTCAGCTCTTAAAATTGCACTTTCCTTTTCCCCTTCAGCAATTAAGATATTAGATTTCTTTTCTCCCTCCGCTTGCAGAATCTTTTCGCGACGTTCACGTTCTGCACGCATCTGTTTTTCCATAGCTTCTTGGATATCTCTTGGTGGTATAATATTTTTTACTTCCACACGATTGACCTTGATTCCCCATGGATCCGTTGCTTCATCTAGAATAGAACGCATTTTAGAATTGATAATATCTCTTGATGTTAAAGTTTGATCAAGTTCCAATTCTCCGATTAGGTTACGTAAAGTAGTTGCTGTTAAATTTTCAATTGCGCTAATTGGATGTTCTACACCATAAGTATATAATTTTGCATCTGTGATTTGATAATATACAACTGTATCAATTTGCATCGTTACATTATCTTTCGTAATTACAGGTTGTGGTGCAAAATCTTTTACGATTTCTTTTAATGTAACTGTATTTGCAATACGATCTACAAATGGTATTTTAAAATGTAATCCATGTTGCCATGTTTGTGAATAAGAACCTAAACGCTCTAATACATAAGTTCTTGCCTGTGGTACCACTTTAATATTTGGTATTACCAGTACCGCTACAAGAATAAGTAAAGTAATAAAAATTTCCATAGTTAATCCTCCCACTCTTCTACTTTAATCTTTACACCATCTATTAATAATACTTTTACAGTACTATCAACCTTAATTTTTTGATCCGCAAAAGCAGTCCATTTTTTACCATCCACTTTTACTTCTCCTGTACCATTTTTTAAAATTTCCTCTGTTACAATTCCCTTCATACCAATAATACGATCTAAATTGGTATTTTCTTTTTTGCCAGAAAGCCATTTTTGAAGTATTGGTCGGGTTGTAATTAAAAGTAAAATTCCAACAACGCAGAATACACCTACTTGTAACATAAAATTATCATTTATGAAAGAGAGTGCTAAAGCAAGTAACCCGCTTACAACAAACCAAATTGTGGTTAAATTGATTGTCATAATTTCTACAATTGTCAGCAGAATAATAATTGCAATCCAAATATAAAACATAAATCATCACCTACTTAAATTATACTATTGACATTTTCAAAATACAACCAAATTATCTATAAAAAAAAGAATTTCTTATTTTCTTTTTCCGATATCTTCCTCTATATCTTCTGTTGCATAACCACACATGTTTTGAAAAGACTTTAGTAAACCTATGAATTGTTCCCGTACAATTGGATTATTATCGGATTTTTGTAGAATTTCACTAACTAATTTTTGAATTATTACTGCACTTTCTTGATTTGAATCTATGTTAAAAGAATCCGATGCAGGAGAAACAGCTGTCTTGGTTATCAATTGTCGTTTTTTCATCATTTTGTTTTTATTCATAAAACTTTTGAAATCTATGATAGGTGCGGTAACAACATTAAGAAGTCCTTTCGCAAATACAAATGGTGTTGAAGTAACAAGGAACAATTTAACCTTTTGCTTTGAATTGGCCTTTAATTCAGCCAATAATTGTTGTTTACGATTTGCTAAATCATTCATTCTATCAAAATGTTTTTGTTTAAAATGATCCTGATCTTCTCTTAGTTTTTTAAGGATTTCTTCATCATCCCTAGCTAATGCCTCAAGTAATATTGCAGAATCATGTTGATGATGTTTTCCCTCTGCATTTATAAAATCTTCATATAATTTTCTTTCTTCTTCCATTTCAGTTTCTATTTTAGCGAGTGCATTTGAGTAATTCACTTCATATAACTGTGATAATGTTTCTACGTTGTTTTTTAAGACTTTGTTCACATTAATATCTCTATCATAGCGACTTTTTTTATCTGATAGCTTCTGTTTTAAAAAATTGAACTGTTGAATTCTTTCTTGATACCATTGCATTTTTTGCTTTGCGTTTTCTTGCTCTTTTTCGGTAGATAAAGTACTATATAGTTTTTCCCATGCTATAAGATCCTCTTGTTCATCCTTTATTTGCATATCATAATCAGTCATGTTCTGTTCAAATGTATGATAAATATGTATATAACCTAAAGAAGCCAAAAATTCTTTCCATTTTTTAGAAATCAAACAAGTACGTCTTCCCCTTAATTCAACTATATAACTAACATCTTTCCCAATTGATTGCAATGTATCATTCATAATCTGATCTACATTATTCACTACTTATCTTCCCCTTTTTGGTGCATTAAGTCACGCATTTTTTCTTTTACAATTTTCCATTCATCATCAGAAATATCTTCAAGAACAATCTTATCATTTGATTCTATCATAACAGATGCATATAGTATAATCATATCTTCATCGTTCTTTTCATTTTGTGTATATACAATATACTGCTTATTTGTTTTTTCAGATATAAAGGCTAAAATTATTTCTACTGTTTGTTTTTGACCATCTGAATTTACAATTTCTAAGGTTGTTTTATTTTTCATTATAATCACCTTAACCATTATAACATAATTTAAAACATAAATATTGATTTTTTAAACTATGGTTGTATTCGTTTTACAATTGCGATATGTGATTCACTTCCCAATAATGCTCTATCTCGTTTTTCCAGCGATAACTTTCTATATTTTAGTGTAAGAATCTTATGGACAGATTCATTAATTTGTTCCTCTGTTATTTTTCCTTCTGCGATACTTTGTTTGATATAAGTAACTGCACTTGATAAACTACTAGGCATTAATAAAAGATCAACCCCCGCATTAATTGCAAGTTCATAAATTTCTTTTTCAGAATAATGCTTTGTTAAAGCATCCATATTAAGCGCATCGGTAACGATTAAACCATTATATCCCATTTCCTGTTTCAATAGTCCGGTAATCAATTCTTTGGAAAGTGAAGCAGGTATTTCACTCTTTGTAATACTAGGAACCGCCAAGTGCCCTATCATGATGACTTCAGCACCAGATTCAATCGCACGTTTAAAAGGAACTAAATCAGAAGAAAAGAGTTCCTCTTTGGTTTTCTCAATAACCGGTAAATCATAGTGGGAATCTAATATGGTGCTTCCATGTCCTGGAAAATGTTTATATACTGCAATAACTCCATTATCTTCTAATCCCTTTGCCAAAGAAATTCCCATCTTGGAAACAAGATCGGCATTAGATCCAAAACTTCTATCTCCAATTACTCGATTTTGTACATTATCCACAATATCCAATACTGGGGCAAAATCCATGTTAATTCCAAACACTTGCAACTCTTCTGCAATTACTTTGCCTACATCATATGCCAATGTTAAATTATTGGTATTGCCTAATTCTGCCATTGAAGGAATTTGCGTCACATAAGAATCTGTTAATTCTTTTAATCTCTGTACTCTACCACCTTCTTGATCAATTGTAATAAATAGCGGAATTTTAGCTGTATTTTTAATTGTTTCAATCAATTGAAGTGTGCCATCATAACTCGTAAAATTTTCGCGAAACAAAATAAATCCACTAGGTTGATATTTCTCTAATTCTCCTTTAAATTGATCATCAACTGTTTCTTTGCGGTAATAAGTAATCAGCATTTGACCAATTTTTTCTTCTAATGTCATACTTTCTAATTGTTGTTCTACTTCTGTTTTAATTTTGTTATCCATTTGAATAGCTTTATTTTCTATGTTTTTTTCTATATTAACAAAATTTAAAAGTAAAAAAATACATAATATTATACAAGCTATAAATATCTTTATTTTCTCCATAATATTACCCTCTTTAGTACTATAATAAAATTAAATCAAAAAAGAAATCGATTTATGTCACGCTTTAAATAAATTATATATAAAAAGACTCCTTTCAAGTTAAGAATATACTTTTATTATACATTCTTTTTTTTAACTTTTCGAAGCCATTTCATATCAATTTGGTGCGATAGTGATAGTTGTCTACAACTTTTCGCAAAATTAAGTAATCAAGTACATATAGGTACTGACTTCATATCTAAATTATATACTATTTTACTAATAGTGCTATATTTTTTGGTTATTTTTCTTTCTTAAATTATTTCTTTAATTTTTTTACATATTGAATTGCTGGCATACTATGTTGAAAAAATGGAAGACTATATTCATCACATAAAGTTTCAATTTGATTTAATTCTTTTGATACATCAACATATTGAAATGATATATCGTTTTCCAAACATTCCATTAATGGTGCTTGTTCAGATTTATAATCAATTGGAAACCCTTTCAATCTTTTTAAAATATGATTATCAACTACAATTCCACTTGATAATACAACTGTTGAATAATCCCTACATCTATCTATAATCTCTAATGCTTCATCAATTGGAATAAATTCATTAGGACACAAGGGTTTAATAGTTAGAAATGTGTCTATCCCATTAGCATAAACTTCAGATAAAAATTCCATTCTTTGTTGTGGCGTTGGAATAATTGGGTTACTTTCTAATTTTTTGTAAGAATCTAATGCCGGAATAGAAACACAGAAGAATAAATTCTTACCTTCATTTTTCATTCTAAGATTAAATTTTGATAATCTACTTACATCTTCCTTATTAAAAACATTTCTAGTAGTCATTAAAATATCACAATGATATGCATCAAATAGTTTTTCACTAAGTTCTAATCCTTGGGCTGGATTAAGAAAATTTTCTTTATGTCCAGAAATATAAATAACATCTGGATTTTTTCCATCTAAACGACCAACTATTTTAGAAATATTATCTTCACCCATTGTTTGATAATTTGGAGTGAAAGTATAACAATGTAAACAAGCATATGGGCATTTCCCCGAAAAAGATGCAAATTCTCTTTTATATAAATCATTATTTGTACTCATATTCTCGCCCCTTTCTTTAATAGTTTCCTATTATAAACTTTTAATAATAATTTGTAAAGTATGGCTTTTATTTTATAAATCATTTAAAGAATCTAGTATTAAATCAATCAACTCCATAGTAGCAACATTATCTTTAATAAATCTATTGCCTTCAATAAAGCTTTTGATTTCCCCAATATATCCATGTAAATATAAATCTTGTACTCCACCTGATGCACTTGTTAAATATGGTTTTATAGTAATTTCTTCTTCATCTAATGTTTGCCAACGATTACTTCTTGTAATATTTTGATCTAAATGATAATGAACTTCTTTTACACCATCATTGTAAACATAACCATTTTCTCCTGTTATTGTAATTCTTTCTCTTTTTCCTTTCCAAGAAGTTAATCCTACAAAATTAATGTTTCCAACTATTCCATTTTTAAATTTAATAATAGAAGTTAAACTAACATTATTATCTACAGAACTAGAGAATGATTTTACTTCTTCTACTTCTCCAAATAACCATAGTAGTAAATTAACAAAATGGATTCCACCTTTTTTTAAAAAAATTTCGTTATTCCAACCAACCCTACCAGAAGTAATATAAAATTCTGCGTTAAATTGTTTCACTCTACCAAATTCAGAACTACTCATTATTTCTTTCATTTTTAAGTAACAAGGACTAAACTTTTTCATAAATCCAACCATAACTTGACAATTTTTAGATTCAGCAAGTTCTTGAAGTTCTTTTGCTTCTATAGAATTCATTCCCATTGGTTTTTCTACAAATAACTTTTGTATTCCAAAATTCAAACAATCTTTAGCAATTCTATATTGATTTTCTGCTGTTTTACATACTAACACAATATTAGGTTGTTCTTTTTCTAACATTTCCTTGTAGTCAGAATAGCATTTAATTCCATCAAATTCATTTTGATTATTTAAATATTCACTTGCTATTGCATCAATATCAATATTAAGTTCTCTCATAGATGGAATTATATTTTGTGTTGCATGAACTTCATTACCAATCACACAGATTTTATTCATAATTTAATACCTCATTTTCTTTTTGTAATATCTCTTGTTTAAATTATACTATAAATGGACTTTTTTTACTATCTTTCTAAATCACCTTTTTCATCGTCTTTGTTATTTTGAATAATATCAATTTCATTATCATCAATTATATCTTCATCATATACATCATTTATCAATCGTTGCATTTATTAAAATGAAAAATTCATCTTGTAAGAATTTGATAAATTTACTCCATAATTACTCATAAAAAATAAAACGATTAAGTATACGTAATCGTTTTTCCGTTTGACAAATCAATCTTTATATCACTACAAACTTTTAATTTGTTTTATAACCACATGGTGGAGCTGAGGAGAATTGAACTCCTGTCCGAAAATACCCTACCAACAGTATCTACAAGTTTAGTTGATTATTTCATTTCCTAAACTATGTTAGTAACCAACAACCCATAATTTAGTAAGCTCAAATCATTCATTGTTATTGCTGAGCCCAATAACAATATATCCTACTCAATCGTGCCTTCTTAAATTCCCGTAGGAAAAGAATAAAAGAAAGCTGCATTCCTTAAATTCGATTAGGCGAAGGCTACAGTATTCTTATTGAATAAAGTAGCAAATGCATTTTTTAATTTATTTCCGTTTAATTTTTGTTTGTACATAAGGTGTACCTCCCACTTGCAACTGAAAGCGGAACACTCCCGTCGAAACCAAAGCAGCCCCGTGAACAGATTATAGCACAACTTTTCTATGAAAGCAATTCATTTTTTATGCCTAATTAAAAGGAAATCTAAAAATTAGAAAGTTTTATATTGCTTTCTAATTTCTCTTTCCATATCTCTTTTTTTTAGGCTTTCTCTTTTATCATATGTTTTTTTACCTTTAGCAATTCCTAATAATATTTTAGCTCTGTTTTTTTTGAAATATAGCTTGATAGGAACTAAAGTATATCCATCCAATTCTAAAAAATCCCTTATCTTCCAAATCTCCTTTTTATGTAATAATAATTTTCTTGTACGTAGTTCATCATGATTAAATTGATTACCTTCCTTATAAGGACTAATATGCATACCTAATAAAAAAACTTCTCCATTTTTGCAAATGGCATAACTGTCTTTTAAATTGGCATTCCCATTCCGAATCGATTTAATTTCCGTACCTGTTAAGACAATTCCCGATTCATAAGTATCTAATATTTCATAATCATATCTTGCTTTACGATTGTTGATTTCTATCACGAAATCACCCCAATTCTTTCTTTCCGTATTTTTCCCTATTAACATCATTTGCAATTACAAAATCAACTGTTCTTAATTCTTTATTTGCCGATTTTACAATCACAGAAATCTTATCTCCTAAACGATAACCTCTTTTATTGTTGATACCACGCAAGGTAAGTGTAGACTCATCATATAAATAATGATCATCTGTTAAATCTTCCACACGTACTAAACCTTCTACCAAATTAGGAAGTTCAATAAACATTCCGAAACTCATAATACTACTTATCATTCCTTCATATTCTTCTCCAATATGTTTTAACATATATTCTGCTTTTTTCATATCGTCAACTTCTCGCTCACAATCAACTGCATCCCTCTCTGTCTGTGAAGTATGCTCACATAAAACAGGTAACTCCTTTTCCCAAAATGAAACTGTATCTTTATCGACTTGATGCTTAAATAAATATTTACGAAGAAGACGATGTACAGTTGTATCAGGGAATCTTCGAATTGGAGATGTAAAATGTGTATAACATTTACTTGCAAGCCCAAAATGTCCAATATTGATAGAATCATAGATAGCTTTTTGCATACTTCTTAACAATAAAGAAGATAATATATGAAATTCCTTTTTATCGCTCAATTGTTTTAATATATCCTGTAACATTTTAGGGTGCATTTTTTTTATGTCACCCTTAACATGATATCCTAGGCTATTCACAAAATTTAGAAAATTAGTAATTTTCTCTTCATTTGGTTCTCCATGAACACGATATACGAAAGGAAGTTCCATAAAATAGACGCATGTCGCAACCGTTTCATTCGCAGCAATCATAAAATCCTCAATCAACTTTTCACCTGTACCACGCTCTCTTAAAACAACATCGATTGCTTCTCCCTTTTCATTTACGATGATCTTAGATTCATCAAGTTCAAAATCAATATACCCTTTTTCTTCCTTATTTTTTCTTAAAATGGAAGCAAGCTCTTTCATTTTTAATAAAGATTCTTGGTAAGGTTCATAGCCTTCTGGAACAATATTCTCTTCTAAAATTTGATTGACTTTCTTATACGTCATTTGTTTACGAGAACGGATGACACTTTCAAAAATATCATAGGAAACAACTTCACCTTTTGCGTCAATTTCCATTACACAAGATACCGCAAGGCGATCCTCTAAAGGATTCAAAGAACAAATCCCATTCGATAATTTATGAGGTAACATGGGGATAACACGATCTGCTAAATAGACACTTGTACCCCTTGCATAAGCTTCTTCATTTAACTTAGTACCCTCTTTTACATAGTAACTCACATCTGCAATATGAACGCCCAACTCATAATTTCCATTTTCTAATTGAGCAATTGAAATGGCATCGTCAATATCTTTAGTATCGTCCCCATCAATTGTAAAGATTTCTTGATCCCGTAAATCTCTTCTTCCTTCCATTTCTTCGGGTTTTACATAATCTGGAATCATATCTAATTCATCCATCACCTCAGATGGAAATGTATCATGAATACCATATTTATTGACAATTGATAAAATATCAACTCCTGGATCATTTTTATGACCAATGATTTTTACAATTTCACCATTGTAACTATTATTTTTTAGTTTATTGGTAATTTTTACAAGTACCTTATGACCCTCCATCGCACCCATACTATGTTCTTTTGGAATGACGATATCAAGTTTTACTTTCTCGTCATCTAAAATAATAGTTCCAACACCTTTTCTTATGCTATATTCTCCTACCATAAGTTTAAGTTGGCGATCAACAATTTTGACAATACGTCCTTCCAAATCAGTTCCCTTTTTAGAAGTAATTTCAACAATCACTTTATCGCCATGAATTGCATTATTCATGGCATTTGGTGGAATAAAAACATCTTCGTCACCTTCTATATCAACAAAGCCATACCCTTTTTTTGTTGCCATCATACGACCTAATTTCAAATGACTATTATTAAATAACATATAATTATCCTTATTAGTACGATATAACAATAACGCATCTTCCATTGCGTTAAGTTCTCTTAATAATGCCTTAAAATCTTCTACAGATTGATAACCCAATGCATCGTTGATTTCAGTTACAGATAACGCTTTTTTTTCTTGCCTCAGAAGTTCTAATATTTGTTCCTTCATAGTTCCACCTCTAGTATTATTATAAGCCAATTTCATCAAAAAATATAGTATTTTATAAGCAATACTATAGGAATATGTAAACTAAAATTAAAGAATAAGATAGCCCACATTCAAATAAAGAAGCTATCTCTAGTTTAAATAAGATATTGTTTATAATCTTCATTCAAATCTGTGAAGCAAACGGTATTAACGTGACTAAAATAATCTTCTACCTTCAATTTAGTATCTTTACAATAATAAATTTTTGTATAATTTTTATATTCCTGAATCAAAAACTGATGTCCATTTTGATCTTTCATGGTAAGCACATTTGATGTATGATAATAGCTTGGAAGTTTCAATTTACTAATCATTACTTCTGGATAAGATGTAATAAAATATTCTAAATTGGGAGTTTTATGGTATCGATTTTGATATGCAGTTACAAGTGCTTCTATCTGTTGTTCACTTAGTTCCAAGGAGAGTGTAACACGTTCAATTCCCATCGCATGCAAAAAGGCAACTGTATAAGAATTCGTTACATTAAGTGAAAAATCAGAATAACAAGCACAATAATACGCTATACTACCTAGTTCCCCCACCATTACTTTTCCTAGTTCATGTTCAAAATGATCCATGACTCTAGGTAATAAGAGAACAACTCTAGAATCCTCTTTTAATTTATGATACAATTCTTTATCTTCCACATAAATTTGTTTGAATGATTTTTCTCTAATATCAAAATATGTCTTTTCCTCGTGAATTCGAATTGCATAACCTCTTTTTTCCTTAAAAGTAGGCATTTCACGATAGTATGTCTCTTTATGATAAGGAATTTGATATTGTCTTTTTTGATTGAGTAACGCTACACTTTTTCTTCGAATTTGATTCAATTCCTGTATTGGAACAAAAACAGAATCATCAATATCCACTTCTAACGTTTGTAATGCATAAACCGTATCTCCTAATTTTTGAAGTTGTTCTTCTATTCTTTGTTTTGAAAGAGGTGCTTTTTGTGCTTTCATAACAGGGACTTCTCCCATAACTGTTACTTGGTTTTTACCATCTGTTACTTGAAACTGAATACATTCTCCAATTTTGCATTTTATTTTTCCCTGTATGAAAATCTTTCTTGGATTTTCTTTGATTTCGTTTCGAATCATTTCCAACTCACTTTGATCACTGGTCAAAACGAGAACATCTTTCGGCACAAATTTTCCTTTTAAAGAAAAAGAAATAAAGTCACCAATGTTTCCCCGACTGATTAGTTTATTATCATGATAAAGTTTATTCAGTATACAACCGTTATCCTCAAAACGTCCTAAAATACGAATACCATCATTTTGATGAATGGGATAGAACAATTTACAAGTTACAATCCCATTTTTATAGGAAACAACCTCTCCCACTTTTATTCCAATATGATTTGGTCGGTATGGATTTAGCCAATTTTGATCTTTCTCTTGAAATAAATATCCCTTTGTAAATTCTCTATGGAATAACTTTTTTAAAGTATCTTCTTCCTGTTTAGAAAGAATAAATGATTGATTATTCGCATAAGCATCAATTGCACGCCTATAAAGTTTTGTAACATAATATACATATTCAGGACGTTTCATCCGTCCTTCTATTTTAAAACTATCTACACCAATTTCCATTAAAGGTTTTAAGTGTTCCAATGTATTTAAATCCTTTGGACTTAAAACATAGGATTCTTTATTCAACATTTTTTCTTGATCATAAAGTGTATAAGGCATACGACAACATTGACTACAAGTACCACGATTCCCACTTCTACCGCCAATCATACTACTCATAAGACATTGACCAGAATAACTGAAACATAATGCACCATGAACAAAGATTTCTAATTCAATATTAGAGTCTTGTTTGATGTTACGAATTGTTTCAATATCAGTTTCACGCGCAAGTACAACCCGTGATAACCCCATTTGTTCTACAAATTTAACACCCTCCATATTATGAATATGCATCTGGGTAGAAGCATGCATCTCTAAATCAGGATAAGTCTGTCTGATCAGATCCATCATTCCCAAATCTTGTATAATAATCGCATCCACATTATTTTGATATAGAAAATCGATATAATGTAAAAATAGTTCTACTTCGTTTTCATATACCAATGTATTTACCGTCACATATACTTTTACTCCATAAAGATGTGCATAGGAAATCGCTTCTTCAATTTCTTCATTGGAAAAATTTCCAGCAAAGCTTCTTGCACCAAATGCATAACCACCTAAATAAACAGCATCACAACCACCTTGTATTGCTGCTTTTAAGCATTCCATATTCCCAGCTGGGCTTAGTAATTCTGGCTTTTTCATTTAATACCTTCTATCTAATTTACTCGTCTTTTCCTTTTGTTTTTCTGTTACATTACTATTCTGCTTTGTACTCAAGTATTGCTTAAAATCACCCTGAAAATAGAATATATCGGTATCTTTTTCTATATCGTGCCCTATAATTAACAGTTGAATAGATTCATCAGAAAAACATTCCAAGATAAATGCATCTAATAATTGCCTTGACACTGTCTGAACATATTGATATTCCATATTATGAGCTATTTTATAATATATTTTATACTCCATTAAACCCTCTTAACAACTAACAACTGATTGATTTTATCATACCACAAAATAGAACAATTAAAAAGTACATGATTATGATATCAATCCAAATCCATTGATTTTTCAATCAAATTTATAATTTTATTCGATAAAGAATCTTTACAATCTAATTGTTCTAAAAAGTCTTCACTATCTTGTCTTGCATTTAATAAAATTGAAAAATCATTTTTTAAATTCGCCATTTGAAATACCATATCTCCACTTTGTTTTGCACCAAACAAATCTCCACTACCTCGCAGTAAAAAATCCTCTTCACTCACTTTAAACCCATCATTGGTCTTGGTTAAAATGTGAAGTCGCTCTGTTTCTCTCTCACTTACTAGAATACAATAAGATTGTAAATCATTTCTTCCAACACGTCCGCGCAATTGATGTAATGCAGATAAACCAAAACGGTAACTATCAAAAATTACCATCATTGTTGCATTCGGAACATCTACTCCTACTTCTACTACAGTTGTACTAATCAAAATTTGTATTTCGTTATTCGCAAATTGATTCATAACTATTTCTTTCTCAGCAGATTTCATTTTTCCATGTAATGTACCTATTTGGCATATTTTACCAAATGCCTTATTCATTTTTTCTGAAAGCTCATTGACATTTTCAAAATCACTTTTATCACTTTCTTCAATAAGAGGCGCAATTACATAAATCTGATGTCCCTGTTTAATTTGTTCATACATGGCTTCCAATACCTGTTTCATCTCACGATTAGAAGCAACTGTCGTAATAACTGGTTTCCTTCCCCTCGGAACTGTTTTAATACTCGAAATATCCATATCTCCATATAACGTAAGTGCATAAGTTCTTGGAATTGGTGTTGCACTCATATATAAAATATCTGGCGTAATTCCCTTATTTTTTAAACTACTTCTTTGGTTGACCCCAAAACGATGTTGCTCATCTGTTATCACAAACCCTAAATTTATGTACTCCACAGTATCTGTAAACAATGCGTGCGTTCCAATAATAAGATCAATATCTCCGTTTTTTATAGCTGAATAAATCTCTTTTTTCTCCTTTGCTTTCATCTTCCCTGTTAAAAGACCAATTCGCATTCCTGTATCCTTACAAAGAGAAAGTGCAGTTTGATAATGCTGTTCTGCTAGTATCTCAGTTGGTGCCATTAGAGCTGTTTGATATCCACTTAAATAGTTAATGTAACTTGCAATCAAGGCAACTACTGTCTTCCCACTACCAACATCTCCCTGTAACAAACGATTCATTCGATTTGGAGATATCAAATCTTGATAAATCGCCTGCACACTTTTCTCTTGATTTTCTGTAAGAGAATAAGGTAAGGTATCAATAAACTCCTGTATTTTTCGATAATCTACATTTCTTTTTAAACCAATTTTATTTTGTTTATTATTTTTTAAATAGTTCATCTTTAACATAAACAAAAATAACTCTTCATATTTAATTCTTTCCTCTGCCTTTTTTAAAGCCTCTTCATTGGTTGGTTGATGTACAATTCGAATACTAGTTTCTTTAGAAGGAAACTGATATTTTTCTTGATAAATCATGGGTACATAATCTTCTGTATCTACTTTTTCCTTTAATGCAAGGCTAATGTAGTGCGATAACTGCTTGCTGGAAATGCCATATATGGTATGATAAACAGGTTCAATCGTTTCCTTTTCTAATGTACCAATCCGTAATTCTGAAGCAACAATATGACTATGAATAGGATCATATTTTCCAATAACTGTTACCTCTTTTCCGATTGGTAATTGTGATTTTAAAAAACCGCGATTAAAGATTGTAATATTTAATAAATGATTTTGTGCATTTATCTTAAAATCCATTTTGTCCATTTTACGATTGATATGAAATACACGTGGTACACTTTCTACCACACCATCTACAATTACTTTGTCATCCTTAGCTGCACTATTTAAATCACTCCGTTTTAAAATATCATATCGAAAAGGAAAATAATGAATTAAATCATTTACCGTATGAATTCCTAACTGGTTTAATAAGCGCAATCCCTTAGGTCCAAGTCCTTTTAGTTCTTCCAATTGTTTCATAGCTCACCAACTTTTTCTCATTATAACACGAATTTTTGTTCGCTACAAGAAAAAGATATCATTTCTGATACCTTTTTTGATAAATAGAGTAAACGAGTAAAATTACCAATGTAAAACTACTTACAATTTTACCAAGATTATAATAAGGTGCTTCATATACAATTTCAATTAGATGATTTCCTTTTTCTAATGGAAAACCTAAAAAAGCAGTATTGACCTTTTCATAAGATATTCTTTTTCCATCCACTTTTATAGCAAAACCTTCATCATAGGGAATTGATAATGCAAAGTAGCCATCTTCTTCCATTTGAATATCACCAACAACTGTATCCCCTTTTGACTCTTTCCTATCTATTACAAATGGATATAGTGTATCTTTTGCCATTACAACGTCTGCATAATCCCACGTATAAATATGAAAATCTTCTAACCTGTAAGTTCCCTTTGAAAATGTAATCTCCAATTTGTCTAAATTATTTTCCGAAAGAATATAAGTAAAACGATGATTTTGGTTTTTATATTCCCAACTAGAACAGGTCAATTTATTGGTAATGTCATTCATCGTAAGTGTTAAATCTCCGTCATTGCAAGAAGGTTCTTCCACTACATTGAAATCAATCAGTAACAATTGGTTTTGTAACGGTTCTTTTAATGTATAAATAATTTTGTCCTTGTCTGTTGCCGTTACCGTATATCCATTTGTTTCTTGTTCGATCATAAGATTTTTGCCTACTTCTTTTGTTTCATATGCAAAGGGAATTTCATGTATCAAATTTTTGATTTTTGTAGTAGAAGCATCCGATACAATAATGGCATTGAAAAGTACTTCCATAGAGTATGGATACGATAAATTGTCAAAATCTTTTTGCGATAAAATATTACTACTGCCATATCCAAGCGGATAAACATCATTATTTTCATATAAACAAACATCGTCTTGGTATGCTATTTTGGTATAGCCAATAAAATCCTTTTGACAGGTACTAATAAGATACCTCTCTCCCATGAATACTTGAAAAGGAAGATTACTAGTCGTCCCTAAAATAAGACGATTGCGGTAAGGTAAAGCGTTTTCAAAGGTATTCTTAAAAAAGTTAGAATATTCATTGTTGTAAACAGATGAATATAAAGAAGTACTATAATGATTGGAACTATAAATTTGATTGATGCCATATAAGGTATTGGTCTGAATACTTGTTCTCCATAAAGAATCTGTAGTAGGAATTTTTCTTATTAATTTTTCTATATTCGAATCTGAGTAAGTTTTTTTGACATAGTCATCTTTTACATTTGCGGCAATCATAACAACAAATGCAGTCACCACTAAAGGAACATAGAAAAGCCAATCTTTATGATATTTATGGAAAAGGTAAAGTGACACTAACATAATAAGTAAATCTACATAATAGGCAACTGAATGAAATCCACTGAAAAGAGCAATGAGATGAAAGATGAAAAGCAAAATACCAAAATGGAAATAAGAAGCTTTATGCGCAAAGATATCTTCTAAAAATAGGCCTATCAAATAAATTGCCAAGGGTAAAAAGGGTATCAATGATTTTGCTCGTACATAGAGTGTCCCATTTAAAAGATAGATGAAAATAGGAAAGAAACATATCATAAATAAAATAATTCCCAACCATTTATTTTCCCTTTTTTTATGACAAATAGAAGATAGTAATGCAAGTATAAAAATACTCGTTAACCCAAGGGAATAAGATGTGTAGAGTAACTGATTTAAATTGAAATTGGGTAGAAATAAGGAAAGGAAAGAGATTTCTTTTGGACTTCCCTCTCTTCCACTTAGTAAGCAATATGCAGTTGGTAATAAAAAGAAAGCAGATATTAAAACTCCAAAGATAATAGGAAGTAAAAATTGAAGTCCTTCTTTGATAAATTTTGAAGTTTTGAATTTATTTTCCTTCAGCCAACAATGAATTCCATAAATGACAAGAACGCAAATTCCACCAATGCTATAATAGTAACTAGTCAATATCATGAGAAATACACTCAAGGTAAGACCTAATGTCTTTTTTTCTTTGAAGTAGCGATCGACTGCAATCAGACCCCAAATCAAAAATGACATATAACTTACAAACATAATATGACGATGCGCGTGGAAAATTACAGGACAAGCAAGAAAATAAAGTAAACAACATATAAAAGAGATAGATTGGTTCAATTTTGTCTTTAAGAAGTGATAAAGTAAAACCATAGAAACGAATATTCCCAGTAAACTAGTCACTATAATATAGTCTTTCATAGAAACAAAAGGTAGTAAGTAAGATACCAATATAATGGGATTGAATAATCCATAATAAGAAAAGTTGAAAATATTTTGTCCTCCACCCAAATGCATGGAGAAAGATGGAAATAATTCACCTGTCTGATAAAATAAATTTCTAAAGTAATCTGGAAAGGCAATATGTTGCCCTAACCAATCTGTTTTTGATCCAAAGATATATGGAGAAAAGAAAAAGATTCCACCTAATATGAAAACGAGTAGTCCCATAATCAAAATATATCGTTTGTCTTGTTTTTTCATATCATCACCCACTATAATTCCTTTTCAGTATACCATATTTTGGAACAAAAAAACAGGATATCATTCCTGCTTTATTTTGCTACAACAAGATCTAATGTAACCTCATGTCCATTAATATCAAATGTTTCTGCTGTTACTTTTTCTTCTATTGTTTCTGCAAGTGTTTCTTTCTCTATAAATTCTTTATGACATGCAATTGCATTTCTTACTTCTTCATCGCCACTATAATATAAATGAATGCGGTCTACAATATTGAAATCTTTTTGTTTTCTTAAATTTTGAACTTTTGAGACAATTTCACGCGCAATTCCTTCTGCAAGCAATTCATCGGTTAAAGTTGTATCTAGAATAATAAACTGGTTGTTTTCCATACCTACATCGAAACCTTCTTTAGAAGCAATGCGAATTTCAACCATATCTGGTGTGATTTCTTTTGATTCCTCACCAATATTCATCATAATTGCATTTCCATTTTGTAATTCTGTTACTTCACTAGTAGATAACATTTCCAATTTTGTTTGAAACTCTTTCATCAAAGGTCCAAATACTTTTCCTACTACTTTAAAATTTGGTTTAACAGAAAGATTCATATAATCATTTAAATTATCCGTAAAGATAATTTTCTTAATATTTAACTCTTCTTCAATCAAAGGAACTAAGTCCGCAATTAACGCTTTGTTTTTTCCATCAAGTAGTGCTTCTGCAAGGGGTTGACGTACTTTAATTTTTGTTTCTTCTCTCACATAACGACCAATCGAAATAAGATTTCTTACTAGATCCATTTTCGTTTCAATCTGCTCATTGATTACATCATAGTTTACTTCTGGATATTCTTCCAAGTGAACAGATTCCAAACCGGTTAAATTACGATATAATTCTTCAGCCAAGAAAGGCGTAACAGGAGCCATCAATTTGGATAACCCAACCAGTACTTCATAAGTTGTCATATAAACTGATTTTTTCGAATTATTCAGTTCACTCCCCCAAAAACGATTTCTGTTTCTTCTAATATACCAGTTCGATAGTTCTTCTGAAACAAAGGTAGATAAATAATGAACTACTTTATTCAAATCATATTCATCAAAAGCTTCTCGCACATTTTGAACCAAACGATTGTATTTGGATAATAACCACTTATCAATTTCTTCTCTATCTTCATATGGAATATTACATACTTCTGTATCAATTTCATCGATATTTGCATACATAGCAAAGAAACTATACGTATTTTTGAGTGGATTGAAGAATTTGGAATATACTTCTTTTAATCCTTCAATATCAAATTTTAATGGAGTCCATACAGGTGATACATATGGTAAATAAAATCTTACCGTATCTGCGCCATATTCATCAATCGTTGTAAATGGCTCTACAATATTACCACGAGATTTGGACATTTTCTTTCCTTCTGCATCCAACAACAAATCATTGACTAATACATTTTTAAATGGAGAACATCCCTTTACAAAAGTAGAAATGACCATTAATGTATAGAACCAACCTCTTGTTTGATCAATTCCTTCACAAATGAAATCCGCTGGAAATTGTGATTCCCATAATTCTTTATTTTCAAATGGATAATGATATTGCGCAAACGGCATTGCTCCAGAATCAAACCAACAATCTAAGACATCTGGAATACGTGTCATTTGTCCACCACAATCTGGACATGTCAAGTGAATGTTATCAATGTATGGTTTATGTAAATCAAAATCTTCACCAATTTCTTCAACTGCTAACTCTTTTAATTCCGCAATTGACCCTACCATATGCGCATGCCCACATTCACACTTAAAGTAAGGAATTGGACTTCCCCAATAACGACTACGGGATACATTCCAATCACGGGCATTGGCTAGCCAATTGGCAAAACGTTTCTCACCAACATAGGCAGGATACCAATTGACTTTAGAATTGGCTTCCACTAATTGATCTGTCATTTCACTTACCCTAATATAATAACTTGGCATTGAATAATATAAAAGCGGAGTATCACAACGCCAACAATGTGGATATTCATGCGCTAATTTTTGTTTCTTAAATAATTTCCCATTTTCCTTTAAATAATCGACTACTTCTTCATTGACATCGTGGACAAATTTTCCAGTCCATAAACCTTCTGTGTAACATCCATCTTTTCCAACTGGATTCAAATATGGTAAATCGTATTTTTTTCCAACATTGGCATCATCCTCACCGAACGCTGGTGCGATATGAACAGTACCCGTTCCATCTTCCATGGTTACATAGGAATCACAAGTGACATAGAATGCTTTCTTATCGACTGATAAAGAAGGAATTAACTGTTCATATTCTTGATATTCTAATTCTTTTCCTAAATAAGTTTCTAACACAGTTACTTCTTCGCCAAATACCTTTTCCACTAAGGCTTGTGCTAAAACAAATTTAGTTCCTTTCGATTCTACTAATACATATGTTTCTTCTGGATTGACACACAAAGCAACATTGGCAATTAAGGTCCAAGGAGTTGTTGTCCATACCAAGAAATAGACATCTTCGTCTTTCTTCTTAAATGGCACATATACCGTAATCGCTGTATCGGTTTGATAATTTTGAGCAACTTCATGAGTTGCTAAACCAGTACCACAATGTGGACAATATGGTACTACTCTCGTTCCTTCATAAAACTTATTTTGTTCAAACATCTGCTTTAATATCCACCACTCGGTTTCAATATATTCATTCTTATAAGTTAAATAAGGATTTTCAACATCAAAAAATTGTCCCATTTTCGCAGTTAATCTTGTAAATGCATCTTCATTTTCCCTTACACTATGACGACATTCTTGATTGAATTTTTCAATTCCTAAGGTTTCAATCTCCTTTTTGGAAGAAATTCCTAGTTTCTTTTCTACGTGGTTTTCAATTGGTAACCCATGGGTATCCCATCCAATTTTACGAATGACTTTTTTTCCATTCATCACATGATATTTGGTAATACAATCCTTTAGATTTTTGGCTACCATATGATGTAATCCTGGAAAACCGTTTGCGAAAGCTGGTCCATCATAAAAAACAAAAGTCTCATGGTTTTCATTTTTTTTCACTTGCGCATCATGCATTTTGTTCATACTACCCCAAGACTCCAAAATAGCACTTTCTACTTGACTCACTGGTCGTTTGTCTAATTCTTTAAATTGCTTCATAATAATCCTCCATTTCAAAATAAAAAGTCCATAACTTAAGGGCGAATTTAAATCCGTGGTACCACCTTAATTTATGAACCAATCATACACTCAATACTTGTAACGTAAGTAATTCGGTTTTTCCTAATGTTCAGAAAAACACATCGAGAGTGATCTATAATCATAGTCTTGTTTCGTTTGCACCAACCACGAACTCTCTAAACTTCCTATTGATTACCGTCTCTGTCATCTGTTTTATAATTCTACTTCATCTAATTCATTGACTACTTCTAATTGTGCTTCTACAATATCTTTGACTCTACGCTTGAAGATATTGATATTTCTTCTTAACGTATTGGCTTCTCTTTCGGTTTTTTCTGCTTTGAGTAATGCTTCATTAATGATACGGTTGGCATTTTTCTTTGCCTCATCTACCATAGCATCACTTTCTCTTTGCGCGGAAACACGAAGTTGTTCAGATGTTTTTTGTGCCATTACAATTGCCTTACTCATTGTTGCTTCCATCCGTCCAAATTGTTCTGCCTTTTGTTTTAAGTTTTTATTTTCCTCTTCTAAGCCCTGAAGTTCTGAAATTCTTTTATTTTGCTGAACAAGTTTTTGATTTTGTTCTGCAATTTTTTTATCTTTTTCTTTGATTTCAGATACCATGCCTTCTACTTGACCAATAATTTTATCTAAGAAAGCATTGACTTCATCAGGGTCATAGCCACGAAGTGTTCTTGTAAATTTTTCCATCCCATCACCTCTTGGCACTACGCCATATTGTAGCACACAATTTTTTCTATTTCAAGCTTTTTACCACTCAATATTAATATCGTCATTGTCGTGGATATCTTTTCCTTCTGTCTCCTCTGTAATCTTTCCTTGTACATTGATATTATTTGGAGTACATAAGAAAATACCACCACCAATTTTTTGTAAATCCCCGCCAATCGCATAAATTGTACCTGCTAAGAAATCGACAATTCTCTTTGCTTGGTCTGATGTAACTCTTTTTAAGTTAACAACAACTGTATTTCTCATTTTTAAATGATCTGCAATTTGTTGGGATTCTGAATAAGCACGTGGTTCTAGCAAAATCATTTTACTTTGGCCATCATTTTCTTGTAGTGCCTCTTCTGGTTTTAAATCGTAATATTCATCACCAGATATATCATTGGCGAAAACATCATCATCGCCACTTAACCATTTTTTTAGTATTCCCACTTTGTATTCCTCCTCTAGTTTTCCTATGTTTTCATTCTATAGTTCATTTTAACACACTTTAGAAAAAAAGAAAACCATTTTTTTATCTTTTCGGATGAAATAAAGTAGTCTATACATTATATGCAAAAAAAGAAAACGGTTTCTATTACATTTCCTCATATAATTCTTCTACCATATGTAGAATAGCGCGCAGCCTCTCTTTTCTATCTTTTGTAGATACATGACAGACATTCGTCATAACTAATATAATAATTTGTTTTTCTAAATCCATGAGATAAATAGGACCTGTATAGCCACTAAATATTACAGTATGCTCACTCGTATCAAATGGAATTGTTACAATCTCTTTATATGGATTTTGGTAACGCATACCTGCATAGTTATATGGTTTCACGATTTTATCTAAAAAATCGTTCGGATTTTGTATATGAGAAAGTAAATGTTTCAATAATAATTGGACATCACTGGTACGAATCATTGGAATCCCATGTTCTTTGGCATAATTTAAAATACATGCATTCAAATAAACTCCATAATCTTCATGAGATAACATTCTATCAATCGTTTCTTGTTTCAATAAAATTTCTTTTTGATCCATCAAACTAATGAGTATTTTCATAAAGTCTGAGGCAGTGGTAAAAATACCTGCATGCCCTGTTGTAAAGGCATATTTAGAAGCAATCCTAGCTTTGGTATCATGTGGCACATTTACAATTTCAGTTACTTCTTTTCCATCCACCATCTGATAATTGCAAGATACGAGTTTGTCTTGATTCCCCACTTCAAACTTGGTATGGGTTAACTTTAGTGGTTCGATAATATCACGCGTTACAATTTCCCGATAAGAAATTCCATATATTTTTTCCAATATCGTAGCAAGTATCATATAATGAACATCTACATACCTACGAGAATTGTCCTTTACATAAGAGGAAAATAATATATGATAAAATTCTTCTTTGCTCTTTGCATCTCCAAGGTATCCATCTGTCCAAATATCTGTTGCATGCATTAATAAATCGGATATGGTTACATTTTTTAAATGGGAAAACCGGTCATCAACAGTGGCAATCGTATCGTTTAAAGAAAGTAGGTTTCTTTCTACCGCTTTATGTACCAAAATAGCAGTGAATGTCTTGGTTAAAGAGGCAATATCAAATAAACAATCTTCTTCCATTTCAATTGGATAAGGTTTTACTTGTGCATATCCCTCTACCAAAGTATCTATCACGATAGCATCATTTTGCACTCGAGCAACCTTTGCAACACAACCTGTTCCAAACTCAGGAAAATAATGACTTAAACTTTTCAATTGTATCACATCCTAAATTTATTATACCCTATTTTAAAACCGTATCAAATCACTTTTTCTGATTTCAAGAAAAAAAAACTTGACATTTCAAACTTTTTAAGTTAGTATAGAAAGCACCAATTCGGAAAACCGGATTGGTGCTAGTATCACACTAGCCAACCCCTTTTTATTCTTTTATGAAACTGTTCTCAGGGGGACAGTTTCTTTTTGTTTTATAATAAATGTTCATATATTTTTGTCATTGTTCCATCCCCATGAGGTGCTTCTTCTACAAATATCCAACCATTTTTTTCATATAGATTATCATGTTGCGTTATCAAATAAATATGCGAATATCCAAGTTGTTTGGCAACTTCCATTGTTTTATTTTGTAATAGCGTTCCAACTCCAAAGTGACGATATTCTTCCTTGACATACAGACAAGCCATCCATGGATATAAATCTTGTCTTGCGCATAAATCATTTCGCCATAAAGCAACTGTTCCTATCAATTTATTTTGATAGATAGCAACGAATGTTTGCGCGATATCGGTTTTAGACATTGCATGTTTTGTACGATAAATGACACCTTCTAATGTGTCTCCTTCTGCAATTCCCCATTCTGTATATTGACATTGGCTCACTTCTTCTATCCATTCTGGAACATCTGCCAAATTTTGAATGACAATTTCTGCTTTCTTCATATCAATTCCTCCAAAAAATAACACCTTTATGGTGCTATTAATGATTGGTTAGGCTTTTCACATTTATCAAACTGTTTTTCGGAAGACAGTTTCCCCTTTTTTTCTTTCATGCCTGTTCTCATACCATAAAGAAACATTTTTATTACCTAACCTACAATCACAGTATATCATATGAAAATAAAAAGAAATATAGCTATTTCTCTCTATTTTTTAAATTTGACACAACTTGACATCAAACTTTTCATGTTTCGATAAACGAATAAATGAAATTCATTATAATATTTAAAATATATTGTATTTTACAAAATGAATCAACTTCATTTTACATTTTGAATAATTTTATTTCATTTTCTTTTTCTCTTGCTAATTTCATAATTTGTTTTCTCAGTAAAAAATCATCTAAAACCAAATAATTATCTTCTGCTTTTTTCTCAAATAAAGTTTCTAGTTTTTCTTTCACAATATCTGAATGAAATATCAAATAACTTTTTCCATCATTTAATGACATCACATTTAACATCCATTCACTGTACGTATCAAAAGCAGAATTTACGATTTCCAATTGATTTAAAACAATATTAGCGTCAAGTACAATCAATTGTCCAAATACCTCTGGTAACAAATTACTTACAAATTCAATTTTAATATCATTTGCAATCATTTCCTTTAAACAACTATCCACATTTTGATAACAGGATTCAAAGTATTCATTTCGAAAGGCGTCTTCTATATTCCCAATTCTTTTTAAATCTTGGTATGCTTTGATATCACGTTCAGTTGTAATACTATTTTTTAAATTTAATGTATTGTCTAAAATTCCTGCAATCAGCAATTTACAAAGATTCGTATCTAGTAATGCTTCTTTATGAAGCTCAGTATATCGTTCGTAAATAATTGTACAAATAGAACCAATAAATTCGATTTGGCTATTTGCTTGTTTCTGGCGCCAATAGTCTTCAAACCCCGTATGATGATCAATGATTTCTACCACGTTTTCCATTAAAACACCTTCACTAAAAAAATCAGGATTGGATACATCTAGTACAATAAATTGATCAGTTGGTAAAATTGCAATATCATCAAATCTAAAATGCATGTCCTTAATCATTGGGCAAACACTTTCATTTTCTGGAGCTACATTATATGCATAGGCATCATAACCTAAACTCTGCAATAATTTTTTATAGGCAAATATTCCAGCATAGGCATCTATATCAATATACTTTTTACCAGAAGTGATAATCAATCGTTCTTTCATAACATACCTCCATTTTGTTCGCTCAACATTTTATAATATTGATATCGTTCCATCGCCTGTTCTTTATTTTCAGCTAACAATTGTTTTGCCTCTTTGGCATTTACTTTTTCTAACATCTTATACCGAGTTTGCTTCTGCAAAAATTCCTCGTATAAATCAAAATTAGGTTCTTTGCTATCTAAGTAAAATTTCTTTGTTTCGGGATGGTAGTGGAAAATAGGCATATATCCACATTCTGTAGCAAGCCGCTCCATAGAAACACTATTTTCCATTCCACCTTCAATACCATGAGAGATACAAGGTGTATAAGCAATTACAATCGATGGTCCTTTATAAGCCGCTGCTTCTTTTAGTATCTTAATGACATGTGCCATATTCGCACCTAAAGAGATAGTTGCAACATAAACATGTGGATAAGCAAGTAACATACGTGCCAAATCCTTTTTTGCTGTTTCCTTACCACTGGTTGCGAAAGAAGCAATCGCACCCTTAGGACTCGCTTTAGAAGATTGTCCGCCTGTATTGGAATAGACCTGACTATCCAATACCAAAATATTAACATCATCATTGGTGGAAAGTACATGATCAATGCCACCAAAACCAATGTCATAAGCCCAACCATCGCCACCAATTGTCCAAATTGTTTTGGGAAGAAAATATTCTTGATAAGGTTTTAATGTTTCAGGCAATTCTTTTCCATCTAATTTTTCCATAATGGTCTTACAAGCATCATAATTATCCATACATGCAATCCATTCTTTTAAAATTGGATACAACTCATGTTCCTTGTTTTGTTCAATTAGCGCTATCATATGATGGTGAATGACTTGATTTCCCATTAACATTCCATATCCATATTCTGCATTGTCCTCAAATAAAGAACTTGCCCAAGGTACATCATAAGGGAAAGATGGAACACTTCCACCATATATAGAAGAACAACCTGTTGCATTCGCAATCATAAGGTTATTTGGAAAAAGTTGGGTTAATAATTTGATATAAGCCGTTTCTCCACAACCTGCACACGCTCCATGAAAAGCAAATTTTGGTTGTTCCAATTGACTTCCAATCACAGTTGTATCTGGCAGCACTTTTTTATTGGTAACATGGGTACTCACATAATCAAATATTTCTTGTTCTTGGCTAAGTGTTTGCTTCTCTAATGTATCCATAATAAGCGCCTTTTCTTGCTTAAGACCCGGACATGTATTCAAACAAACTCCACAACCTGTACAATTTTTAATTGCGATGGTAATTACGTAATAATATTCACTGAGTTTCGGATTGATTGGTTTTACGCATTTGGATTTTACAATATCTGGTGCTTTTTGGTATTCTTCTTCACTCAGTAGAAAAGGGCGAATAACGCCATGAGGGCAGACAAAAGAACATTGGTTACACTGAATACAGTTATGGTTCAACCACTTTGGTACAAATTCACTAATACCACGTTCATTTCCAGCTGTCTCTCTCGTAAACGTACCATCTATATTTTTTAAAAAAGCCGATACTTTTAATTGATTCCCTTTTCTTTTTTGCATCATGTCATAAATATTAGAGGAAATATAAGGTTTCCCATCTACAAACTCTGTTATTTCCATTTGTGAAATTGCACCCTCTACTGCTTCAATTGCATCCAAATTGGCTTTGACAATGGCATCCCCTTTTTTGGCAAATTTATGTGTGATATAGTTCTGCATAAATTTTTTTGCAATATCCATATTTATCATATGAGAAACAGAAACAATCGCCATTTCCATAATCATACTAATCTTATTGTTTAAACCATAGGTTCTTGCGATTTTAGAAGCATCAACCACATATATTTGAACATGTTTTTCTTGCAAGCATTTTAAATTATATGGTGAGATACGTTTCATAAGATCTGATCCTGTTAAACTCGTCTGAATGAGACAAATTCCATTTTCTTGAATTGAATCAAATAATTCAAATTCTGTTAAATAGCTATCTTTTGTAACAACCACTACCCTAGGATTTTCTACATAGTAAGGTTTCCGAATTTTTTCATTTGAAAAACGAAGATGTCCAACGGTTACACCACCTGATTTTTTGGAATCATATTCAAAATAGCCTTGTACATACTGTTCTGTACATTCACCCATCATTTGAATGAGTGATTTTCCGGCACTCACCATACCGTCGCTACCATATCCATAGATGAGATAAGAATTAGGATCTTCTATCCTAACTTCATCCACTTTTAAACTAAGATTCGTTACATCATCCTCAATTCCAATTGTAAAATTATGTCTTGGATGATCTAACATTTTATAAACTGCTCTAATTTGATCTGGTGTTGTATTTTTACTAGAAAGACCATACCTTCCACCTACTACAGTAAATTCTTTTCCTAGTACACTAAAAACATCTAAATATAAAGGCTCCCCATTGCTACCAGCTTCTTTGGTACGATCTAGTACGGCAATTACTTCTACGGTTTTCGGTAATACTTTCTTTAAATATTCTGCACTAAAAGGTCGGTACAAATGGACTTCTACCATACCTACTTCTTCATTCATTTGATCGATTGTTTCTTTTATCGTATCGCAAACAGAACCCATCGCAACAATTACTTTTTTGGCATGTTCACTTCCATAATAGTTGAAAGGAGCATAATGAGTACCTGCTAGTGCATTGATTTTTTCCATATAAGAAGCAACCATATCTGGCAATTGATTATAATTTGTATTTCTTGCTTCCATCATTTGAAAATAGATGTCATCATTTTGATTGGTTCCTCGAGTAACAGGATGACTGGGTTGTAATGCCTTTTTTCGAAATTGCGATAAAGCATCTTGGTTGAGTAGTGGTGCATAGTCTTCACGTTCTAACACTTCAATTTTTTGGATTTCATGACTAGTCCTGAAGCCATCAAAGAAATGTAGAAAGGGCATACTTGCTTCAATCGCAGAAAGATGCGCAACTGCTGACAAATAACTCGCATCTTGGACATTGGAAGAAGCAAGCATTGCAAAATCGGTTGCTCTCACCGCATAAATATCCTGATGGTCTCCAAATATACTAAGTGCATGGGTGGATAATGAGCGCGCAGCAACATGCATGACACATGGTAACATTTCTCCTGCCATTTTATACATATTCGGAATCATCAATAAAAGTCCTTGACTCGCTGTAAAAGTCGTCGCGAGTGTTCCTGCTTGTAGGGCACCATGAATCATGCCAGCAGCTCCCGCTTCACTTTGCATTTCTACTACCTTTACAGTGTCGCCAAATAAATTTTTTACCCCTTGATGACTCCATTCATCCATATGTTCTGCCATAGGACTAGATGGTGTAATCGGATAAATTCCCGATAATTCTGTGAAATAATAAGCTGTTCTACTACATGCCTCGTTTCCATCCACGGTAATTGTCTTTTTCATAGGTTCACATCCTTAGTATCATTATATCATACACCCAAAAGAAAAAAGACCATTTTTGTCTTTTCCTTCTATAAAATTAATAGTTTTCTGCTCTTTGTTCAAAATAGCTTTGTGGATGTGCACATACTGGACAAACTTTAGGTGCTTCCTCTCCAAAATGAATGTGCCCACAGTTACGACAAATCCACATTTTAGGTTGTTCACTTTTGAATACCGTTCCATCTTCTACATTTTGAAGTAACTTGCGATATCTTTCTTCATGTTCCTTTTCAATTTTCGCAACTTCTGTAAATAGATATGCAATACGGTCAAAACCTTCTTCTTTGGCCGTTGCAGCAAATCCTTCATACATATCGGTCCATTCGTAGTTTTCACCTTCCGCTGCTGCTTTTAAGTTTTCAGCGGTTGTTCCAATTCCACCTAATTCTTTCAACCACATTTTGGCATGTTCTTTTTCATTATTGGCAGTTTCTTCAAAAATGGCTCTAATTTGTTCATAACCTTCTTTTTTTGCTACACTTGCAAAATATGTATATTTATTTCTCGCTTGGCTTTCTCCTGCAAATGCAGTCCATAAATTTTGTTCCGTTTGTGTTCCTTTTAATTCCATAAAATACCTTCTTTCTACTCACTACTTACATGATAAGTATAATCTTTTTTATATTTATTGTCAATTGAAATATAGCCCTTTTTTCCGCTATTTTAGTTCATGAGAGCGCAAAAGAACATATATTATTAAAGAGGTGATTTATTTGAATTACATTGATCAAAATTTTCAAACCTTAGTCAATCATTTAAAAAGTTTTACAAAAGACGAAATCTTTGAACAAACAAAAAATGCATTTATGAATGTTGACCCACAAATTCAAAATTCAATAGAAGATTACTTTCATAAATTTCCATATTGGGGAAAACTAGATTGTAAAAATGAAGAATATGAACATTTTCATTTAAAAGCAGAAACATTATCTGAACATTTAAATGAGCTAAATTGGTTGTATGATAAGTTAGAAGATTATCGTTCTAAAAAACTATTATTTGCTATTTTAAATAACTGGTATCAATATGATTTTAAAACACTAGCCAGTTCTCAAGAAAAAAATTATCCCCATTATTTTGATTTAGATTTGATTTCATGTAAAGATGAAGTAATGGTAGATTTGGGTGCTTACATAGGAGATACAGTATTAGATTTTATCAATACCTATGGAAAAGATTGCTATAAAAAAATATATGCTTATGAAATTTCAAAAGATACAATAGAGTATTTAAAACAAAATACCAAATCATATCCCAATATTGAAATTCGAACCAAAGCGGTCATTGACCAAATTTCTACCATGTATTTAGGTGAAAATAGTATAGATGCATCTGCAAATACTGTGGAAGCGTCAGGAACACAAGAAGTAGAAACAACAAGTCTAGATTTGAATATTGAAGAACCCATTACGATGATTAAAATGGATATAGAAGGAAGTGAACAACAAGCATTGTTGGGCGCGAAAAATCATATTCAAAAAGAACATCCTAAATTACTCATTTCTGTTTATCACAATTTAGTGGATTTATGGAAAATTCCTACGATGATTGAAGAAATGTGTCCAGATACCTATCATTTTTATTTGAGAGGTTATGGCGGAGGTATCTTTCCTACCGAAATCGTATTACTTGCAATTCCAAATAAAAATACATCTGCAAAATGATGTATTTTTTTAAACATTCACTTTTTGATTTTGCGTTTCAATATGAACCCGCTGTACCATTCCTAGAGAAACAATTAAGGATAATGTAAATGAGCCTCCATAACTTAAGAAGGGTAATGGAACTCCAGTAAGAGGCATGACACCGAAAAGTCCTCCTAAGTTAACTACGATATGTAAGAATATATAAACAGCTACCCCAAAGCAAATATATCTACCACGTATCGTATTAGCACGCATTGAAAGTCTTAAAATGCGATATAAGATAATAACATAAGCAATAAAAATAACTGTTGCTTGTAGAAAACCATATTCTTCTGCGATAATTGCAAATACACTGTCCGTATGAGATTCTGGAATATAGGAAACTTGTTTGCTATTGCCAATTCCTACCCCAAATAAGCCACCATCATTAATTGCGATAAAACCATTACAAATTTGATAGCCACCACTTTCATAATCTGAACAGGGATCAAAGAAATCAAAACGACTGAGTTGTGTTTTGGTTAACAAATGTCCTGTTTTTGCAATCAAAATAGAACTTACGCACAATACCAAAATGGCACCCAAAGCAATTGTTTTGATTTTATCAATCCGTAAAATGGGACTAGCCAAAAACATACTAACAAAAAGAATAAATAAAATAGTCATTGTTCCTAAATCTTTTTGAAAAAATACGAAAATTGGAAATAAACACCCAATCAACAAAATAATCCCAATCATATCATAATGATTTTGATTTTTTGCGCGTAATTTTTTATAGAACAACTCAAATGCAATGGATAAACACATAATCATGACTGGTTTCGCAAATTCACTTGGTTGAATAGAGAAAAAACCAATTCGAATCCAGTTCAAAGAACCTTTGTTGTAATCTCCAAACAGGGTAAGATAAAGCATTAGCCCCGTTACACCAATAAAGGAAACAAGACCCCAAAAACGATAATGCTTCGTAGGCTCTCTTAATATAAATAAAAATCCACACAATCCCAATAATAAAAAGATAAGTTGTTTATAAAAAAAGCCATATAATGAAGCATTGTATTTTAAAACAGAGGCTTGACTAGAAGCAGTGACAATATTGAGTAAGCCAAAAATAAACAACGCAGTTGTTACAAAAAATAAAGGTTTATCCATATCGTGAAGCAAATCACGAAATCTTTTTGGCATATTCATATTCTCACCTTATTCTTATCATACCATAATCCAAATTAGACTTTCAATCCCAATAGAAAAAATTTTCTAAATTAGGACTTTTTCATTAACACATTTACTACTCTTTAATACAATATATTAGACCTAGATAGGAGGGAACATTATGTATTATTACGGAGGATACCAAGGGTATGGCTGTGGAAATCCATGCTGTGGTGGAGGTAGCTACCCTACTGGTGGATACGGATACGGTGCTGGATATGGTGCTGCTATCATTCTAGTTCTATTTATCTTATTAGTTATCATCATCGGTGCTAGAGCTTGGGGTAACTAATGTAAGGAAGAGTTTTCTCTTCTTTTTTGTTTGAATTTAAAAATTTGCTTTTTAAATTCGAATATTTGTGTTAAAATAAAGTCAATTGGAGTTGATACGTATGTTTAAACCTTTAGATATATTAGATGAAAAAGATAAACGTTTACGCGCCATTAGTAAAGATGCAACTTTTCCACTTAGCAAAGAAGAAAAAAAGCTGATTCAACAAATGATTGATCATTTAACATTCAGTCAAATTGAAGAAAAAGCAGAAAAATATAATTTGCGTCCAGGTATGGGACTTGCCTTTCCACAACTTGGAATCAACAAACGTATTATTGTAATTGTAGAAGAATACGAAGAAGGAAAATTTGATAATTACGTAGTAATCAATCCTGTTATTGTAAGCAATTCCACCGAAATCATTGCGGCAGATGCAGGTGAAGGATGCCTAAGTGTCAATAGAGAGGTAGAAGGACATGTTCCAAGATATGCACGTGTTACTGTCGAAGGTTATGATGAAGATGGTAATCTCATTCGGGTAAGGGCGAGAGAAGACTTATCCATTGCCTTTCAACATGAAATTGATCATTTAAATGGAATTCTATTCTTTGATCGTATCAATAAAAATAAACCTTTCTTTTCCGAACATGAAATTCGATTAATATAGGAGGATATATGAAAAAAGTAATATTTCAAGTAATTTTACTCATTTTACTGGCTTGTATTTGTTCCTTTCTTATCTATTATTATGCATAAAAGACACCTTTCAGGTGTCTTTTCTTAATAATAATATACTGGATAACCATAATATGGATATGGTCTATAAAAGTATGGTGTTAAAACTGTGGCAGTTGCTGCTCCTAATAAAAATGGAACTCCAAAACCAAATCCATTGTTAATAGGCCGCCCGAATCCAGGTCTTCCAAAGCCTGGCCGAAACCCAGGACGATAATTCACTCTACCATTCATACATAAACCCCCTTTATCTTATTTTATGGAATTGTAATAAATTGTCTACAAAAAAACGTAAACTTAGTTCACGCTACTATATTTTTGTAAATAATCTTCATAAGACATTTGTTTATCACGAATGGTTCCATCTTCTAAAATTTCAATCAAACGATTGCTGATACTTTGAATGAGTTCTTGATCAAAGGTTGCATATATCAAAGCACCTCTATATTTATCCAATCCTTCATTTAAAGCAGTAATCGATTCAATATCCAAGTGATTGGTTGGTTCATCTAATAATAAAACATTCCCCTTTTCTAGCATAATTTTGGAAAACATAGCCCTTACCTTTTCTCCTCCTGATAAGACGGTAACCTGTTTCAAAGATTCTTCGCCAGAAAATAGCATTCTTCCTAAAAATCCTCTTACAAAGCTCTCATCCTTTACCTCAGAATAACTTTGTAACCATTCAACCAAAGATACAGGGTTTTCAAAATAAGCATCATGGTTTTTGGCAAAATAAGAGACCTTTACACTAGAGCCAATTTTAATCGTCCCACTATCTGGTTTTAATTCACCTGCTAAAATCTTAAGTAGTGCTGTTTTCGCAATCTCATTATTTCCAATTAATGCAATCTTATCATTAGGACGTATGGTTAAATTTAAGTTTTGTAAAATAGTTTTACCATCCATACTATAATTGATTTTTTCTAATGTAATAACTTCTTTTCCAAGAGGCCTTTCTAACTCAAACTGCATATAAGGATATTTTCTACTAGAAGGTTTGATATCTTCTAATACAATTTTTTCTAATGATTTTTTACGAGAAGTTGCCTGCTTTGATTTCGATGCATTCGCACTAAAACGACGAATGAAATCTTCTAATTCCTTTATTTTTTCTTCTTTTCGTTTATTGGAATCACGCATTTGTTTTTGAATTAATTGACTAGACTGATACCAAAAATCATAATTTCCAACAAATAATGTTATTTTTTCAAAATCAATATCTAACATATGAGTACATACTTTATTTAAAAAATGACGATCATGGGATACTACCAAAACAGTATTCTTAAAGTTGATTAAAAATTCTTCTAACCATAAAATACTTATCTCATCTAGACCATTGGTTGGTTCATCTAAAAGGAGTATATCTGGATTTCCAAATAAGGCACGAGCTAATAAAACCTTTACCTTATCTCGATCTTCTAATTCACTCATTTTTTTATTATGTAAATCATTCGAAAGACCTAATCCTACCAATAAAACAGCCGCATCACTTTCTGCCTGCCAACCGTTTTTTTCTTCAAATCGTGCTTCCAATTCCGCTGCATGCATTCCATCTTCCATTGAAAAATCTGGTTTCATGTAGATAGCTTCTTTTTCTTTCATAATTTGATATAGTTCAGCATCCCCCATAATAACAGTCTCTAGAACACCATATTCATCAAACTCATTATGATTTTGTCTTAAAACAGAGATTCGTTCCCCTTTTCCAATAATGACTTCACCTTTTGTAGATTCAATCTCACCACTTAGTATCTTTAGAAATGTAGATTTCCCTGCACCATTCGCACCAATAATTCCATAACAATTATCGTCTTTAAATTCAAGATTTACATGGTCAAATAAAACCCTTGTTTGAAATCTTAAACTTACATCATTTACTTTTAACATATTATCACCATTTTCTGCTCTAATTAGTTTATCATAGTTTTATAGTTTTGCAAAACACAAAATGGCGATACAATTCAATTTTTGTATTTTAAAAAATTATTTTATCTCTTCTATCTGTTCTTTCGTAAAACCTATTATTTCAGAAATCATTGAAATATCTATATTTTTCTTTAACATGTTTCTAGTAATTTCTAATTTCTCGTTTAATTTTCCCTGTTCTAATCCAATATCGATTCCTTTAGTTTTTCCTTCATCATAAGAAATATGCTTTTCCGTATTCAGTATCATCTCTGCATCTTCTTCTGGGGTAATCCAGCTGGTAAATGCATCCCTATCATTCAATTCTTCTACTTTCTTTGTATATTCTTCCATATATTTATCTCCCTTAGCTATTTCATTGAGTGAAGTTCTATCAAGTCCTAACATAATAAGATATTTATATTCTTCTATCTTCTCTTTGTTTTTAGAATACCAAAAATCGGTTATCCTGTCCATATTGTACTCTATGATTTTCATATTTTCTATATACAAATAGCCATCTTCATCCATCACATAATAAGTTCTTTTTTCTAATTCATCTTTTTTCCCATACGATAAATCAATATGCACAAATTCACTTGTTAAATCAAATTCTTTTCCTTTTCTTGTATTCTTAGAATATAGATTGGTAAAGAAACAAAAGTTCCGAATATGTAGATAATCTTTATGACTTTGATTTAATTCAATATGAATGTATTTATTCTTTGACTTTACTAATAAGTCCACTGTTTTCTTTCGTTCACCCACATCACTTACAGAGAGTTCATTCTGTAGAAACTCTATTTCATCTATTTCTATTTTCAAAATATGCTCTAAGAATGTTTTTAACATATGGGGGTTATTCTCATCACAGATAACTGTTTTAAATACGATGTCATAACACCCATTATAAAACTTTTTCAAATAATCACCTCACTATTAACATAGTGATTCTTTTCTTCATTTCCTTTTAAAAATGCAAAAAATAAGAGCTCTCACTCTTATTTTGCTTGAAACCCATTTTTTTCTAAAAGGGTCTTTAATGCATTATAGTCCATATATCCAAGTTGTCCATCTAAGTATTTGCCATCTTTCGTAATAATAGTCAAAGGCGTATAACCGAAACTTTCTTTTACATAGTCATCTAATGCATTCCATTTTTCAACATCTGCACTCGTTAACTTATCCGTATCAATATAGAGTGTTTTAAAGCCATATGCTTTTTGTGCTTCTTGTAATACTGGAACATATCTTCTACAGAAACCACAGCTAGAATGTCCAATATAGAAGACTTGAATTCCGCCTGCCTCAATTGCTGCCATTGCTTGATCTGTTGTCATTTCCGTAAACTGGCTTACATCATAAGGTAATTCCTCTTGTTCATTATTGCTATTATTTGTATTTGTTGTTCCTTTTGTTCCAATGGATACAGTCAGTAAGATACTATTTAAAATAAGTAGCGCAATTACGACATATAAGCAATATACAATTTTATTTAATATGCTACTATAATCTACATTTTTATCTTTCATACAATAACCTCCTTTAACAGTCTAACATGGTTTAACTAAATATTCAATATTTGACAATATTTTCACACAAATTTCACTTTTGAATTTCTTCTAATTTCACACTAACTAGTTTACTAACACCTGACTCCTGCATTGTAATTCCATAAAGAACATCTGCATATTCCATTGTTCTTTTTTTATGAGTAATTAAAATAAATTGCGTTTTATCCTTCAAATGCATTAAATACTCACCAAAACTATCCACATTGACTTCATCTAAGGCAGCTTCTACCTCATCCAAAATACAGAAAGGTACAGGTCTCGATTTTAAAATCGCAAACAATAAACTAATGGCTGTAAATGTTTTTTCTCCGCCAGATAATAAAGAAATACTCGTTAATTTCTTACCTGGTGGGGATGCAACAATTTCAATTCCAGTTTCTAGTAAATTATCTGGATCTGTCAGTTTCAAAGAAGCAGTTCCACCTTTAAATAATTCTTGGAATGTTTTAGAAAAATTCTCATTAATGGTTTGGAATGTTTTGGCAAATTCTGTTTCCATAACCGAATCCATTTCCTGAATGATTTCTAATAAGGTATCTTCTGCTTTCGTCAAGTCTTCTCTTTGATGATTTAGGAATGTATATCGTTCATTCACACGCTCATATTCCTCAATTGCGCCTAAATTAACAGTACCCAAATCACGAATAATACGTTTTAAGGTACTTACTCGTTCTCTTGCTTCCTCTACATCACAATCAAGTGTATATAATGTAGTCGCTTTTTCATAAGTCATACTATAAGTCTCGTTCAATTTTGATAGTAAATGATCTAATTTAACATCCATTCGGTTGACTTCAATTTCAAGTTCTTTTAATTCTTTATTCTTGTTATAGAAAGCGCTATTTTCTTGACGAAGTGAGAATTCAAAATCTTTTAAATCTGTAGAAAAGCCCTCTTTTTGATTTTGTAATTCGTGTAAATGAAGCTCTTCTTTTTTCATTTCTTCTACAGCTTGATAATAGGAAGCAAGTACTGTTTCCTCTTCTTTGCTCAAACTACCATCCAATAAATGATTGGTTCCACGAATTTCTTGTTCAATCTGTAATAAGTGGCCTTGAAATTCTTGTAATAAATTTGTTTTTTGTTCTTTGATTTCTTTTAATGTCAAAAATTCTTTATTTTCTAGATATAATTTATCTTCTAAAGAACGACTATTTTCATCCATCTCATTGATCTTATTTTCTAATGTTTTGACTTGTTCCACTAAAGTATTTTGTTGTTGCAAAGTACGTTCCAATTCATATTTTTCCGTTAAAATACTCTTTGTATTTTTTGCATTTCCACCTGTCAAAGAACCACCTACGTGTAACAGTTCTCCATCTAACGTAACAATCTTATAGCGATAATTGATTTTTTTACTTATTTGGTTCGCAACATCAATGTCTTCTGCAACAATGACATTTCCAAGTTGATTTTTCATAATGGAATCATATGTATGATCATACTTGATTAAATCAGAGGCAATTCCAATAAAACCTGCTTGCTTTTGTAATATTTGTAATGTACTAGAATCTACTTCTTTTGGAGCAATTACAGAAATAGGAAAGAAAGTTGCTCTTCCAATATTGTTTTGCTTTAAATAAAGAATTGCTTCCTTTGCAACCTGTTCGTCATCAACCACTAAATAAGTAGTCGCATATCCTAAAGAGGTTGTAATCGCCGTCGCATATTTTTCTTCTACTTCGATTAAATTTCCAATTGCGTTATGAATTCCACGTAATTTAGGGGATTCTAGGATAGAACGAACAGCATAAGGAAGTGTACTTCCACTTTCAATACTTTCTTGTAAATTATGAATGGTATACTCCAATGTAGTTTTTTCCCGTAGTAACCCTGTTAATTTTTTTTCTATCTGTTCTCTTTCCATTTTATGAGTATGATAATTTTGTTCTGACAATTGAACAGTAGCTTCTTTTGTTTTCATTTCACTTTCATAAGATGCGATTTCTGCTTCTAATGTATGAATATCACTTTCTAATTTCAATTGTTGTTCTTTTAATTGCAATAGATTATCATGTAATTTTTGATCTTCTACTTCATATTTTTTACGTTCTAATAGAATATTTTTCTCACTACTCTTTTTTTCCACTTGGGTTGTTTTTTCTAATAATTCTTTTGTACTATTAGAAATTTCCTCATCTAATTTTTGAATTTTAATTTTATATTCTTCAATTTTTGCTTCATTTGTACTATTTCCTGTCGTAATACGCAAAAGTTCTTCATTCAAATCCGAAATTTGTTTTTTATTATTTTGATAAGCAAAGTTAATATCGGTAATATCTTTTACTGTTAAAGCAACTTCTACTTTTTCTAGCTCTGCCATTTTTTCTTGGTAAACAATCGCTTCATCATGTTGTTTTTTTAAAGGTTCTACTTGTTCTTCTAATTCGTGTAAAATATCGTCTACACGAGTCATATTCTCATGTGTACGTTCTAGTTTACGAAGTGCCTCTTCTTTTCTTCTTCGATATTTTAAAACTTGGGCTGCTTCTTCAAAAATAACCCTACGGTCTGTTGGTTTACTACTGATAATTTCTTCAATTTTTCCTTGTGAAATGATATTAAAACTTTCTTTTGCCATACCACTATCGAGCAAAATATCAACTATATCTTTGAGTCTACATTTTTCATTGTTAATGGCATATTCATTGGTACCATCTTTATATACTCTTCTTTGAATGGACACTTCATCAAACTGGATTGGAAGATATTGATCCGTATTATCAAAAACAAGTGTTACAGACGCTACATTGAGAGCATTTCTTGATTTACTTCCAGAGAAAATAACATCTGTCATATTGCCATCTCCTCTAAGAGATTTGACAGATTGTTCTCCAAGCACCCATCTAACAGCATCCACTACATTACTCTTCCCAGACCCGTTTGGTCCGACAATTCCTGTAATTCCTTTAGTAAAATCAATGGTTATTTTATCTGCGAACGATTTGAATCCACTTGCAATCATCTTTTTTAAATACATATTCATCACCATACATTTGCTTTTCCATTATACTATAAAATGCTAGAAGAAAGCTAGCAAATTTGACAAATTATTGGATTTTGCTATAATAGAGAACCGAAGAGGGGGGAAATTATGATGGAAAAGAGTGAAAAAATTGCAAAACTCCGTGATATAGAAAATCGTATTATTTGTTTCTATTCCTTACGAAATCCAGAATTAGAAAAATATTACTCTACAGATTATAACGGTAATCAAAAAGATGAAAGCTATCATGACATTATCGTAGGTCATTTAGATCCTATCGAATGTAGAGAATTTAAAAATTCATTGGAGCAACAAGGAATAAATTTTCAAATAACTTATCCTTTAAATGGAGAAGTTGCATTTGTAACAGCAAAAAGAAAAGCCAGATAATCTGGTTTTAATCTTTTGGCTGAAAAATAAGAGATAGAAAGAAAGAAATAACAATTGCTGAAATAATACCAGATGATGTTAAGTCAAACATCCCCATCGCAAGTCCAATGAGACCAAAATCTTGGGCTTTTTCTAATGCACCATGAATCAACAAATGCCCAAAACTCGTAATTGGAACCAAAGCACCTCCACCAGCCCATAATACAAATTTATCATAAATACTAAAAATATCTAAAAATGCACCTAATACCACAAAAATGGTAGTAACATGACCTGCAGTCAATTTCGTATTGTCTAATATGATTTGTCCTAATAAGCAAACCAACCCTGCAAAAAGAAAAGCATTGATATAAATCATAGGGTAACCTCCAAACTAATTGCATGTGCAATACTTGGAATACTCATTTTCTCATTCACCATTGTAGTAGACATCAAGGCACCTGTTGCCACGAGTAAAACTTTCTTATATTCTTTCTTTTTCATTTGATCAAAAATATAACTATAAGTAACTAAAGGAGCACATGCTGGTCCACTTCCACCTGCATATACAGGTTGACTTTCCACATCAAAAATCATTGTGGCTGTGTCATCATAATTTTCTAATGTAATTCCATATTCTGTTTTCATATAATCTTTTAAGATATTCTCACCATAAACACCCAAATCCCCACTTAAAACCAAATCATAATATCCAATCTCTCTTTTGGTATCCATCAAATGATGATAAATGGTATCTGCACAGGCAGGAACCATTACTGCTCCCATATGATAGGCATCTTTAATTCCCATATCTGTTACGGTCCCAACTGTTGCACTTTCAACTCGAATACCCGACTTTTCACTACTCAAATAGGCACTTGCACATCCAGTTGTAGTAAATGTCGTCGTTTTCGGTTTTGGTCCACCATACTCAACAGGATAACGAAATTGTTTTTCTGCTGCATTATTATGAGAAGAAGCGGCACAGATACAATTTTGAATCTGTTTTGCCTCCACCATATTAGCACCCAAAATCAATCCCTCTACACTGGTTGCACATGCATTATAAACACCCATAAAAGGAATCCCTAAACGACTTGCAGCATAATTAGAAGCTACAGTTTGATTGAGTAAATCACCTGAAATAAATAAATCAATATCAAATTTCGTACAACCTCTTTTAGTAAGCAAAATATCAACACTTTCTTCAATTAATTTACTTTCTGCATTCTCCCATGTTTTTGTTCCAAAATAAAGCTCATCATGTCCTTTATCAAAATACTGACCTAAAGGTCCTTTTTGTTCATAGGGACCAGTTACGGTAGCAGTTTCGTTAATATATACGTTTTTATATTGAAATGTCATATTTGCCCTCCAAATAAAAGAATTCGTATTAAACCAAATACATAAGCGCTTACAACTCCAAATATAATAACAGAACCAGATAATTTAAACATACTAGCACCTAATCCAGTAACAAAGCCTTCTTTTCGATATTCCAAAGCGGCACTCATCATCGCATGCGCAAATCCAGTAATCGGAACAAACAACCCAGCTTTCGCAAAATTGACCCACTTATCAAAAAATCCAAAACAGGTAAGTAGACACCCAGCAAAAATAAGTGTAATAATCATAAATGTTCCCGCTTCTTTCGTTGGAATATTTAAATAATAAGACCATATTTCTACTAAAAATTCTCCAATTACACCCATGATTCCACCGATAAAAAAGGCAAGTAAACCATTCTTTAATCGATTCTCTTTTGGTGTATATTTTGTAACCAAATCATTATATTTATTTTTTTCCATGTTTTTCCTCCTAGGATTATTATGGAAATAAAGTTTTTTTTTATACATTTTTGAACTTGACTTCTTTGCAAAATAAAGTATAATAGCTTAAATGAAAAGGGGAATACTATGTTTAATTATGATTTAGAGAGAAAAAAAATAGAACAATACAAAAAAGATTTTCCAGAGTTTACATCAGAAATTGCAGAATATTGGAAAAAACAGGCTGGATTTACAATTGAAGAGATTATTCCTACTCTAGAAAAGTATCTACCAAGGACAGTGAATATGCCATGTCATATACAATATAGAATTGTTTTAACAGAAAACGAAATCAAACAACAAGTTTTACAAAATAAAAAACCATATCATTTTATTTTAGAATACTACTGTATTCCAATTGAAGAAAAATTAGTTATTCCAAATCATATTTACATAGGTGGTAAATTTTATGATTATAAAATAGAAAATGGGGCAATTTCATTAACACCGATGGATGGGTATGAACAAGCGATAAAGCGCTATATGGATACTATCTTTAAAAAGTTTTTAAAAAAAGAAAAGCTTGTAATGATAAAAAATAAAAAAAAGATAAATCCTCTAATAATGGTAGAAGAAAAAGATATAGATAAAGAAGATAGCATAAGCAGATTGACTTGGAGAAGTAGCAAACTTTTACTGGAACAAACGGAAAGATACATAGCCTCTTTTCTTTACCCTTTCATCAAATTCTATATTGAAACAAGACAAAACAATATATTGTCAAATGAAGATTCTTTTTCAAATAAAGGAAAATCTATATAAAAGAAAAAGAACAACTCGTTCTTTTAGGCAACATTTTGGTGGATTTTTTCACCAATTTTTTTTACTTTTCTAGAGACCTGTACCTGATTAATTCCCATATCTTCTGCGATTTCAGATTGTGTCTGGCCATAAATATACCTTCTTTTGATTAGTTCTTGTTCAAATGAGGATAATGATTGTAGGGAATCCCTAAAGGCAATCATAGTATCTATATCCGCCTGTGGAGATGCAATATTATCCTCTAATGTAATTTCTTTTTCTTCTTGCATAATTGATGATTGTATACTTTGCATTTGATAAATCGTCTGCATCGCTTCTATAATATTTTCTTCTGGTTCCCCTAGATAACTAGCAAGTTCACTTACAGTTGGAGCACGCATCAATTCTTGTGTCATAATTGCAGTTGCTTTTTCAATTAAATATTTTAATTTGGTAACATTACGGCTATATTTCGCAGGGCGATCTTGTCTAATAAATTTAGACATTTCTCCTTTAATAAATTCAAATGCATATGTCTTGAATTGAACTCCATAAGATGGATCAAATTTTTTATATGCATTAACAAGCCCCATTCTTCCTGCCTGAAATAAATCTTCGGGACTAGGATATCTGCTATAATATTTAGATATAATATAATAAATATAATTGTCATACATCACTATCATTTCATTTGTCATTCTTTCCTCCTATATAGTAATAGCTTGCAAAATAGTTAATTCATTATCCATTTCATGCAAATAATTTAGAATTCTATTTTTTTTGAGTTTCATATACACCCACTCATCAGAAATGTTACAGATATAACAATTTCCTTTTCTATTTTTACAAATTTCATAATGGTATAATAATGAACTCATTCCTTTCATATCAATACCTTTTAAATGCTCCATATTGAATACTACATTTTGAATTCCATTTTGCAAAATGGTATCTGTTACTTCTGTTTGTAAAATACTTGTTGTTTTTTTTGACAATTCACCATTCAATCTTACAAATAAAATCCCCTTTCGAAATTCTAATGTTGTTTCTAACATATTTCACCTCGCTATTTTACTTTAGCACAAACAAAATGAACTGAAAATCATTTCGACAAAACTAGAATATATTAGAATTTATTTGCAAAAAAAGTAAGCTATGCTTACTTATCGGACAACTTCATAAGAGATAGAAGAAGCATTTGTTAAATCCTCTATACTATAGCTCATTATGACTCGACTTTCTTTTGGTTGCAACTCTTCTCCCACAAATCCAATCAAATCTATTATTTCATTTTCAACTTTAACATGGATTTTAAACTCTGATAAATAGGAGATCTTGCCACTTATATTGGTTACCGTTGTTTGCAATTTTGTTTTTCCCTCTTCATATATAAGTGATGTATTAGTAAATTCAAATGTCTCTACGATTTGATCTTGGAATACACTTGCGGATGTATTCGTTTTACTATTTTCCTCAGGCTCTATTCTCTTTCCACAACCTGTTGTTGTTACTATTGTACAAAGTATTATTATAATGACATATATTGTTTTTCTCATTTTCATTCTCCTTTTAATACCTACAAGTTGTTCCACTTAAAGTTCCGCCATTTGGACATGTATATAATGTACAAGTAGTTCCATTTAAAGTACCACCATTTGGGCATGTATAAACAGTTGTTTCTGATTTTCCACAACCTAATTCATAATAAGTGGAACAACCATAAGAATGTGATGATGACCCAACTTGATTGCTTCCAGAATAATTCCTTCTACCAATGGATGAATCTGAATTCGCTTGGCCACATCTAGAATGTCTCGTAGAACGAATCCAATTATACGTTCCATCCGAATTAATTGATGTTGACAATTCTACTGTTGTAATAGTACAAGTTTGACATGACTGTTTTTGAACTGTATAACATCCTCCCCCAGAGTTTCTATTTCCCGTATGCTTATGCCCAATATCCGTTGCTGCATATGTTGATTTTGTAGCTTCATAGGAGAAAGAAGTTTGTGCCATTTCAAATGTTGCAGAAGATATTCTTCCAGCAATATCCTTTACATATACATAGTATATTCCTGCTTGACTAGCCTCCCATGTCACAATTGATTGCTTCCCACTTATAGGTACCCAATCGTCTGGTAATTCCATTTGAGACATAACTGAATACCCTACTAATTCAGAATTATCTTCTAATGTAAATGTTGCAATTTTTTTATTAACTTCGACATAAACTGATGGATCTACCTTATCAATTGTACCAATTACTATACTACTTCCACTTTTATAATTGACACCATCAACTACTTGTGCAATTACACTTCCATTTTCACCATATGTAAGTTCTACATCGGAATCTACTAAATACCAGACTCCTGCTTCTATATTCTTAGTGCTTTCTCCATCACACGTATATGTTCCATTATACACATTGCTACATCTTGTTGCACTTAAATTACTTGTTACATTTACTGTCGTTTTCAATAGTTTTATTCCTTGATCTCCATATTTTATGGTTACTTTTACATCTCCAGTAGTCCATCCTTTTGGATTCACTTCATAAGTTGGAACAATTAAATCCTCTGTTTTTACTACTTTTGTTTCACTTTCTTTATATAAATTATTTTCTTTTAAACTATCTACATATGTTCCATTATATACTCTTACTTTTATTGGGTATTCGCCCGTTTGTAGGTTATCAAATGTATAGCTATTACTTTGTTGTATTTCACTCCATGTTGCTCCATTATCTTTACTAAATTGATATCTTGTAATCCCACTTTGTTGGTCTTTTCCACTTGCAATCACTCTTATACTCTTACTTGTTGTTGTATAACTAAATGTTGCTTCTTCTGGGAATGTTTGATCAATTTTTACATCAATATAATTACTTCCCCTATTATCTCCCACATTTTTGACATAACAATAAACTCTTGTTGTTGTAGTCTCTGTTGTTTGATATTCAGCTTTTCCTATATTTCCTTGCTTTACTTCATTATTATAGTTTTCTGTTTTACCGATTCCAAAAGTAAGTCCGCCTGTTAATGCTTCACTTGTTTCCATCACTACCTTTGGATTTTTATTATACCATTCACCTACTCCCTTTTCTCCCTCTATTCTTAATTCACATCTTGGTGTAGTGAAATCACATTCCCCTTTAAATACTTGCAGATTTTCCATTCCTCCGATTGCACAAAATCTTCCATCACTTATATTTACAACTTCTAATTCTTCTCTTTGATAGAATTCACCATACTTAAATTGACTCTTTTGAAGTCCTATCTTAGTAACGTCCAACCCTTCTTCTGGGACCTGTCCTAACTCATTTTCTACTAAATAGTAATCCACCTGATGAAATGCACTTAATACACTATCTTTAAATGCTCCCATTCTAGACTTTTCAATCACATCCATAATCATTGGTGTTGCTATAATCGCAATTACTGCTAGTATTACAATTACTGCTAATAATTCTACTAATGTAAATCCTCTTCTTTTCATACCAATCATTCCTTCCTATAATATAAAAGAGAGTATTTCCCCCCTCGTTTACAAATAGTTAACTTGTATAATTCTACCTGTAAACTATTTTTCTATGATTCATTTTAATAATTCTATATTACCACGAATTTCTTATTTTGACAATATACACAAAATTGTAACCAGGATAAAAACATGAAGAAAATAAGAAAAAAGTATTGACAACTATATATTTAAA
>CANSPQ010000004.1 GCA_947648915.1 uncultured Caryophanales bacterium | reverse complement strand
CTCTCGACCTATCGGGTATGAACCGATTGCTCTAGCCAACTGAGCTACAGCGCCATTTCAAACAAGCAATATAATAATAACATAATTGCTTGTTTTTGACAATACTTTTCTAACTTAAATTTAACTTACTTAAATATTTTCTTAGCAACATCAATTACTACAGTTGCCAATACAGACATAGAAGCAACGGTAACAAATAATTTATTCTTATCGATTTCGGCTACTTCTTTCACTGCACCATATAGTATTAACATGCTCATAATAGATGCAAATGATGCAATATAACTTCTAATATTACCAATAAATTCTCCATCAATAAATACAAGAATAGAATTGATTACATTTCCAACAAGAACAACTGATAAACCAATTGCTACAACTGTAATCATATTTTTCCATGTAGCTTTTCCTTTGAATAATTTTGCAATAATTAAGTATCCAATGAATACGATTAATGCATACTCTGCTAAACTCGTAGCGAAAGTAGTAAAGAACTCCTTCATATAGTTAGGTGCTCCAAAACCTAAATCACCAGTTAATGCTCCACCTAGAATCCCTAAAAGATCATTTGCATTAAAAGCATCTGGAGAAGTTGAAGAATACATATTCTTTAAAACTGCAATTTTATATAACCCACTAGAGATTGCCACCAATAAGATTAATATAATTCCTGCAAAATATTTATGTTCACAAACAAATTCCTTAATTGCATTAAAAGGTCTTGTAAAAATATTTTTGAACACATTTACACAGTCCATGCAACTTTCTTTAAAATTCACTCCATTTGATGTAACAACAACAGTCTCTTCCTTTTTTGAACTACAACTGCATGCTTTTCCATCTACTAATTCTTTTCCACATTTTGTACAAAATTTTGCCATTTTATTTCCCTCTTTCTAATAATATCTTGAAAAATATGTAACCAGACTACCAGCATCTGTAATCTTGAATGCATTATCATGATATGCATAATAGATTGTCATAGAATCTGAACTCTTGCTATCATGTGTTTTGGCTTCACTACCGGAAGTATAAGAAACAGTATATTTATAATCTGTATCAATATAAGCTCTAAAACCTTTATCCGTTGTAGTGAAAGAATCCAATTCAATTTCCGTAAATTCAATTGCACTTAAATCAGAATTAGATAAACTTTTACTTAAGGATTCATATGTTTTTTTCAGATTGCTTAAATCGGCACCTTCATATTCAAATTCACTTTTAATATCATCAAACGATTTTTGATCTTTTGCTCCATTATATAGTGTTTGTAATCCTTTTTTTGTTGTTTCAATCAATTGTTTTTTTGTATCTTCTGGTAATTTTTCCTCATTTAGACTAAATGTATACCCTGAACTAGAGTAATTAGATACATAGAGAGTATCTTCTACTTCAAACCCTAAAGGTAAAGCAATCTTCATTTGATAGCCTTCTGTAAACATTGTAGGCATTTTGTAAACATCATAAGATTCATTTGAAGCATCTGTATCAATATATTTCTTATCTACTGCAACACCTTCAATAGTAACTGTAGAATTTTTTAAGACCTTGATTTTATAATCTTTAGTAGTATCCATTACTGACATATTGTTACTAATGCGCCAATCATCAAAGAAGAAATATTTTTTTGATTTTTGTTTAACCAAACCAACGCGAACAGTTTCAGGTTCATCATCACCTTCTATTACATAAGTAATTGTTACAGTTGCTGTTAAACCATTTTCATTTTTCTCTACTTTACCAATTTTGTAATTGGAAATTTTTTTCTTGTTGTCTTCATTTAACTCACGTTTTGCCAATTGTTCAAACATATCCTTACTTGTAAATTCCGTTTTTTCAATATCCATATATTGATATAACTTATCTGTATTGACATTTACAACAGCAAGGAAATAATCTTTTGCAATTGATTTTGGTGATAGTTTATTACTTATAATAGTAAATGTTGTAAGTAAGGCAACAACAACTATCAAACTAGCTCCTAACAATATTTTCTTTTTCATTGGCATTTTTTTGACTTTTGTACCAAAACTCTCTTTGGGTACTTGTTTTGAAGTTGAAACCTTTTTGGTTTGATTCACTGGTTTCTCTTCTACTAATTTAGAACCACAATTTTCACAAAATTGTGCACCTTTCTCATTTTTCGTTCCACATTCTCCACAAAACATACTTACACTCCTTCTATTTATTAGATTACAATTTTTTTTGATGAGATGTCAATTGTATTTCCAAAATTTATTTCAATACTATCGTATGTGTTTTTAAAAAATTAAATTCTTCTTTGTTAACTGTTTTTCTATCGCAATTGAGTCTACTTCTTCAAGTGTTCTAAAAGAAATATATTCTCCTCTCATTGGTAACAATGTTTTTTTATTCCATTCTTTCATACTCAATAGTTGGCGAATTATTTCATAATAATTTACCCTTGTAACCATTTTTTGATGAACGGATTTTTTGATGAACTCATAATTTTGTTGTTGTATTGTATCATTTAGATTGATTATTTCTTGTAATCCCCTATAATCATCTAATAAGAATAGTCTTTCATATCCTTCATTCTTTTTCATTTGAAAACTATAATAATCCATTTGTTCTAACATTTTAAAAGTGTGTAGTTGCGATAACTGTTTTCCTAGTTTTTGTAAATCAGATGCATAGAGCGGTCTAATCGGTCTTTCGATCCAACTACCTTTTACATTAATGTCGTCTTTGAAAACCACTATTTTTCCATCATCGGGATTTAAAGTGGCCTTACAAATTTGTTGCCAGTACGTTTCGACAATCTGAGTCACACAACTAAAATAATGAGATGTGTAATAATCCAAATAATAAGGTCCCCATTCCTCTAATGTAATCGCATCCTCTAATTCTTGTAAACTGGGTACCCAACATAACTTCCTTGTTTCCATAATATCCCCCTACAACACAATACAATTATTTTTTATCATTTTCATAGTTCTGTAAAAATTCATATAAATGACATGCGGTTTTGGTTGGCAAAATTTCTTCCAACTCTTCTATCGATAATTGTTTTAATCTCGTAATCGTCTTGTATTTTTTGAGAAGTTCTTTTTTTCTGACTTCACCAATTCCTTCCACATGATCTAAAACACTTTCTAAAGAGCCTTTACTTCTAATTTGTTTGTGATAATGAATCGTAAAATTATGAACTTCATCTTGCATTCTTTCTAAATAGTAAAATAGATTGCTTTTTCGGTCAATTTCCAATTCTTGAATTGGTTCAAATGCAAGTAAACTAGAAGTTGCATGTTTGTCATTTTTCTTAAGACCTACTACCATAATAGGAAGTCCTAAACTATTTACCACTTCTCTTACGACATGAATTTGACCAATACCACCATCGACAATAATTAAATCTGGTCTTGCCAAATTATCTTTTAAAACCCGAAAATATCTGCGATAAGTCACCTCATGCATCATTGCATATTCATCGTTACTGTTTTCTGTTATTTTAAACTTGCGATAGTCATTTTTACTTGGTTTTCCGTTCACAAAGACAACCATTCCTGAAACACTGAACGTCCCAAATAAGTGGGAATTATCAAACAGTTCAATGCGATCTAGTTTATCCAAATGCAACAACTCTTTTAACTCTTCGTTGGCAGCAACTGTTCTTTGTTCATCCTTTTGAATGAGTTCAAATTTTTCATTCAAAGCAATTTCAGCATTCTTAGCAGCCATCTCGATTAATTTATATTTTACACCTTTAACGGGTTTTCTCACTGGAATTTGAAAATAGGATTCTAACAATTCTGCATCAACAATTTCTGGTACTAAAACTTCTTTTGGTAATAAGAAATTTTTTTCATAGAAACGAGCAATGTATCTTGTAAGTTCTTCTTCTATTTCATCAATATAAGGGAATATAGCAGAATGCCTTTCTAAAATTTTGCCACTGCGAATAAAAAATGCTTGCACAGATAAATAGCCTTTGTCCACGTAATAGCCAAATAAATCACGGTCTATATTGTCTTTAATCTCCACCTTTTGTTTGGTTAGAGTAATTTCAATATAATCTAATAATTCTTTTAATTCTTTGGCTTTTTCATAGTTCATCTTTTCACTTTCTTGAAACATTTCTTCTTTTATTTTTTTGGTAATTAATGTATGGTCTCCTTTTAAAAATTGGATGATGTCATGTTCCATTTGCGTAACAGTTCCCTTTTCTACTTGATTGCTACAATATCCAAGACATTGCCCAATGTGGTAATATAAACAAGGTGTTTTATTCATGGTGTTGCATTTCCTTAAAGGATACATACGATTGAGTAGATTTACGGTATTTCTAGCAGCAACCACATTGGGATATGGTCCATAAAGACGACTTTTGTTTTTACGTTTATTTAGACTACGTACGACAAGTAATCTTGGTATTTTTTCATTGGTGAGTTCAATATATGGATAACTTTTATCATCCCGTAATAAGATATTGTATTTAGGATCGTGTTCTTTAATTAAGTTGATTTCTAGAATGAGAGATTCTGTTTCACTCCCGACTACAACATATTCAAAATCAACAATTTCACTAACTAGTTTTGCGGTTTTACCTGTATGCGTTCCTCTAAAATAGGAACTTAAACGATTCTTTAATTTTTTTGCCTTTCCAACATAGATGATAACACCATCTTTGTTTTTCATTAAATAACACCCAGGTTTATTGGGAACAAGTGCGAGCTTTTGTTTGATTGCATTCATGTAAATCACCATACTCATTATATCAAAATTTTTAAAAATCTGCTATAATGTGAGTGGTGATTTGTATGCTTTCAATCGCACAATCCATTACAACTACTTATGAAGTACAAAAATCAAAATTTTTATGTTTTTTATACCCAGTAACAACCATAGATATGGTGAATGAACATCTAATAAAAATTAAAAAACAATATCCAGATGCGACACATCACTGTTATGCTTATATTTTAGAGAATAATAAACGGTGCTCTGATGATGGAGAACCTTCTGGTACAGCAGGAATGCCTATTTTAAATGTATTAGAAAAACAAAATCTGAATTTCATCTTATGTATTGTCGTTCGCTATTTTGGTGGTATTTTATTGGGTGCTGGTGGACTCGTACATGCTTATACCACTTCTGTTACTACTGCACTAAAAGAGGCTTCTTTTGCTGATATGGTTTTAGGACATGAAATCGATATTGTATTTTCCTATGAGCATAAAAAAATGGTGGATTTGTTATTAAAAGAAGTTACGATTTTATCTAGTGATTATCAAGAAACCATTACCTATCAAATTTTAGTACCTAATAATATTTGGGACAACATAAAGGAACAATTGTTCCCCCACTTATTAAATTTTAAGGTTAAAAAAACATGTTATTGTACTCTAAAAAAGACATAATTACATTATTTTTGAAATCTTTTGATGAAACTACTAGTCAAATCAGTAAAAAGATGTTATACTGTATTTGCATTTGTTTTGGACTGTTAGCTCAGTTGGTAGAGCAACTGACTCTTAATCAGTGGGTCTAGGGTTCGAATCCCTAACAGTCCACCATTTAAAAATTTAAATCTTTTAAAATAAGATTTTTTTATTTCATTGTTCATGTAGCTCAGCTGGATAGAGTGCTTCCCTCCGAAGGAAGAGGTCATGAGTTCAAATCTCATCATGAACACCATTATTGTATCATACAAACTTTTAGTTTGATTGCATTCATTTTTAAAATTTGAATGCTCTTTTTATTTAGTTTATTGCTTTAAATTTGAATATTTGTTATAATACAAAACAATTATTGATAAAAAGGAGCTTGATATTGGATGGATGAAAACAATATTTTTACAATTTTCATTGAAAAAGAATGGTTAAATGGCAACACTTGCCTTTTTACAATCAAAAATACTTTTGAATATTTATACGCGAAAAACGAAATTTCCAAGAAAAGAAAAATTTTTGTTGAAACGCTTAAAAATGAAGGGTTTAATATTACTTATAATAAAGAAGACATTGATGAAAATACAATCTGTCTAATAATGGACAATACAGCACTTTGTGGGAAGGACATTTCGATTGATGTCTATAAAAAATTATTTGACCAGAAAATATTTGAAAGCGCAGGAGATTATTTTAATTATCCTTTTTCTCTCCCTCTGAAAGATTATCTTAATAATCCTTTTTTCCCCGCTGTTTTCAAGAATGAACTAACAAATGGTGGACAAGATAAATTTTTGATTGAAACTTCGAAACAGGTGGAAATCATTAGAAAATTTTACCATAATTATTATAATATTTCTGACTATAATGACGCTTTTAATTGTACAATATGTCAACAATTTTTAAAAAATCCAGGTAAATATGCGACTTATTTAAGGGTTTTAGTAGCTGGATCTGGAGATATCATGGGAGCAAGTTTAAAATATGCAATTAGAACAGCAAATAACACTCATTTAGCAGGCTTCTTTGAAAAAAACTTATTAAATCCTCAATCAGAATATTTTATTAATGCGCAAAAAATGTTTAATTATTATTCTGGTGGAGAAAACATCACTTTTTCACAACCAAAATATTCTTCAGAAAAAACGTCTATTTTGGCTGAACATGGTTTCGATTTAGCAAATTTGAGTTTGCCCATTTCGGTGTTAGAAGTGTGTAAAAACATTATGGAAAAATGCAATAGAGAACTTGGTATTATGTGTGGTATTGATTTTATGCTCAATCAATTTGATGGCAAATGGTATTATTTAGAAAATCAGGCATTTCCTGCTATTGAGGAATGGGCATGGGTAAAGGGAATCAAGATTCCTCAAACACAAAACATAAAGGGATATTTAAATTATTTAGAATTAGATTTACAGGCAAGATATGAGGCCTTACATTTATTAGCTAATAAAAAACGAAATACAATAAAAGTACTAAAATAGCAAATTTAAGTATCATAAATACTGTATAAATTTTTAAAGTACATTTATGTATAAATGAATCCAAGCAAATACATACTAAAATATATACATTTTTTCTACTTTATGATAATATAATTAAAAGAAAGGGAAGATTTCATATGAATAAACTAGAATTAGAACAAACCTATCAGCAATATATTGAATTATTAGCACTTGATATGTTTGAAAATAAACCTATTAATAATAGTTTACTAGATAAAATCATACAAATTCAAACTCAAATAAGAAACCAAGACATTTTAGAAGCAGTAAAGAATTTGGCAAAAGAAGATACCGTTCAATTCACTACTACACCAGTTCGAATCGCATCTCAATATGATAAAATTCAAGAATTTCATACACTTGTAAGCCAAAACCTTGCACAGAATAACCAATCTAGAAAAAAATAGGAAAAAATCGCTTTTTGGCGATTTTTATATTGATCTAATCCATATATTTTTTTAGCACTTCATAGTTGCCTTTAATTTCTTTTTGACCATCGATGATATAGCTAGCTGTCTTTCTCATATCATCTATTTTAATAATGATAGAAAAAGCTTCCACTTGGTATTCTTGTTTAAATTTTTCTAGTTCCTGTCCATATAATAATCTTGCCACACTTATCCCTCCTTGGTTATCACTATAACATAGAGGTTAACTTGACACAAACGACAGTTTTAGTATATTTGTATTAAAAAATAAAACAGATAATTAAAATTTGCTATACCATATTTTAATTTTTATTCTATTATACCCTACCAATTTCTAAAATTATATAAAATTGAAAAAGATACAAAAAGTATCTATTCAATTGGAATATTATGTTCGATTGGTTGCGTATTTTCTTTTGGATATGTGATTTTTAAAATTCCGTTTTGAAAATTTGCTTTAATACTTGATTCTTTGACCTCTCCTATATAAAAAGTACGACTGTATTCCCCATAATAGCGTTCTTGGTGAATATAATTTCTAGTCTCTTCTGCTTTGGTTGCAGTAATGGTCAAATATCCATTATTGTAATCTATTTTCATATTTTCCTTGTCATAACCAGGTAAATCCATTTCAATACACTCACCATTTTCGAATTCGTAAATATCGGCCTTAAACGTTTCTACTTCATTGCGATCCATAAAACCATTCCATAGTAAATTATTTCTAAAATTCATATAATCCCTCCATATAGTTTTAGTGTATGTCGTTATTCATGATTTATTCTACTCATATAAATTTTCAATTATTTGATATGCTTTTTTGTTATCTTTAGAAACAAGATAAATCAAATATTGATCCAATTCTTTTTCCATACGGTTTTTAAGTAATTGGTAATTGGAGTCATCTTTTACTTTCCACTCTTGTTCTAATCCTTCAAAATAATCATGTACTTTTTTTCGAATGTCCGCTTCTGACTCTTTATTATATTTTATGATAATATATTGTTCTACTTGATCCAATTTATCGGACATGGCAAACCTGTAGGATTCAACTTCATCTATTGAAAGCCCCAGTTGTTTTTCTAAATCTGTTTTTTCTAATACTAATAGATTTGGAAACAATTTTTGCTTTGTAGTTTTAATTTTATCTAGTTTTTTCTTACAATCCTTCCCAACTAAGTAAATTAAATTTTCTCCATAAGATTGTTCTACCCGATTCTGATAGCTTTCTTTTTCTTCTTCATTTTGTGTCTCTGCAATTTTTTGATTCCAATATTGTACGATTAAAGCTTCCACTTTCTCTTTTTCGGACTCTTTCGGTTCTACTACTAGGTATGTGTTAACGCCTTCTAAGGATTCGCAGAAAAATATATTCTGATACATGGATGCTTCGATTCCTAGTTGCTCGACAATTTCTTCTTGACTATAGATTTTTATCTTATCTAATGGTTCTTCAATAACATCATTTAAATTGATATAATCTAGTTTGTCGGTAGTAAGTTCTTCCAATTTCTTTCCAAGTTTTTCCATATTCAATTTCTTTTCTTTCTCTCCACAACCTGTTATTAGCAATAGAATACTTACCATTAAAAGTATTTTTTTCATGTCATCACCATTTGTAGTTTGTTCTTTTTTGTATATTTTATACAACATTTTTCCATATTAAAAATGGTGATTATATATGAATAATTCTCTTTGGTTACAGGGATTTTTAAAAAATACAAAAAAACCTATTTTAGAAAAGAAAAAAGTAGATATTTGTATCATTGGTGGTGGTATTACGGGAATATCTACTGCATTTGCTTTAAAAGATAGTAATTATGACATTCTTTTAATTGATAAAGGGACCATTGGTTTTGGAGCCACTGCATATACAACCGCTAAAATATCCTATTTACAAGAGCTTCCCTACTCAAAAATTGCATCTATGCATGGAAAGGAAGCTGCTAAAAAATACTATGAATCACAAGTAGAAGCATTTCACTAGATTGAAACAATTATTAAAGACTATCAACTCAATTGTGATTATGAAAAGGTAAAGGAGTATATTTTAGCCTCTACAAAAAAACAAGTATCCAAACTCAAAAAAGAAGAAAAATTTTTAAAAGAATGGAATGTTCCTTACACCACCATAAATGATCTTCCCCTTCCAATTTCCATCCAATATGGTTTGGAAGTTGAGGGCGCCGTATTTCATCCATTAAAATATGTATATGGTCTAAAAAAATTAATAGAGCATAAAGTTACCATCCATGAAAATGTATGTGCAATAGAATTGAATAAAAAAGAAGATGGTTATCTCATTAGAACAAATATTGGCGACATCCAAGCAAATTACGTAGTTGTTTGTACACACTATCCTTTTTTTATAAACCCTGGATACATTCCCCTGAAAACACATATTGAAAAATCTTATGTCATTGCATCATCTACCAAAAATCCATTATCTCTTTCTTGTATTACAACAGGAGTTCCAATGCACTCTATTCGTTATCATAAAAACTATCTTTTATATGGAAGTTATGCGCATGCACTTACGAACCATTTAGATGATGGCAAAAATTTTGAGAATTTCAAGACACGTTTTCAAAATCATTTTCAGACAAAGATTGATTGTATATGGTTCAATCAAGACATTATTCCCAATGATGGTCTTCCCTTTATTGGCGAAACGGAAAAAGGATCTCATCTTTTGCTTGCCACTGGTTTTCAGACTTGGGGAATGACCAATGGTGTGTTAGCAGGACAGGTGATTGCTGACATCATTCAAAAAGGAACTTCCCCTTATGAAGATTTATTTGCAATCAAAAGAAATTGGAATCTTGTACGTTCTATGCATTTTTTAGTAGATGGTGTTCGATATGGAAAGGTTTACTTACAGACAACGCTTATTAAAAATCCTAAATTTTATCAAAATCATGTTTGTGTCATCTATGAAAATGGAATAAGAGTTGGTATCTATATTGATGAAAACGGTGTTAGACATAAAGTTTTAAATACTTGTCCTCATATGAAGTGTCATCTCATTTTTAATGAACAAGAAAAAACATGGGATTGTCCATGTCATAGTTCTCGTTTTGATGTTGATGGCAATATCATTAGAGGCCCCAGCAGTCATTCTATTAAAATGGATTCGTAACTCTCTTTTTATATTTATTTTTGATATAGTCAATAAAATAGTGTTCTTCATACCAAGGTTTTACATGCATCATTTGGTACCTAATAGAATAATATGCTCCAAGTAACAATTCGTGGGGTACTTTTTCTGTTTTAAAATATTGTTCCACATCTTGATTTTCCTTTAATGAACATAATATTTTTATTGTAAATATATTATACATATAGGATATTGCCTTCTCATCCAATTTTCCATAATCACTTAAAAAATAATCTAAAATTAGTGGTTCAATGTCCATTTTCAATTCTTGATACGCCACATTATCTAAATCACAGAAACACACATCATTTTTTGATACTAAGATATTTTTATTAGAAATATCTCCATACAATATTCCTAGATCTAAAAATTGCTGTAATTTTTGACGTGCTAGTAGCAAATACTTTAATTTTTCTATTCGCGTGAAGTTACCCTTAGCCATTGGGTGATAAAAAACTCTATTGGTCAAATATCCTATAATGTCACCATTACATGAAATGGACTTCAAAATTGTAATATCATTTATTTTTCTTAGTTCTTCAATTTGGTACAACCTTTTGATCTTTTCAAATTTATTCTGTATTACCTCTTGTCTTCCGTTTTTCCAAATTTTGGCAACTGTTCCAGAACCAAAAATGGAAGGAAGCTCGTATAGTATACTTTCGGCACCAGAATCAAAACTAATTTGCTCTCTTCCATATTTTAGTTGTTCCTTTGTTATTTCTATATTAGGTAAACATTTCATATACATCACAGGAATCTATTATATCATAAAAAATTATTTTGTAAATGTTTCACTTTCTTTTATTTTTCCGCAAAATACATCAATGTCTATTTTGTAATAATTTACAAGCATTACTAACTTATCAATCTTAATATCGTATTTTCCTGTTTCATAATCATGATAGGTTGTTTTACCTACTTTTAAAATTTTGGCAATATTCTCTTGCGTCAGCTTCCTTTTCTTTCTCTCTTGTTTCATATGTTCTCTTAGTACTTGCATATCTAACTTTCCTATCTTGGGATTTTTTGTTTTGGTAATTCCTAATAAATATCCAAAAGATACACCGTAAAGACAGGATAATTGATCTAAATATGTAATTGGAATCAAAGCATAACCATTCTCCCAACTAGAATAAGTGTTTGGATTACAATTTAGTTTTTCAGCTAACTCTACTTGTGTGAAATCGTTATCTTCTCGTAAATCTTTTAATCTTTTTAAGTTCATACTACCACCACTCTAATTTTCCCATAATCAGAAAATTAAAGTCGCTATCAGTGAACTGAACGAATTTTGTTGTATTTATTTTAATAATCTATGTTATAATAAAATAAACCAATAAGGTTTATTGGTTCATATAAAAATCGCGAATATCATTGGGAATATTCTTATCTAGTATTTCTTCATCGAATAATTGGCTTACTTTAACTTCTAATGTATTACAAAGTTTTGCAATTGTTTCAAATTGTACCCCTCTCGCACCGCATTCAATATCACTAATAGAAGTAATATCAATATCTATTTTCTCTGCCAATTGTTCCTGTGTTAGTTTTTTCAAAAATCGATAGTACTTCACATTTTTGCCAAACACTGTTTTCACATGTTGAGAATTAATTTGATTCATGGTATCACCTACTTATTAAGATACCCCTATTTTTTATAAATATGAATGGTATTGTATACTAATTGTTATATGTATCTAATGCCTATAATATTTAAGATAATTCGATTTGGGAGGATGAAAATAACGATGAACAATTACAAAAATGAAGATCTAATCAAAGATTATCAACAGAACATTTTAAAACCATTAGATAACTTTTATTCAGAACACTATAAAGATGTAATAGAAAACAAAGAAACTGAAGTTTCTAAATTATTGGATCAAGAATATGATTTATATTTAAAAAAGTTAGAAACATTTGGAAAACTAATAGATGATTCTTTTAAAAATCAATAAGAAAAAAAGAAAGTCAATTTCTTTCATTTTTAACTTCTGAGTTTGCTTTTCATACCTTTTGAACCATTGAAGGTACTTAAGATATTACTGTCAAATGAAGTGGTTTTTTTATTTGCATTTTTATAATCTTTAATTGCAGCGGTGATCATATCATCCAATAATGTAGTGTAATCTTTCGTATCTCTCCATAGATAAAAAGCTAAACTTCCTGGGATTGTATTTGGTTCATTGACATATACTTCCTCTGTTTCACGATTGATTAAAAAATCTATACGAACTGTTCCCGCTAAATTGAGAGCACGGAATGTTTGAATGGAAAGATCTCTTACTTTTTGTTCTACCTTTTTAGAGATTCTAGCGGGTATTACCATCTCACTTGTTGACATTTTACCAGATGCTTTCATACCCATCTTTGTTTTCCCTTTACCACCTGAAAGATATTTATCGTCAAAAGTTAAAAATTGATTTTTGGTTAACATTTCTGCTAGCTGAGAAGTTTCTTGATATTCATAATTACCAAATACACTACAGTTCACTTCTAATAAATTGGGAATTACTTGTTCTACAATAATTTTATTATCATAAGTAATTGCTTCTGTAATACATTGATCCAATTCTTTTGCAGATGTGGCGATTGAAATTCCAATACTACTTCCTAGTTTCGCAGGCTTTACAATCACAGGATAACCTAGTTTTTTCACTTCTTTGGTAATAGAAGCACTATCTATTAAATATTCTGTATCATAAAACCATGTGTATTTAGGAACAGGAATTTGATTTAATTCCATCAACTGTCTTTGTACCACTTTATCTTGACCTAATGTTGCTCCTAATACATTACAACCTACATATGGAATTCCAATAAAATCTAAGAAACCAGCTAGAGAACCATCCTCTGCACCTTTTCCATGTACAATTGGAAAAGCAATATCTAATTCTGCTACATTGCGGTGGAATAATCCCTTCGTTGATTGTAGAAAAAAGCCATTTTCTGTTTTGACTAACATTACTTTTTTTGCGTATCTTTTTAAAGTATCAAAATCGCGATACACATCCATTTCCATTAGCATTTTACCTGTATACCAAGTACGATCTTTGGAAACATATATTGGAACAATGTCATATTTATTTTGATCCATATGTTCCATTGCCTGAACAGCAGTAATGATACTTACCTCATGTTCTACACTTTCCCCACCAAAAATAACTCCTACTTTAATTTTCATAAAATTCACTACCTCTCATTGAAAATATCTGGCAAATCGTTTTCCAATAAAACATAAGTATCTTTCTCACTTAGTGTTTGCATCAAAGGAAATGCCATTTTTACATCATTTAATACATAAATATTTTCTTGTTTATACTTCTTTTTGATCAATGCCTGATATATTGGTTCTGTCTGTTTTTCTCCTACTAAAATAACCGCATCTGCAACCTCAGCAATCTGTTCTCCAAATGTTGCATTGAGCTTATCTTGCTCTATTCCCATTTCAATCATTCCAGGTGTTACGACAATTTTTTTACCTGGCATAAGTTTAAGTGTATCTAAAGCCATTTTGGCACCTACAGGATTGGAATTATAGGCATCATCTATTATATTTATATTCCCCATTTTTTTCATTTCTAAACGGTGTTCTACAGGTTTTACTTTTTTCACTCCTGCTTGTAATTGTTCTATCGTCATTCCAAATTCATATCCTAAGGCAATTCCTGCTAAAATATTATACACATTTGCTTGTCCTAGTAATTTTGTTGTAAAACTATACTTTTTGTCTGTATCTTTAAATCTTACATCAAATGTAGTACCATCAAATCCTAATTTAATGTTTTCGGCACGTACATCCGCTTTTTCATTATCAATTCCAATCCATACAATTTTGCAAGTATTTTTTAATTGATAACTTACCTGTAATGGATCATCAGCATTTAAAACACCAATTCCATCTTGCGGTAAGGATTCAATCAATTCAAATTTTCCTTTTTGAATATTTTTTTGCGAACCGAAACTTTCTAAATGTGCAGTTCCAATTTTCGTCAAAATTCCATAATTTGGATGAACCAAATCACAAAGTTCTTTGATTTCTCCTTGTTTGAAAGCACCCATTTCAGCAATTAAAATATCATTGAATTTATCCAAATGGTTATTAATTGTTATAATTAAGCCTAATGGTGTATTGAAGTTTTTCGGTGTTGGTAAGGCATTGTATTTCATGTTCAAAATGTCACTTAGAATATTTTTACTACTGGTTTTACCATAACTACCTGTTACTCCAATGACTTTAATATTCATAGCATTTAATTTTTTGATTGCTTTTCGTTTAAAACTATGATTAATTGCTTTTTCAATCGGATGATTAATCCCATTTGCCACATATACCATATAGTAATTCATATATGCCATAATACCTATGATGAAATAATAAATCATAAGATATTGTTCTTGATAAAATATCATCATTACAATAATTGGAATCAAATAAACCAAATAAATTGTTACAAATAGACGCTTTACACGTTTGGTAAATTTTAAAGGTAATTTATTTTGTGCCTTACCTTCCTGGTGTAAAAGAATTAATGATAGTACCGTATAAAAGGTTACAAATAAAACCATTGTCCATACATCTGTTAAGAAAAAACCAAATGCACATACTATGCATAAAAGTTCTAAACTACAAAAAACTATTTTTTTGTTTTTCCAAATCCATTTGATATAACGGTTTCCCTCATTATACCAATTCTGTTGTAACATATGAACAGAATGCTTCGATTTGATCCATAAATAAATTCCAAATGGAATGAGTGAAATGATAAATTTTACTAACATACGAATACCTCTCAATCTAAAAAGTTATGCAAAATAGAAATGGTTTTTCCGATTTGTTCTAAATAAGCATAGTGACTTGCATTTTCATAAATAACAACACCCGCATCGGGAATGAATTGTTCTAATTCATAGGCTCTTTCTACTGGTACTGCCTCATCTAAAGTCCCCCATACAATTAATGTTGGGCATTTAATTTGTTTGACATCATCTGTAATATCTAAGTTAACTGTGTTGACCAAAATTTCTCGCATTCTAGGACTTGCATTTCGATAATCTGTAGAACCAATATGTTTTTTTGCAAATTGTTCCAATTTATTTAATCCTGGTACTTTTTTTAACGTTTTTAATGTTTTTGTTTTGAAAGATAATTTCTCAATTTCTTTTTTAAATGGGGAACCAAATAAAACCATTTTCGTAACAGGATATTTACTTGCATATAGTAAGCTAATTTTTCCTCCAAAGGAATGTCCTACCAATATTGGTTTTTCTATGTTTAGTTTGTGTAGTAGTTCATGAATACATTCGACATAATCTGCAACCGTCCAAGAAAATGGTGGCTCACTACTTTCTCCATATCCTGGTAAATCAATTATCACAATTTCATGATTTTCCTGCATCGGATCTGCGATTGGTTGCATCATTTTTATATTTTGTCCCCATCCATGTAAAAATACAATCGGGTCTTTTTTTGCTCCATATTGGATATAATGAACGTCTACATCGTGTAAACTCATTTTCATATGCTTCACCATATTCATTATACATGATTTTGTTTGAAATTTAAACACATTTTTCATTTTTGAACATAAGAAAAAGGAAAATTTGTCACTTTCCTCTATTTTGTATATCGTTTTTGAAAATCTTCTGATGCACCATAATATGTTTCAAATACAATTTGTGCGTATTTGAGTGCAATCAAGGTTTCGATTGATTTTTCTTTTAATCCATCTAGCATCCATATATACCCTTGCGATTTTTTACCATCTTCACTACCTGATAATGGATTTGTAAAAATATTTGCAGACATTTTATTTTCTATATCATAATTACACCAACATCCCGTAAATCCATCGGCAGCAAAAGCATACTTACCTTGATATGGTAATACATCTGTCACATCTAATCCAAGCGGATGCTTGCAGTAAACACCCATTGCCTTTTTTACCCATATTGGTTTATATCGCGTTACTTTTTCCCCATTGATTTCTTGTGTAGTGGTTTGGTAGCACATTTTTCCTGATCCTTTGGGTACAAAACCATTAGGAGTAAAACAAGAGAATAAATGATTACCATTCAAAAAATATGGAGTTGCAAGATTAGAATAGAAGTAATAAGAATTTTGAATTTCACAAAACCAATTGAATAATTTTAAAGAATCATGGGATGTTGTATATATTCCAGCATGCCCAGCATAAGGTAAAAGTCTTGCTTTTGGATCATGCACAAGATTCAGCTCATTCATAGAACCACCTGTAATAATATCGTCTGGTTTTACTACATAGCCAGTCTGATTTAAACCCATTGTCTCTACAAAAATTTTTTCAAACCAAATTTTAAATTTTGGTTCAAGTAACGCTGCAATCATATAGGGGATATCGCTATAATAAAAAGTATGACTTTTCATAATCTTAGCATTTTTTAATAACGATATTGCTTCCTCTTCGTTTGAACAAACAAGTTCTAATTTACCATCTGTTTGAAAAATATGATAAAAAGTCAGCAATTCACGTAACGTTGTTTTTTGTTGAAATTCTGGGTTGATATCGGATATTTTACTATCTAAAGAGCATCTATTAAAATAACTTTTATAAATATAAAGTAATGCTGTATACATTTTAGTTACACTTGCACTATCAAAACGAACTGTTTCATCAATTTCTTTTGCGTTTTCCAACCCACTGGTTTTTCCATAATATACATTAATTTCTGGTCCCTTATAATTTTGGATTCCTGTTGAAATCCCAAGACATTTTTTCTCATCCACAAATTGTCTTGTCTTATCAATATACTCCTTTGATAAACAATTGATTACATCTGCTACATTATAATCTTTTAGCTTGATAATCTTTTCTTTTGCTTGTTCTAAAATGGAATATAATTTTTGATACTCTTTTAATTCCCCATTTTGGATCATTTCTTGTAATATATTTAATTCTGTTTGATCCACCAATTTTATATACTTTTGCATAACATCTCTTCCATTCTTATAAATTGAATCCTATTATAATTTATAAAGGGATAGTTGTCAATCTTTATCTAGTATTTACTTTTTCTTTGCATTTATCAGAAAAAGAGTCCCAATTTTGAACACCTGTATTCATCAAATAAAATTGATTGTGACATGTTTCGCATTCTAGGATACAGAAATCAGGATTATCTTCTCCATTTTTACACAGACAAATATCATTATTATGTTTTTTATAATAACCTTTATTTAAAAAAGTAGCATTACTACAATGATGAGAATTGGGAATAATATATACTGGCATTTGGATATCCATACTACAACTTTCCATTACACCATTTCTAAATCTACGTAACTTAGAAATTAAATCATCACTTATTTGCATAAATTCCTCCTGTTTCAATCTATTCGATATTAATAAAAAAAGAAGTACAAAATACTTCCTAAAATGAATCAATGTTAATACGCACACGCCCCAATTGATTGACATAAGCAGATGCTTGTACCAGTGTACGAATTGCATTCGCAGTCGCACCTGCTTTGCCAATAACAACACCCATGTCTTTTTCATCTACCAATACTTGAATGGTAATCATATCTTCTTCTCCATCAAATTGTTTGACAGATACCATATCGGGAACGGATGCAATGCTTTTCACTAAAAATTCTGTTAAAGCAACCAAATCCATAATTATTTACCCTCTTTATTCATTTTTGATTGATGAAATTTTTCCATAATTCCTTGTTTTCTAAATAAGTCTCTTACTGTATCCGTTGGAATTGCACCACTTTTTAACCATTTTAATGCGATTTCTTCATCTACTTTAATTTCTGCTGGTTCCATAATTGGATTATAAGTTCCTACAACTTCAATAAATCTACCATCTCTTGGGCTTCTTGAATCCGCCGCTACAATACGATAGAATGGTCTTTTTTTCGCACCCATTCTTTTTAATCTTAATTTAACTGCCATAAAGCACCTCCTTGTTTCTAGTAGAAATTATACTATAGTCAAAAACATATGTCAACCTTTTTTTGTTCACACTGTACTATATTCTAAATTTCTTATTTTATGCAGGTTTATGGTACACTTTTCATGGATACTCGCATACATTAAAGTGAGGGGTGATATCGTGGCTTACAAAGAAATTGTTACAAAAGCAGTGATTGGTAAAGGAAAAAAATATTTTAAAAACAACTATACAATTACAACAGAAAATGAACCAACAACTGTGTTAGGATGTTGGGTAATTAATCACAAATTTAAAGGGTATAAATCAGGAGATAAGATCGGTGTCGATGGCTCATATGATGTCAATATTTGGTATTCTTATGATGGTGATAGTAAAACAACTGTTGTAAGTAAAAAAGTAGATTACAATGATTTATTCAATGTGAAAGTGAAAGAAAATGCGGATTTAACGGGTGATACGGATATTATTGTTCGTACGTTAAAACAACCCAATTGTATTAAAGTAAATATTGATGAAAATGGAAACATTAATTTTGATATTGAAAAAGAATTAGGGGTTGAAATTGTAGGAGAAACAAAAATGAAAATTGCGATTGAAGAAGATGAAGAACCATGGGATGAAATAGAGGACGATGTTGATGAAACAGTTCTAAATGAAATTGATGAATCTGTTAATCCGGAATATATGAGTAACAATACGGAATCAAGTGAAGAAAATTAAAATGCTTTTGAATCATCCAAATGGATGATTTTTTTTGCATAGAAAAAGGTAGTTTTGCAACTACCCTATTTTACATTTCTGGATTTGTAATTTCAGGATCATCGTAGTTCCAATCATCATCAGATTGGTCTATTGCATTTGTAATCACATCTTCTGGAATTGTAATTGTTCCTACTTTATCAAAATCACCAAATGTAAAAGTAAGACTACATTCACTGATTTCCATTGCAACTTCCATATCCTCCATAGAAATCACATCTTTTAAATCCATTGATAATTTTGTGATATAGTTAGATTTTTTATCTACATAAATATCTAATACTACATCATTTTTAATATCAGCTGATTCAAAATCCATATCTCCCATTAAACTAGAAGATTCACTCATTAGTTCTTTCATTTTTTCTTTAGAAATTGTTAGTTGATAGTAATCTGCGTTTTTGTCATCTGATTTTTTCTTTTCTACTTTTGTTCCAAATTCTGTAATTGCAACGAACTCATTGTAATTTGTTTCATCTTCTGATGTTTCTTTTACCCAAACTTGTTCCCCATCAAATTCATAATTTCCTTTTGAATAGGTAATAGTTTTTCCATCTACTACTTGTGTATATCCTTCTGTAGTAGATTCCATTCCAAACATACTTGCAGTTGTAGTCATTTTTCCTGTTTTTGATTTTGCATCAATTTTTGCATCTACTACAACAGGAATTTCCATTGTCATTCCTTCTGCCTTAATCCCCATCTTCATTTCCATTTTCATAGAATAGTTAGATAGTTCATTCATTTGCTTTCTTGCTTTGTCTAGTACTTCACTCGCATTACTATCATTCTTGCTACCGCAACCTGTTAGCGCAAATACTGATACGAGTAAAGCTGCTAACCATTTTGATTTTTTCATAAATCCATTCTCCTTTTCTATTATTAGTATACAGTATTTGTTCTCTCTTTAGCAACAAAAATATCAAATTTTACAAAAAAAGTAGAATTTTGTCTACTTTTTTGGTTTATAAAAATAGGAAATAGCTTTTGCAAATTGATATAAAATAATGTTACTTTTATTCATCGCATAACTTTTACCAATTGCTTTTCCACCAATTGTAAGAGCTGCTATCAAAGAAGTTACCAGTAATGTAATCATAAATTTATCCATATGAAGAATATTAGATAAAGATAAGGCAATAATTGCCCCAGCTGATCCGGAAACAACCCCACAAATATCTCCTACTACATCATTACAGAATGATGCGACTTTGTCTGCATTTTTCTTAAATTTAACCGCAATATCGGCTCCTTTTACTTTTCTCGAATTCATCGAATGAAATGGCTTTTCATCGGCTGCTGTAACAGCAACGCCAATCATATCAAATAGAACACCTAGTAAAATAAAAATAATTAACAATAGTATTCCTATGACAATATTTACATTTGGTATAACCATTTCTGATGTAAAAGAAAATAGAAAGGATATCATAAATGCAATTGAGGTAATCTGTATAATCCATTTCCACTCTGTTTTATTTTTGTTTATTTTTTCTTTTCTTCTTGTTTGTACTTTTAAATTTTTGACTTCTTCGTCCATATAAATTCACCTTTAACATAAAAAAAATAAAGTAATGGCAATCGGTATGGTAAACTTTACGTCTTAAGGTCAAGCAGGATTTCCCCCATTTCTACTTTCCGTTACCAGAGTAGCGGTTCCCCTTTAAAGAAATGGATATATCGTCACCGAATATATGGCTTGATTGCCACTGAGTACGCACTGCAATCCCATACCAATGGACACTCTAGGAGATTTCCTCACCAACACTATCTTTGATTAGTTCTTTTTTGCAAACAATATTTCAAGTTGCGATAACAGTATCAATTTGGCCAAATTAGTACTATTTGCTCAACTATCCCAAATTGTTCACGCAAGACAAGCTACACTACTCGTAAGTTTCCCCACATAGTAGGTTCAATCCTAGGTCGTCATCAGTCCGTCAATGGTTACCATGTATAGGCTAATAACAAGTCTAGGTCTCCGCGAATACTGGGTCGGGTTTCATATGCCATTATGAATCGCCCAATATTCTATCTTCCAGCACCCACCCCAAACTGGGCGTAAGCAGCAGGCACCAGAAGCTTCACAGGTATGCTCTTTAGTGGATTTTTAGCCCCACCTTCATCAAAAATGTAATTGACTAGAATAATGTGCCATCAATTTACAAGTATCATTATATCAAAAATATCAATTTTGTCAAATTTACGACTACTTTAATATATGCAATTTTAAGATGAAAATGAGTGCTTATAATTAACTTTCCCTATATACTATTTAAAAATACCTTTAAATAATACAATTGCGATGCTTGGAAAAGATATTTTACTTGTGATTTGAATATACCATCAACTTTGTTCTTTCTGGATTCATTTCTGGCGTTATCACTTCGCAATTATATTTTTCACGAATCATTTGACTAAATTCCAATGCATTCATTCCTATATGAGCATAATACTCCTCTAATAATGCAGTATAATTCAAATTTTCATTAGAAACAATTATAATCTTATTTTTTATACAATTATTGATTTCTTTTTCTGTATCACAGACTTTTACTAATTTCATTTCATTATATAACAATTCACTGGATTTGTCTTTGAATCTATAATCACAACCAAGCATACTGCCATCTTCAAAGCATGCCCTTACAAGATTTCTCCTTGGATTTGAATAATATTTTGAAACTATAGAAAGATACTTTACCTTCACATACTTCCATGCTCCAATGTGATTATCATCACATATATCTCTATATGCATCTATATCCAATACCTTATAATAATCTATCTCTTCATACCCGTTACAAGATTCTATATAATTATATAATCTTTGCAAAAATACAATATTCTGTGGGCATACCATATTTATACTGTTAAAACATTCATTACAAAGCTTTTCATAATGAGATACCAAATCGCCTAATTTGTCATTCATATTTTTTACACAACAATATATTTTATATGCTCTCATAAAATCCTTATTTTTTCTCATTTCTACTATTTTTTTTATATATTCAATATATTTTTTATTGTCAAAATCATAAGGATAATGAAAATTAAATGAAGAAAAAGGAAATCCCCAAAACTCTACTTGTCCACCGAAAAGATGCGCTAACGTTTCAGCAATACAATTCCATGGATATAATTCATTTTCTCCTGTATATTCGTGCCCATGTTGTAATAAATGATACCGATATTTTTGATATTCTTCTTCAAAATTTGTAGAATTTACTGTTATACAGTAAATACCCATACTTTGATCTAAAAAATCTTCTAAATCATCCTCTATTTGAAATACTTTCTCACTTCCATTAAAAAATTTTAAAGTTTGACCATTTCTCAAACAAAGTTGAGGAAATTCTTCCGTACAAGCTTCCATAAATTGTGACTGAAAAGCTTTTTGTTGTTCCTCTCTATCATAAAATGGTTTACGTTTGAGAAAAAACATTGCATCATTATAACTTTTAAAGTCATATCCATACTCTTCAAGACAATATTTAGGCATAATATCGCTTATAGATTTTATAATATATTTCAATTTTTCAATACATATTTTCTTTTCTTTTTCTATTTGCATTGCCTGTTTAAAATTTTCATATAATCTAGGTGTTTCCATTACACTAGGAATTCTATCAATTAAATCTGGTTTGCCATGCAAAAACTCAAAAGCCTCCTCTACAATCTTTTGTGTTTCAATTATGATACCGTTTAGTTCTTGTGTTAACATACCCTTCCCCCCTAAAATATATTGATTATTATAATATTTTTATAAAGAATATGCAATATGTTTGTCAAAAAAGCGTATTATCTTAAATTATAAATCTGCCATCAAGTTTGTAATTTCGACAATGATTTCAATTGGTAATCTTTCTTTAACATTCTTAGCAATCTCTAGTTTTTTCTTGTTCCATACCATGTTCTATACCTTTTTCAAATTCTATACAAAAAGAAGCATAATCACTGCTTCATCTTTTGATATCATAATTTAAATGTTTTCCTCACGAATTGCATCTAGAATATTTTCTTTCTTAATTTTACTACTAGCATACCACATTGTAATAAATACAATTAAGAATACCCCAAGAACGGCAACTCCAATACTACTCCATGGAATTACAAAATTTTGGTCTGCCATACCAGTGAATGCTATATAAAGTAAATATACAACCCCTAATGATACTGGTATTCCATAGAGCAAAGATTTGATACCAAAGAAAATACTTTCAAAATATAATATCTTATTAAATCCTTTTGGTGTTAATCCCATACTACGGAGCATCGCAAATTCTTTTCTTCTTAAATTGATGCTTGTGTTAATTGTATTAAATACACTTGTAACACCAATTAAAGTAACGAGTGCAATAAATCCATATAGTAACATTTTAATGACAAAGACAATATTATTCATTGTTTTCATTTCTTCTTTTACATTAACATAGTTATATAGTCCGCCCTCTTCTGTTTCCTCTAACTTAGATAACATTTTATCTAATCTATCGTATTTGGAAGCTTTGATCAGTACATTTCTTGTAATAGAACTACCAATTCCTAACTCATTTCGAACAAAGATATCATTGTAGTCTTTATACATATTTTCAGATACGATAATCACAAGGGAATCATCATAAACACCATATGAAGTTGTAATATATAAATCAAATCCCATTGGATAATTTTCTGTATAATAGAAATTACCAATTTCTTTTGGACATACCAGTCCACTTTCTGTCATTTCTTCATCATTTACTTTCGTTTGATATAAACAAAGTGGTAAACGATCTGGTAACTGTTTATATTTTTTCATACGAACTGCTTTTCTTGAATTTTTTGTATAATAGGTGCCTTTGCTATAGTTGATTACAATTGGTCTTTCTTCTTTTAATCCAATTTCATTACGGAACTTGTCGTAAGTCTTCTGATCTAATCCAATAATTGATACTGCAATTGGATCTTCTTCTGTAATCTCTAAGCCTGCTTTTTCTAAGAACTTTTCTTCATAATTTTCATTACGAATTCCATGTGTAACATAATCCGATACTTCTGTCGCTAACATTTCGTCTACTTGATCATGATTTTGAATTTGAGAAAGCACCTTTTCATAATCCTCATTATCACTGAATGTTGCAACAATATCATAATTTGGAAGACCTGTATAATCAATAGAAGTGGAAATTCCATAATACATGATTCCACTAAATGAAATAAATAGAACAATACTAATAAATAAGGAAACAATTGTAATACGATATTTTCGTTTATTTCGTTTGATATTTTTTAATGCAAGTTCTCCTTCTATCCCAAATAATCGACGCACCCATTTGCGTGTTTTAATCTTTTTGCTTTTAATTTTAATATCATCATTTTGGCGAATGGCTTCAATTGGTGTGATTTTGCTTGCTCTTCGTGCTGGTAAATATGCAGATACTAAGATAACCACAATCATGAATAAAATTGGAATTTCAATAAATAATGGATAAGCAGATAATGCAAGTGGAACGGAGAATGCATCTGGCAATAAATGATTGATAATCGCAATTACAATACCAATTCCTAAAAATGCACCTAGAATACCCAAAGGAATTCCAATTATACCCACTAAGATAGCCTCAAAGAATACAGTTTTTCTAAGCTGTACTTTCGTTGTACCAATGCTTGAAAATAAACCAAATTGTTTTTTACGTTCCATTACAGAAATCGCAAATGAATTATAAATGACAATGATACAACCAACAGATACTAGAGCAAGTATAATCATAATTACCTGTATCATAGAGGAAATCATATTGTTATATTTACTGACCCCTGAAAGAGAAAGTAAAGAAGAATTATATTTTACTTCTACATCATCATTCCCTAGATTTTTTAAAATGGTCTCTGTATTTTGATAAGTATCTTTTGGTTTCTTATAAGTGATATAAGCACTTAATGCATCCACATCTTGATTGTTATCAATTGTAAAAAATTGGAATGAACGATCCGCGTTTTCTGTGGTTGTATAGTTTCTCTCTATAACACCAACAATTTTGTAGCTTTTTGATACTGGATAATCAATTTGAAAACGGTCATCTATCGTCCAGTCATCTTCTAAATCTTCCCAACCTTCTTTTTCTGTTAGTGTTCCAAGTGATAAGGAAATTGTATTTCCAATTTTATAAGTATCTCCTAAATATAGAATGGAACTTGGGATTACAATTTCATTTTCATTCTCAGGCATTCTTCCTTCTTTTAAAGTAAATGTCCCTAACATTTCTTGATTGACTGCACTTAATTCAATAAAACGTTTATAACTTTCTTCTTCTAATTTAGAATATCCTAATACTTTCACATAATCTACATGTTTGATCTTAATATTGTTATTTAAAATGGATAATTTATCCGAATTCATATTCTGAATCACAACATGATGAGGACCATCTTCTTGTATAATCATTTTGACACTGTTATCACGAACTGAAGAAAAGAGCAATCCAATTCCCACCATTAAAGCCGTTGATAAAATTACCCCAATAATAGTTACAATTGTTCTTTTTTTATTCATCAACATATGTTTGATGGTTAGTCTATTTAATATATTCATTATTTCACCAACTCATCGCTTATGATTTTTCCATCTTCAATTGTGATAATTCTTCCTGCATTAAGTGCAAGTTCATGATCATGGGTAATCATGATGATCGTTTGTTTGTATTTTTCATTGGATAGTTTCAATAATTCAATAATTTCCTGACTACTTTTACTATCCAGATTTCCGGTTGGTTCATCTGCAAGTAATAAGGCAGGATGATTCATTAAAGCTCTACCAATACTAACTCTTTGTTGTTGTCCTCCTGACAATTCATTTGGTAAATGGCTAACTCGATGTTGTAATCCTAATGTTTCGATTAATTCATTTAGATAGTTCTCATCTGGTTTTTTGGTATCTAACAGAATAGGTAATGTCATATTTTCGGCTACATTCAAAATTGGAATTAAATTATAAAATTGATAAATTAAGCCTACTTGTCTTCTTCTAAATATCGCTAAATTGGTTTCATTTAACTGATACACATCTTCCCCACCTACGTAAACTTTTCCTGATGTAGGTCTATCAACTCCTCCTAGGATATGTAATAGAGTACTCTTTCCTGAACCACTAGCTCCTACAATCGCAACAAATTCTCCTTTTTCAACACAAAAACTGATATGATCTAGTGCTTTTACTTCTGTATCCCCTTTTCCATAGGTTTTACATAAATTCTCTACTTTTAATATTTCCATAATATCTTCCTTTCACAATTACACTATACCTTTACTATATGACTTTTTCATGACTTTTTTTATGACAATTTTGTCATATACTACAATCATATTGTATCACAGGTCAAAAGAAAAAAGCTCATTTAGCTTTTCTTTGTGTATGGATTTTTTGCAATGTCCATTTCTACATTCGTTTTAAAGAAAACGGCATCTTCCATTTCTTGATAATATTGCATCATTGCTTGTTTTGATTTTTCATCTTCTATCACAATGTTCGAAAGCAACATCCGTTTTTTTGTAATTTTTGCTTTTTGGAATTCAAACTATGTTTTACATTCTCCAATTGACTTTCAAGTTCACCTAACTCTATATATGCATTTTTATCAAAATGTTCTATCTTTTTCATCTTACGTTTTTTATATATACTAAATAATGAATAACTACCTAAAAGATAAAGTCCTACTAACGATAAGGCTGTAGTTACTGAAACTGTAAGATTTATAGAAAAGAAAATGTTCATAATTGGGCATAGCCAACCAATGAATCCAGCTACAAATGGAGTTATTCTAATAAAAATTCGTTCCTTTTTGTTTAGCATATTGTTTAGCATATTTTCTTCTTTACAATGTAAGTCAAAAACATATTTTTTTGCTTTATATTCTTTTTTTTAAATTTTTCTTTTGAACTTCTAAGCTTCCAATTTCTTCTATTAGTTTATTTATTGATTCTATTAAGTTTGGATCTTTCATATTATCCTACCTTTCTATTGCTGTAATATTTTGATACTTTTATTACTTTTTGATGATTCTTTTTTCGATCATTTTCTGATTCTATAGATATTTCACTCAATTTACGAATCTGCTCTACATAGCCTTGATTTAATTGTTCTAACATATTGATTTCTTGTTCTATTTGATTTCGTTCTTCTAAGAGTTTTTCTAAGTATGGATTAAGCATATCTAATTGTACACCTATTGTTGATAATTTTTCTTTTGCTTCCAATTTTTGTTTGAAATAAGATACGATAAAATTTCTTCGCTCTATAAAATATTCTTCCTTCTGTTCTTTCTTCATTAAAAGTTGCTCTTTCATGCTATGGTAATAATCAAATGACAATTGTATCTTTTCTTGTTCTGATATACAAATAGGAAATCGTTTCTTTTGCTTTGAAAGAATCTCATGATAAATTTTAATAAAATAAATTAGTTCTGCACCAATAAAAGGTTGCTCCCCCAACTCTTCGTGCATCGATTGCTTACGTTGCTTATGCCACTTTTGAAAAAGACGTATCCTACTGACTCTCCCATTTTTTTGAACTAATTCTTGCATAATATCCACTATTTTTATTTTTTCTTCTTTTTCTGCAATCGCATCAACTATTAGTTGAATTTGATTGGCATTTGATAATAGTACATGGTCTTTATATCTTTCTGTATAAGCTTTTTCATTTTTTGATAATTCTGTTTCTATTAGCTGTTTTCTTTGGTATAATCTATGAATTAATTTTAAACACTTCTGATATTTTATATCATGCTCTAACTTGCTTTTCAATTCATATATTCTTTGTTTATTTTGATTCATTCTTACTTTACGATCATATATCATATAGGAATAAATTTCTTGTTCACTCTTGTTTTCCATAGCCTAATCCCCTTCACGGGAATATATTCTAACATAATCAATCCCACTTGTCAAACTATTTTTAAAGTATGTTTTTATAAAGTTTGATAGTGAATATAGTACCATGATTTTCAATACTACTTACAGTAATCATACCATTTTGTTTTTGAATAATTGTTTTTGCCATGTTTAACCCAATTCCAATACTGTCTTTATTACTAGTAGCTCCTTTGTAAAAACGTTCAAAAATATGTGGTAAATCGTTTGCAGAAATTCCTTCACCATTATCTTCTATTTGAAATTCTATATAGATTGGATTTTCTTGATAACGAATCACAATTTTACCATTACTAGGGGTATGCTCATGTGCATTTTTAATTAAATTCACAAAGGCTTCTACTGTCCAAGCAAGATCTACTTCAATTAAAGTATCATCGTCTCCTATAATCTCAACTGTTTGTTCCTTTAATTCAATCGGAATACGCAAAGGTTCTAATGCCTGTTCTAATAATGTATTTACGGATACACTTTTCGGTTGCATCACAACAACCCCGCTATCCAATCGCGATAATTTTAATAAAGAAGAAACTAACCACTCAATTCGTTTTAATTGGCTTTTATTTTTATGTAACATTTCTTTCTTTTTATTAGAATCAATTGCATCGTTTTCTAATATATCATTAATCACATACATACTAGTAAGTGGTGTTTTTAATTGATGGGAGATATCAGAAAGAACGCTTTCTAAATGTTTTTTCTCACTTTTGGAATAATCCTCTTGTTCTCTTAGTAAAATCGTAATTTTATAAATGTCATTCTTTAAAGAATTGATTTCACTTTCATCATATTCATGAATTTCTAAAGAATAGTCACCACTTAAGATATGATTTAAATAATGCGTGATTTGTTTAATTTCCCTATGCTGTTTTGTAATATGATAAAACAGCAAACAAGCAAATAAAAGAATAATCAAAGTATATGTGATTACTATTTTCTGAACTGTATATTTTTTAAGTGCAAAGATAGAATGAATATTATCATAACTTTCTAAGTCAATACCATAAGCTTCAAAAAAACGTTTCCCAAGATCTTCTTCTTTTGTATTATTTAACAATATTTCTATCATTTCTTCTTCTAATTCTGGATGATTTTCTAGAATATGACCAATTAGGAGCTGTTCTTGATTGATAAATTCCTGTTTATAATGTGTATGAATTCCCACTCCCACTCTATAAACCATTCCTAATAGAAGTATACCAAATACACTAAACAGGATTACTTTTTTATATTTATTTTTCATTTTCCTCTCCTATTTTATAACCAATTCCTCTTACTGTTTCAATAATTTTCGGCTGATTCGGGTTGTCTTCTATTTTTTCCCGAATTCGTTTTATATAGACCGTCAAAGTGTTATCATTCACGAAATCTTCATTTACATCCCAGATATCTGCTAATATCTTTTCACGGCTAAAAACAGTACCAGAATTCAGCGCCAATACTAAAAGAATTTTATATTCTAAAGCAGTTAACATTACATCTGTTCCCATTTTAAATACTTTTGCTTGTTTCAAATCAATTGTAATATTTTGAATCTGAATTGTACTAGTTTCCGCTTTGGTTGAAGTTCTTCTTAAAACACTTTTAATTCTAGATACCAATTCTCTTGCTTTAAATGGTTTTGTAATATAATCATCTGCTCCCATATCAAGTCCCATTACAATCGATACTTCTGCATCATTAGCCGTTAAAAATATAATGGGTATATCTCTTTGTTGTTTGCATTTTTCGAGTAAATCAAATCCATTACCATCTGGTAAATTAATGTCTAACAAAATAAGTTCGATCTCTTTGGAAAACAGTTCCTCTGCCTGTTTCTTATTTTCTGCCAAAACTGTTTCAAAATTTTCTTGTTCTAAGTAATATTTTAAACCCAAACGAATGGATTCATCATCTTCTACAATTAATATTTTGCCCATGATGCTTCACCTCTTTGTTATTTTATTATACTATAGATCTTTTTCCTATAAATGACTTTTTTGTCATTAAATAAAGCTATTTTATATCTCTTCCAAAATCTAGTTTGTGGTAGCAAATATCAAATTGTTTTAGAAATTCTTGTATTTCTTCTTCTGTTGTATTTCCAGATAAACTGATACGGATACTATGAGATGCAACCTCTTCTTTTTTAGAAAGCTCCAGTACTGCTTTACTAACTGTGTTTCCATTTGCACAAGCACTTTGGGTTGAAATATAGATTTCTTTTTCTTCTAAGGCATGTAACATCGTTTCTGGTTTGGCATGCATCACACTCAAATTGAAAATATGGGGAATACAAGCATAATTGTGATTGATTACAACATTTGGATATTCTTTGAATTTTTCTTCTAGTATTGTACAGTATTTTGTTACTTTTTCCAAATTTTGATCCAATTCTTCATCTGCTAGTCGAAGCGCCTTTGCCATAGAAACAATCAATGGTAATGCAGGCGTTCCTGATCGGAATGGTGTAGTACTTTTTCCACCATGAATTAAAGGTTCTAAGGAAACATGTTCTTTTTTGATTAAACAACCGATTCCCTTCATTCCATAAAATTTATGTGCTGAAAAACTAATTAAATCAATATTTTCTAGTGAAATGCGAATTTTGCCAACACTTTGTGTCATATCTACATGAAAAAGGCATTTTGGATATTCTTTTAATAATTTTCCAATTTCTTCTATTGGTTGTCTTAGTCCTGTTTCACTATTAATAGAAGCAATGCTCACTAAAATTGTATCTTCTTTTAACAATTGTTCTAAATTTTCTAAATCTACAATTCCCATTTCATCTGTTGTTACAAAATCAACAGTAAATCCATTTTTTTGTAAATAATCAATGGGACCATAAACAGAAGAATGTTCTAAATTGGTTGTAATAATATGTTTCCCACGATTGGCATATTTCATAGCAATTCCTTTGATTGCCATATTATTGGATTCACTTGCTCCGCTTGTATAAATAATCTCATTGGGTTTGCAGCTTAAAATATTTGCAATTTGATTCGTTGCCTGCACCTCTAATTGCTTGGATTCTACACCCAGTCGGTGTAAAGAGTTGGCGTTTCCAATTTTTTCGGTTGCAACTGCAACAAAACTATCCAGTACTTCTTGACGTACAGGTGTAGTTGCTGAATAATCTAAATATATCATAGTTATCACCTCACTCATTATACATTATTTTGCTATAAATGAATAGTTTATTATAATAGAAAAAAACAGTTTCATACTGTCTTTAGAGCATTTTCCATGGTTTTATTTTAGTAGGATCCTTTTCATAAATTTTATATAATGCAAGTGGAATTTCACGCTTATTTTGAAATAAAATTACTTCTTCTTGATACCGATTTTCTAAAATACTACCATTTTTGATTCTATTTTCCAAATAATTATCTACAACTATAATTGGATAACGAGATAAAATTTGCGTAAGATCCTGTATTTGATAACTTCCATTTTCAATATCTTCCAATGTATTACAAGCTTCAATTGTATAGTTTCCCTGTTTTATTCTTCTAAGAGAAGACATTGTTCCAATTGTACTTAATTCTTTTGCAATATCTTCAATCAAACTTCGAATATAGGTTCCTTTACTCACCAAAGCACGAATTTGAACTATTGTCTTTCCATTTTCATAAATAGAATCAGAAATACATTCTAATTCATAAATCGTAACTTTACGAGTTGGCAATTTTATTCTTTTTCCATCTCGTGCATACTGATATAGTTTTTTTCCATTTATTTTTACTGCAGAATAAATGGGTACTGTTTGTTCATAGGTTTTCGTCATTTTTTTACATACCTCTACAATCATTTCTTTAGAAATATGAACTTTACTCTCTTCTACTACTGAACCAGTAATATCCCCTGTATCTGTTTTTATACCTAGTATTATAGTTGCAATATATTCTTTTTCAAAAGCTGTAACAAGTTCTACCATCTTAGTCGCATTTCCAACACACAAAATCAAAACACCAGTTGCAAGTGGATCCAAAGTACCTGTATGTCCAATTTTTTTGGTGCCTAATTTTTTACTTACAATATTTACAATATCTCTACTGGTATAATTTTCTGGCTTATCGATTAATAATATTCCATTCATAGGTTTCACTACTTTCTTCCCATTCTATCATATACATAATTTCATTATTGTTAAAATACTATACTATACATGGTATAAAATGAATTTGACACCATTTTTAATATATGTTAGAATGAATATAGATGAGAGAAATCTCATACAATAAAAATGGAATACCTAGCTTTGGTTGTTAGGTACTATCCGAGATTTATTTTACAGATTGTACCGACTATATCGTTGGTACTATTTTTATTAACAAGATAATCATCACAAGGAGGAGAAGCTTTATGATAAAACATAATTCTTTTTCTGTCTTTCTCATAAGCATCACACCCTTTCATTCGTTTTAAAGAAAAAAGGGAATAGTACCTAAACGACTAAGTATTCCTGTTTTTAATTATACTAATAATCTAATATGAAGTAAATAGTTTTTACAATTTATATTCAAATTCAAAATCTAAAATTCGAACTGTATCTCCGTCTTCTGCTCCCATTTCACGCAAGGTATCATCAATTCCCATTTTTCGTAATTTATTGGCGAAGCGAGCTACTGCTTCATCAGTTGTAAATCTTGTCATGCGTAACAGTTTTTCTACATCTTTACCGCGAATGATCCATGCATCACTATCCTTAGTAATGGTAAATGGTTTTTCACTTTTAAATTGATATAAAATATGACTCTCAAATTGTTGTTCTTCATACAATGGTTGCTTTTCTATGGTATCAAGTTGATCAGATAATGCATGAATAACAGGTTGCAATCCATCTTTTTTTATTGCAGAAATTGGATAAATTGGAACATCTTTTACTTTTTCTTGAAACTCTCTCAAGTTTTCTTTTGCACCTTCCATATCCATTTTATTGGCAATTACAATTTGTGGTTTTTCCATTATTTTCTCGTTAAAATTGCGAAGTTCCTGATTGATAATTTGATAATCTTCATATGGATTTCTTCCCTCAAAACCACTCATATCAATTACATGTGCAATAATACGAGTACGTTCAATATGTTTTAAGAAACGATCTCCTAGACCTTCACCTAAAGAAGCTCCTTCAATTAACCCAGGTAAATCAGCAACTACGAAAGATTTATTTTCTGATACTCGAACAACACCTAAATTGGGTGTTAATGTTGTAAAATGATAAGCAGCTATTTTGGGCTTAGATGCTGATATTTGAGAAATTAAAGTAGATTTGCCTACGCTTGGCATTCCGACTAAGCCAACATCAGCTAATAATTTTAATTCCACTTTGATTTTTTTATATTCCCCAGGTTCTCCATTTTCAGCGATTGCAGGAGCAGGATTGGAACGTGTTGCAAAGGCCATGTTACCCCTTCCACCACGACCTCCATATGCAACTACGACACGATCCTCTTTTTTTGTTAAATCGGCTATAATCAAATTGGTCTCAGTATCTGTTACAACAGTTCCTAAAGGAACTTTGATAATGATATCTTTGGCACTAGCGCCTTGTTTGGCTTTGCCTTCACCATTCGCACCTTTATTCCCTTTGATGACCCTTTTGTAACGTAAATCAATGAGTGTATTAAGGCCTTCATCCACTTCAAAAATGATGTCAGAGCCTTTCCCACCATTCCCACCATATGGACCACCCATAGGAATAAATTTTTCTCTACGGAAGGCCATACATCCATTTCCACCATCACCTGCATATAGTTCAATTGTAACTTCATCAATAAACATATTGATCACTCATTTCTAATAATAAAATTATTATTTAATCCATCTCGTATCTTTTTTGTCTTCTGGATTCGCATATATAACATTCTGTATATATTGGTGTGTATTAGAATCATGATAAAATTGTCCTTGTCCATTGATTCTTTCTGTCCATTGATACCATGCAATCATGTGGATGCTATGTAGATTTTCCAATATATCATAACAATTCATTTTATTTTTCTCATGACCCATATAATTAATCAAATGTACTAACGTTTCAGAAGCACATTGCGACATGATATTCCCTTGCGCATAGGATTTGACTCCTAATACACTCAAATCCATTTGAAAATAATCACTCAATCTTTGCAAAGAAAATCCGTCTTTTTCTAATTCTGGTTTTATTTTATGTTCATTTAAAAGTAATGAAATAATGAAACAAACATCAAAGTCTACTTTTACTTCCAACATAACTTTGTTTTCCACAAATTGACAAATTTGATTATATAAAGTGTTTGCAGTTTGATATATCTCCATTGTTTGCTCATCTTCAAAATAATCATTATACATCTTAATACTTCTCCTTTATTTATTCTGAAATCTCTTTATATTATTATATCATGTATTTTCTTTTTTATCGCTTAGAATTTTTTAAAAAGAAAAAAGCTAAGTTTTTCATTTGTAACTTACGCTTCTTGCTTTTCTGGATAAACACTTACTTGTTTTCTATCTCTTCCAACACGTTCAAATTTCACATATCCAGCTATTTTTGCATATACAGTATCATCACTACCGATTCCTACATTATGTCCTGGATAAATTTTAGTTCCACGTTGACGATATAAAATAGATCCGCCACTTACATATTCTCCGTCAGCTGCTTTCGCACCTAATCTTTTGGCAATAGAATCACGTCCATTTTTCGTAGATCCTTGTCCTTTTTTATGCGCAAATAATTGAATTTCTAATCTCATAAAGTTTGTCATAAGTACACCTCCTTATTTATTTTTACATATTTTTTATAATCTTGTTCTAATTCCTCTAACAGTGAAATCATATTCTCCATTAAAAGATCAATCATAGTAGAATGTGTTATAATCTCTAATTTCACATATGCTTCTTTTTGAACATATCGAATACTTTTTTCATCGACACGAAGCATCGCATTGATTGTTGTAATTAGAATACTACTCACACTCGCACATACAATATCGGTACCACTTACACCATACCCTGCATGTCCCTCTACAACAATGCTTTCTGGTTTTTCTTTATTTTCTATCTCTATTCTTATCATTATTTGCTCACGATAGATTTAATTTGTACTTTAGTGTATGGTTGACGATGACCTTGTGTCTTATGGTAATTTTTCTTTTGCTTGTATTTATAAACGATAATCTTCTTTTGCTTACCATGTTTGATTACTTCAGCAGTAACTTTTGCTCCAGTAACATAAGGGCGTCCTACAACACCATTTGCCATTAATACTTTATCAAATTCAATTGCTTTACCGGGTTCTGCATCCATTTTTTCTACATAAAGAACAGTTCCTTCTTCTACGTAGTATTGCTTTCCACCAGTTTCAATAACAGCTTTCATAAATAACCTCCTTTAAGATTCTAAGACTCACCATTAAGGTACACTAATGTTTTCACCTTTTCTGTGTGGTTGTAGAGTGAGGCTCTACACAATATAGAATTCTATCATAGTTTCCTTATTTTGTCAAATAATACGAGTTTTATTTTTTATAAAATAGGCATCTAAAATTTCTTGTTCTGTTTTCCATGTAGATTGTTTCCAAAACATATGCTGGTATCCTCTTTTCATTGCATACAAATTGTCACTTTTTATGAAACAATATTTTCGAAATGAATAAGCATATAAATATCGTTCCAATAAAAACTTTTCCATTTGATAAGGAATATGTTGATAAAATTTGATATTCTCTTTTGCCACAAAAAATAAAACAATCCCAAACAAAATATTACGACTATGAATCGTATAGCCGATTAAAAATAATAGCAAAAAAATAGATACCCATAATCCTGCATATTTTGCGCATCTGTAAGGTAAGATAGGTTCTAAACCCAACTGTAATATTTTAGCTCCATCCAAAGGAATCATAGGTAATAAATTAAATCCCAACAATAAAAAATGGTACAACATAAATGTAGGATTCATATACTTCAAAAAATATAATATCAAAAAAAATAGCATTTGATATATAGGACCTAATAAAACAATTAACCATTCTTGATAAATTGGACGATTGAGACTCTCGTGTAATAATGTCATGCCTCCAAATGGTAGAATAATCACCCGCTCTATCTTCCAATTACATATGATTGCGCCAGTCACATGACCACATTCATGAATCATTATGAGTAAAGAAATCCAAATAAAATCTTTAAAATATCCTGTTAGAAAACAAAACAGACCTACAATGTAATAAATAACAGAGATTTCAAATTTAAATGTATTCTTCATAATTTAAGATAGTTCCATTTTTCTTATAAACCAAATATAGTTGATTTCCTTTTACTTCCCCTAATAAACTGCCCTTATCTACATAATCATATAATTTCACATTGACAGTTCCTAAATTAGAATACCATACATCAATACCATCCATTTGCTGAATAATGACAGTATTTCCATACCCCTCTTTTTCACCAATAAATACAACCATTCCACTTTCTAAGACAGGAACTAAATACCCACTATCGACAGTTAACGCCACTCCATCTTTATAGATATGTTGTTCTGTAAAAATTAATTTTTCATCAAATACAGGAGCGGTCTTATCTTTCCATAGTTCTTGAAATGGCAAAGGTGACCCAAAATACTTTTGATAAGTGGCATTGATACTCGCAAATGAAATATGGCTATCATAAACATATTGATAAAATGTTGCTTTATATTTACTATTGGATTTCAATGTAATTAGTGTAACAAGCGTTAAAATGATCGTAATGCCCAATTTGGAAAGCCATTTTGCATAGCTTGTACGTTGGACAATGGATTTTTGTGTTTTCTTTTTTTGTTTCATTTGACTACGAATTCTACGGATATCTGGATTCATCTTATCACCTATTCAATTATATGTACTATTCTATTTACTTAGAACAACCTTTTCGTAGTGAATTTTTTTAAAATAAAATGATCAATCACATATAACAATAAACTATAGATCACATTCCATAAGAAGGATGCCAACGTAATGGATAAAAAGAAAGAAGGATTAAAATGAAAATAACCAATGATGATTAGTATGATATAAGACAACAAACGATAAATACCAATGAGCAAGATTGTCATAACTAAAAATTGATACCATGTATGTGAAATAAACTGGGATATTTTCTTACCAATATAACCCATACAAACAAATAGAATACCATGAAGAAATAAGGTATTGGTGTAGGCAATATCATATAAAATTCCTGTTAGAAAAGCATACCATATATAACTTTTATTTTTAAGAAAATACACATGACAAAAGCATACGGAAAGTAGTGTAGGAATCGGTAGCCAAAAGTGAGAAAAAATGGGAATATAGAAAGAAAAGATTCCTTCTAATAAAAAGGAAATTATGGTTATTATGATTGCATGCATGATTTATCACTCATTTCTTTAATACCGTTACATAGCGAATTTCATTAAAGTCAACACTAGGATGCACAAGAATCGTTCTAGATAGATCAAAGTGATCTGTTTTCACTTGTGTAACTGTTCCTACTAAAATTCCAGATGGATAGGTATTCCCAAGCCCTGTCGTAACAACACTTGCACCTTCTTTGATTTCTGTATTTTCGGCAATTCCTTCAATCTTATAAACCTGATTCCCTGTTTCATAATCAGATAATAATCCATATATATATCCTTCGTTTCCTTCTATTTTTACAGATATTTTATGATTCCCATCCACACTTGTTAATAGTTTTACAGTACTAGAAAAACTGTTCACCTGAATGACTTCCCCAATCATCCCCTGACCAGTTATCACTGCCATATTTTCTTTAATCCCATCTTTTTCTCCTCTATCAATTGTAACAGTTTGATACCAACCATCAATGTTACGTGTAATCACACTTGCAGAAATAGGTGTATTTTCTGACAGTATTTGATTGAGTTCTAATAGGGCTTTCATTTCTTGTAATTGAGATTCTAGTTCTTTATTTCGGGCTTCTATAGATTCGATCTGTTCTACTCTAGCTTGTAGTTTTTTATATTTTTTATAAATGTCATTTTTTTCTTTCGTTTCTGATATTTGATCGGTTACAAAGTGGATTGGGGCAGAGACTATTTTTTGTACAAATAAAACAGAGTCTTGCAAAATCCGCTCTACACTACTTGTTTTTCTCTCATCTCGTACCAAATAGATTAGCAAGCCTAAAAATAATGAAATGCATAAGAAAAAAATAACAATATAATATCGCCTTTCTATTTTTCGTTTTTTCCGCATAGATACCCCTCTCATTCGTTTATTTTATCAAAATCTCCAGTTTCAAAAAAACTATAATACCCGTTTTTTCCAATAATGATATGATCCAAAAGTGGAATCCCAAGTAGATCCCCTACCTGCTTCAAATGATACGTCATTGCATAATCTTCTTTACTTGGTGTCACATCTCCTGTTGGATGGTTATGAATGCATATGATTGCAGTTGCACCTGATAAATAAGCCTCTTTAAAAATCTCTCTTGGATGAATCATACTATAGTTTATCGTTCCTAAGAATAATAATTTTTCCTTAATAATTTTCTTTTTGGAATCTAAGTATAGACAATATACATGTTCTTGTTTTTTGTCACCCAAAAGATTACGATAATATTCATATATTATATTTGCTTGATTGAACTTTTTTCCCTGTATTGTTTCAATCTTCCGTTGCATCCGTTTTCCAAGTTCAATTGCCGCCATTAGAATCATTGCTTTGGATTTTCCAATTCCATCAATCCGTAAAAATTCTTCATAAGTCATTTCTTTTAATTCAGATACTTGTTTTAATTTAGATAAAATTGTAGTTGCAAGTTCTTTAGATGATTGTTTTTTGCTTCCTGTTCGAAGTAGAATTGCTAGTAATTCTTCATTGCTAATGGATTCCACTCCGTATTGAAGTAGTCGCTCCATTGGGCGCTCTTGTACTGGAATATCTTTTATTTTAGTCATTTACCACTAACTCCTCATATTTTGCCAAAATTTGTGCACAAGCAGCTTGAATTGTTTTTTCATCGTTAGTTCCACTTAATAATTGTTCATATTGATTTAGGACTTCTAAGAAGGCTGTACTTGTAACAGAAATTTCCTTTACATAAATATCATACCCTTTTTGATTGAAAAATCCTTTTAATTTTTCCATATTTTCTACACTTTTAACAATTGCTACATAAACATAGTATTTGTTGTCTTTTTCAGTGTAGATATAATATTCAAAATCGGTTAGGTTTTGTTTCATGCTATCCAAATTAGAATAAACGCCTTGTTGTAAAAAATAAAGTTTTTCTGTTGTTTGCACAACTGGTATAGTAGAATTTGTAGATGGTTTTTCATCTTTTTTGTATTGATGAAACATAAATTGTCCCATCAAAAATCCAACAGCAATACAAACAACGATTGTTTCTATATTTTTCTTCATACACATCACCATCTTTATTGTATTGCTTTTGTTTGTCGGATTTTGTCACTCTAATTACAGGATGAAAAAAACATCACATTTTGCGATGTCTTATAAAATGTCCATATCCTTTTGTCTTCTATTTTTAGAAATAGAAACAACAATTACTGCGATTTGTGCAACTACAAGTAGAATCGCAAGAATGAAATAAATTTGTGCATCTTGTTTCCATACTCCAAAAATACAATTTAAGGTACTATCAATAAATGATCTCATAAATCCAATTTTCTCTGGATAATATTGTTGTACTAAGGTTGGTACTTTTGCGTTTAATATTTCTAAGATAACAGCTAGTGCCATAAATGGTAAGAATAGCCATTTGATAAAACGGAAGTTCTTACGTTTTAATACAATAATAAGAACAAGTTGCAAAATAGCTAACAATAAAATCGTTGGTTGCATTTGATATACAAACTGCACTTTTTCATTTAGATCACGCAACTCTTCTAATTTTTGTTTCGCATTTTGTATTTCTTCATTTTCAGAAACTTTATCTTCAATTAAACTTTCTACTTCTGGAATTTTTTCGACAATCTGTGGAACATAAACTTCTATTTGCTCATGAATTTGTTCTTGTTGTTCTTTGGTTAATTGCGTTGAGACTTCTATATTATGATTTTCTAGTTCTATGATCACTTGGTCAAAACTATTAGAAAGCAAATTGGTTACCTCTTGTTCTGATATCACAGGTAGCTCTTTTTCATATAATATATAATCAATTCCTTCTGCCATATAGTTTCCCATATATTCTTTTAGTTCTTCATTTTCTAATACATATTCAACATATTCATTTGGAATTCCTGCTTGTTCTAAAACAGAAGAAATTTCTTCATGCACTTGTTCTCCCATTAATTCTTTAAAATCAATTTGTTTTACCATATTCGCTACAATATCAGTTGATAAAATGTCCTTTGTACTGGTTAAAAAAGTAGATGCAAGCAGACAAATCAAACTTGTAAATACCAATATTATGGTAACAAGAGTACCAAAAATACGTCCTATTGCTTTCATATTCTACTACCTACAATCTTCACTACAATCACTCCTAATCTCTAATAAAAAGTATACAGATTTTTAGTATACTTTTCAATCAAATTTTTAAATATTGTTACAATTTTTACTTTTATGAATGTCTTTCTTGTTGCACTTGAACAAAACGAATTAAAAATTGTAACAAAAGAAATAAAGCAGAAAGGCTAAAACAAATTAGAATCGTACGATCCCAACTCGTATAAATAGTTTGCATCGTTTGTTCCAAAAAGTTCTGTATAAATGCTAAATTTCTTGGAAAATAATGTGTCATTAAAGATGGTAGTTGTATTTTAAAATAATAAAGTACAACTCCAGTTAGTAAAAATGGAACCATAAACCATTTGATGTATTTAAAGTTTCTTATTTTTAAAAGAAATATGAGAAATAGTTGTAGTAATATGAAAATACTTAAGACGGGTTTCCACTTATAAAAATTTTGAAGCGTCCGAATTATTAATTTCATTTGAGCCAATTCTTTGTTCTTTGTAGTTTCTATCACTTTTGTTTCTAACAGTGTTTCAAATGATGGTATTTTTTCTGCAATTTTAGGTACATAGTATTCCAATTTTTGATGAATTCTTTGTTGATCTTGTTTGGTCAAATGTGCATCCTCTTCTATTGTATCTTCTTCAAATGAAATAAAAGCTTGATCCATACTTTTTACAAACACATTATATAATTCATTGGAATCAATAGATGCTGATTCTTTTCTATATAAAAGTGATTCCATTCCTTCTGCCAAATAAGTGCCTATATAATTTCTAACATTTTGATCTTCTATGATATAATCTACATATTGACTTGGTAGACCTGCCTGTTCTAGTAATTGATAGATATCATCTTCTACTTGATAACCGATTAATTCTCTAAAATCCACCTGTTTTACAAGTTCAATCATATTTTTTTTGACAAATAAAAGTTGACTACTTCCTATTAATGTAAGTAACAATAAACTCATAAAAGTTGTAATTACCAATAATATGACAAAAAACTGACGAATGGCTTTCATAAACTTCTCCTTATACTGATATATATAATATATATGACATAAACAATGTTATAAACAAAGTATACAGGATATTCTATCACTTTTCAATATTTTGGAACAAATCATCGTCCATATATCTGCTATACAATTGTGCTAATCTGTTCTTTTGTAAGGCCGGTTACTTTCATAATAATTTCAATGTCTACATTTTCTTTTAGCAAATTTTTAGCAATTGTCTCTTTTTCTTGCTCAACACCCTGTTGTATACCTTGTTGTATTCCTTCCTCTTTCGCATCTTCCACAAATGTATTATATTCTAACTCTTGTCTTGTGTATGCTGAATATAATGCCACTACTTCTTCATCTGTACTATACTTATCTACCTCTTCTATTAACTTTTTCCTTGCCTTTTCTTCCATCTCTATCTCCCCTACCACTTTTTGAAATGCTTCCTTTTTCTGGGTTGTAAATGCAAAACACCATTTTGTTAAGTTGCTTTCACTATCAGTATAACATAATTTGCTTCCAATTACCATATCTACAAAGTCAATTCTAAATTTTTCACTTAATATTTTTCCTTCTTCATTTCTGAAATAGTAGGTTTCTTTTAGTTTGTTACTAGTTCGACAATTGTTTAAATTAATTTGAATGGTTCTTCCTATCTTATTATAACTGTTATCTCCATACTTTAGGTTTCCAGAATGTATATTACATGCATATATAATATTTCGGTCAATCGTTCCTTGATTTACTTTATTGGATAATTCGATATTGATTTTTTCATCTTCCAATTCTAGGATTAAATCTACTTGTTTATTCGCTTCTTGTTTTCCTTCTAGTTGTAAATCTCTTGAACACAGTTTTACTTTCCCTTTTATTTTTTCAAGTGGTATTTCTAGGTAACAAGATAGAAAATTTTCTACAATATCTATATTTTCGGGGTTATTGAATATTGCTGTAAATACATAATCATATGTTAAGGGGATAATTTTTCCTTCTTCTAGTTTTTCTTTGCGTACATCTTTCATGAGTATTCCTCCAGTTCTTTTAGGAGAATACCATACTTGTTTTTTTCTTACAAATGATACTTTTTCTATTTTTGATTTCTACTTTTATCATAATTTCATTTTTCTATTATAACAATTTTTTCATTTTAACAAAAAAACATACAAATGTCTAAATTTGTACATTTTTTAAAATTATTTACCTGCTTTTATCTTATTGATATTTGCGATTGCCTGATTGATAGATTCTTGATTTGGAATAGTAATATAATCTTGAACAGTTCCCATATGGACATATCCTCTATTACCACTTCCTGTTACCGTTTGTTGTTCAATCGACCAAGAAGCACCATTATCAATCGTATCTTTCGCAAGTTCTGATACCAATTCTCTTGGAATATTAGTTGTATATAAATTACTAACTGCATTTAAGATATTGGTATAATTGGTTAAATTTTCAGGCCTTAGCATTTTTTTGAAAATGCTAACCATGATATTTTGACAGTTCTTTTGTCTTTGATTATCGCCACCAGAGAATGCTAATCTCTCTCTCGAAATGGTTAAAATTTGAATTCCGTTATAATTTCTGCATCCTTTTTCTACATACAATTTCTGTCCTTTGGTATCATCATATGTTCCTCTTACCATCGCATGTGTTGTAGTGAATGAAACATCTGAGCAATATTCAATGCCACCCAAAGTATCCACTAATCCAACTAAACTATCGGTATTAATTTTTACAAAATAATCAATATTCGTTTGAAATAAATCTTCCACAGTTTTTCTGGATGTTTGAATTCCACTATAGCCAGCATACCCTAGTATGTCTTTCATTCCTTTTCCATTTACTGTGACATAATAATCTCTTGGAATAGAAGTGAGTAATATTTTATGGGTCTTCACATTAATGGTTACTACCATATTAAAGTCATTGTTTTTTTCAGTAAAATCTGTCCCACCAATATAAATACTAAAATTATTTCCATCGTCCTTAATTTCTTCTACTTCTTCTTCTATTTTGAGATCAAACTGATAGATTATCTTATAATCCTTCTCGGGCATTACATTACTCTCTTTGGTGAGTACCTCATATAATGAAGCTTCTATAATAGTCGCATCAAATTTTTTAGCATTCAAATCTTTTAATAATTCTGTAAATTCATTATAATCTTCTTTTCCAACTTTATAAATTTCATCAAATTTTTGAAGTGCTTCATCAATTGCAGGAATATTTTTATAATATCCCAATATTTTTATATTTGATAATTCTTTATACTTATCATTACTTAAAGTAACAATATAATAGGTATTAGTATACGTATTGGTTGCATTGTTAAAAGCTTTATTTAAAAAATGGTTTGTTTTAGATATGTAATAGATACCAATACTACTCATTACTATTAAAATGACAGTTAATCCATATCCAATATATTTCATCCAAGATTTCTTCCGACTAATTAAAAGTAAAATGGCAATATTCATTATAATGAGTATTACAACAATTAGAATAAGATATTTCAAAGGAATTAAATTTAATTTACAAATAGAAACGGTTAATAATATTGTAAAGATAATATTAATAAGCGTTATGGTAACAACAGGTTTATTTATTTTCCTCCCATTTAATATTTTTGTTTGATAATTATTTATTTTTTGAATTATATTTTTAAAAACATTATTTATTTTTTCTAATATTTTCATATACAATCATTCCTCACTGTTACTTACAACAGTATACAGGGAAATCCCATTTTATTCAAGTGGTAAAAATATACTATATTTGTAAATCAAAAGCATATTGATAGTCGATTAATTCCGATGGCTTGGTATTTTTATAAGCTGCTTCCTTATGAGAAAATTCAACAATTTTACTTACGTTAAAACTTTGAAAGTAATCTTTCACAAAATTTAAAATTTTTATTTCTTCTTTATCTAAGATACTAGGATCAATTTTTATCTTTGATTCTATGATATCTTCTTCGTAGTTTTCATGAATGATTTTTTTATAATCTATAATTTCACTTTTCTCTAATTCTTGTAACATGATTTCAAAATTATCTGGTACTGGTCCATAAGGAAGTCTTGCATATTCAAGCCCTGTCATAGAATATCCAAACATTTTATAACATTTAAAATCAACATAAAATAGTTCTTTTAATAGTTTTGTTTTATTGATTCCATTCATTGTCAAAAACACAACTATCGTTTTTAATTTTTCAATTGAAAATTTTGTAAAACCATTGAAAGGATTTCTTTCTTGATCTATTTGAAAACAAATACTCTTAATATTATTTCCAATATAGGGATATATTTTACTTTTAATTTTATGATATTCTTCTTCTGTAAATCTGATTCGGTTTGCCTCAATAATAGGTTGGATTGTTTCTTCATTTTCAAGTATAGTATTTATTATAATCATGTAGGTATCGTTTGGGATAGAAGTTCCATTTTCATAACTGATTAATGTTTTTTTCGCACATCCTATGATTTTCGCAAATAAGTCTTGTGATAAATGATATTTTTTTCTAAATTGCTTGATTTTATCGGGTTCTATTCCATATTGTTTTGAATAAGCAAGTAATACTTTTTTAGCAGCTTCTTCGTCTAATATCTCGTCATATATTTGTTTATTACAGTTTGTACAAAACCTTGATTTTATTGTTTCTACAATTTTTTCCCCTTTTATAATAAATTCTTTTTTATATTCTTTAATAATGGTATCTGTTCCATTACACACATAACATTTCATACTCTTCACTCCTTTTATAATCTCTATGAAAAGAAAGACAAACGACTTCTTCTAATTCATTTGTGATTTCAAGTTGCAGTTTTATGTAAACACATATTCCATTTATTAATTTTTTAAAAGTTAGAGTATTATTACTCCTATTATACAACGGCTTTAAATCTGGAAAATACATATGGGGATTTAAACTTAATATGTGTTCCCAAGCTTGAGAGGGAGATATATTTATTTCCAATAAATCTTCAAAATAATTTCTATCCTCTCTATCTTCAAATCTTCTTTTTCCTTCATATACTAATCTTTTCATTCTATTTAGTAATTTATTTTGATTAGAATTCATACTCCCTCCTCTCTAACATAATAGTAACATATGTTACTATTTAAGTCAATATGTTCATAGGTAAAAAAAAGAACAACAATAATTGTCCTAATATTTACTGAATGTTCATTATTTCTTTTATCTTCTCTTTAGCATCCTCCACTGTACTTAAATCTGGTTCCATAACGTATAACTTCCCACCACTATAAGAATACGTATATTCACTTTTACCAGTACCATCTAAACTAATAGAAGTAATCTCCCAAGATGGCATTTTATCTAGTTGCATATTCACTAGGCTATAAATTTTATTACTTCCTAAATTGGTTTGAAAACTACTCTGTAATGAATCTAATATATTGGTATATTTTGTAATTAACGTTTTAGAAGATAAAGCTTTATTAATGATAGCTGTAATTACTTTCTGTTGATTCTTTCCTCTTTGTCGATCTCCATCTTTAAATGCATAGCGCTCTCTTGTAAAGCCTAGAGCCTGTTCACCATTCATATGATTCATTCCAACATTAAATTTAAAATTGCCATGATGTGATGTAAAGGTATAATCAGAATATACATCTACTCCCCCTATCGCATCAACTAGTTTAATTAATGTGGTAAAATTAACTCTCGCATAATAGTTAATATCGATATCTAATAAGTCTTCTAATGTAGAAATTGACATATCCACTCCATAAATTCCTGCATGCGTTAATTTATCTCGATATCCAGTTGTTCCATGAAGTCTTACGTAATAATCTCTCGGAATTGAAGTTAATAAAATCTGATGTGTAACAGGGTTTACAGTTACAATTATATTGACATCACTTCTAGATACAGATGTAATATTTCCATAAATATCAATACCACTAATATATAAATTAAATGGTTCTTTTGTAACATCAATATCTTTTTTTATAGTTTCATTTTTTATTTTAATTTCAATTATTTCTAATATTTTCATTTTACTACCGAATGTTTCATCCTCATCTTGTAGAATCGATAAGTATGATCCATTGATAAACATCGCATCAATATTCTTATTTATCAAATCATTTCCTAGTTTCATGAAATCAGTATAATCTTTTCCATTATAAGATAATTTTTTATTAAAATCATTGAATGCATCTTCTTGACTGTCTAAAGTGCTTGTATGAATTCCAATGGTTTTATTTTTAAGCGAATTTAAATCTTGATATTGACTATTTTCTAATACCACTACATAATAATTTTCTGTTTGATATTTTTTGTCTTTAATTTTCCCTATGAAATTCATTGTTTTATTTAAATAAGATATTCCTAAAAATAAAATAAATACAAGAATTACCGATATGATTTCACATGGTATTTTTATCTTTAACTTCAGTTTTTTCATTAACATAAGTAATACTAAAATGATTACAATTGGAGCATATATTCCAAGTAATATAGTCATATATTTTATTGGTAAAATATTCATGCTGAAAATCATACCAAAAAAGATAACGGTAACAATTACCAATAATAAAGAAAATACTTTTCCGATTCGTTGATGAAGTATCATTTGCTTCCTTTTATTTTTTTTAGCCATGTTATCACTTCCTATATTATTGTATCATACTCAGAAAAAAAGTAGAATTCAATTTCTTCTACTTTACAACTTAATATCTTCTAAAAATATCCCTTGTATAAATTTTATTGATACAATCATTCAGTTCTGAATCAAATCGATTGGCAATAATAACATCACTGATTACCTCTTGATACAGTATTGAGTTTTCAATAGAAGGCCTTACTACTGCCATAGTTGCTAAATGTACAATCACATCTATTTCATTTTCATCCATAATTTTTTTGATATCTTCACGATTGCGAATATCACCACGATATAAACTATAATCATCGTTTTTTAAGAATTCTTTACATTACTTTCTTTTTTTGTGGGTTATAGTAATCACAGAAATTATCTATCACAACCACCTTATTTCCATCACTCAATAATTTTTTTGTTAAACTAGATCCTATAAAACCTGCTCCACCTGTTACTAAATATGTTTTCATAAATTCAACTCCTCCTATACGATTTTCCTGATACCGGGTATATGTTTCAAAATATAGGTAATTAGCCCACATATCATCATTGCAACTACACAATAAATAAAGGATACAACTAACACAGGCATGTTAATTTGATATAAGATGTTTACTACTTTTGAAATTGGAACTCTAAACAATGGCTCAAGTAAGTATATACCAAATGTCAAATTTCCTACAAATATAATAACAGCTTGTATTTTTGAATTAACACCTCTATGGACAAATATGTATTTTACAAAAATGAATGTACTAATTGCTATTACATAATCAAAGAGTTGTATAAAATTTTGGTTAAATCCATTTTTCATACCATCATAATAAATAAAGCCAATTGTTATAAATGTTGCACCTATAAAAGCACCGATTAATTGAATCCACTGATTTTTAGTTAACTTTTCAATATCGATTTTTTTATCAATATAATATCCCATTAGCATGTAAAAGATACATGAAACGGTTGCAAATGCAATATTAAAGTTTGGAGATAATGATAATTTTATATCAAATAGTATACCACTTAAATAAATGACAATCGGTATCAATGATTTCATAACGATGCGTAAGATGAATAAATATTTATAATCCATATTTTTCATACTTCTTACTAAACATTTTAAAAATGGTAACATAATTAATACACCTAAATATGCATACAAATACCAATATTCAACTGTAATATTTCCAGATATCATTTTTTGAATAAATTCACTTATTATAAACGACTGATTCTTATCTATCACATTATACAAATAAATAGCAAAGCTTGCAAATAATAAAGCAAGAAGAATTTTTCCAATCCGCTTTTTATATAACGTTTTTAACGATTCTTCTTTGTCCAATAATAGTGAACCGGATATCATAAAGAAAAGTGGTACACTTATTTTACTGACTACAGAACAGAAAATATAAAATAACCGCATTATAGCATGACAATTTGTTTTGTATAAATGAAAGCCAATATTATGATTGAAAATAACCAAAAATGCTGCTATAATTCTTAAAAATTCCAAATATACTTTTTTATTTTTCCCTTTCATAAGTGTTCACTTCCTTAAAAAATACTATTTCTCATGAATTTAATATCCTAATCCTATTTTTTCTTTCTCATAAGTATTTTCTTAATAAGACTCCTTTGATCTTTAAAAATCAATAAACTCACTGGAAAAACAAATAGACAAGACATAAAAAATACTAGAATTGCAAATAAAAACCATGATAAATAACTATTAATTATTATATAAGGAGATAGCCAATAATTCAACAATAACAATACTGAAGTTTCAAGTATCAATACCATAAACTTTTTCATGCTTATAAAAATACTTCTTTCCAGTATATATTTAGAAGCATGTATTACAAATTCAATCGTTCGAATTATCATAGCAACTAATGTTCCAATGGCAACTCCTACTAATCCATAATGAAATACCAAAATAACAGATAATACAATGTTTAAAACTGCTTCTACCCAAGCACCTGTTCTCGTTTCTTTAAAATGACCAGCCGATAATGTTAATAAATTATATGGCATACGAATGGAATGCACAAATTCAGCCAAAACAATTAAGAAGCCAAACAAAGGCAGTACATAATTAACATCTGCAATTTTACTTGTATAAACAGATACAAATGGTGTAATTAATATCAGCGTACAACTAAATAATATAGTTAAAATATTTAAGTATAAGAACTCATACTGATCAAAACGGTTCCGTAGAGTTTCTTTTTCATTTTTAGAAATCATATCACCAAATGTTGCCTCAATTCCACCTGTTAGTGCCTCTGCAATTCTCTTTACACCATTTACTACTAGCATATATACAGAGTATACTGATACCTCTAATACGTTTAAAAAAATGGTAATAACTACTACATCTGTGTTGGTATGAATAACAGAGGCAATATGTTGGGCAAGTCCATCCCATTTTTTATCTAACTTATAGTTTTTATCTACATCAAAATATTTGATATCATATTTTCGATTAAAATAATATTTCAAAAAGAGTGGTCTTGCTACATAAATCGTCGCAGTCATTAATTTCACAAATTGAATTTCTACTCCTAATTTGATAAGTATAATTACAAATATTGTATTGAATACTGTAGTTATAATTTGGATGATAGATATGACATATCCTTTTTGGTCAGCCTGTAAAAATAACTTATAAGTCATACCAAAATAATATTCTGCAAATGTACTAATAGAGATGATTAAAATCAAACTTACTGTAAAAAATGTATCAAAATCCGATGCAACAATCATTGGATATATTATACATAATAACGATATATAAATTAGAAATATGCGAGATAACACTTTAAAAAATTTTTCAGATGCATATAAGATATTTTGAATTTCGCTTTTATTTTTTTGGGCGATTGGTTTATAAAGCTTTGCCTTAATTACAGGACCAATTCCTGATTCGAGAAGGGTTATATAAGCTAAAAACTGTGTAATAGATGTAATAAGTCCATTTACTTTTGAACCAAAATTATCAATAATTAACTTTGGAACAATAAATCCACATATGATTGTACAAAATTGAAATAACAATGAGGTTATAATATTTTTAAATGCTTTCTTACTTCTCATAAGTATCCAAAATCATGCTTGTCCATTTTTGAACAATTACATTGATAGACCTTTCATTTACAATTTGAGTGGCTTTTTTGCTCATTTCATCACATACAGTCGGGCTTTCAATTAAAAACGCTATTTTTTCTGCTAAAGACATCGCATCCTGTGCATAATTAAGCCCATTAAAATAACCTTCCCTATCGACCAAATGAACGAGAATCCCATTCTCACCATCTTCAATGATTTCATCAGCCCCCATTAACCAATCAAAACTAATACATGGAATTCCACAAGACATTGCTTCCACTAAAACATTTGCATATCCTTCATATCGAGATGGCAAGACAAAAATCGAAGATTGATTGAATACTGAAACAACATCATGAACAGCTGGAAGTATTTTAATATATTCTTCCGCTTTCTGTTTTTCAATTTCATCCTGTAATTTTTTTTCATACGTTCCACTTCCGTAGATTTCTAAAGACCAATCCTCATATTTATTATGAACTTGTGCCATTGCGCGAATCAATGTTTCAAATCCCTTTTGTTCATCTAATCTTCCTATTGATATAATTTTTTTATTTGCAAAATGATATTCTATATTTGGAATAATACCTAATGGATTATAAATTTTTTTCATATTGACAGATTTTTCTTTAAAAAATTCTTGATAAGCTTTTATACTTTCATCGGATGAGACAATAAATTCATCTACTTTATTTGGGAAATAAGTTAAAATCTGTTCCTGAATTTTTTTGCTATAATACTTTAAATGAATTGCATCACGAACAATAATTTTACAATTTTCTCTTTTATTTAAAAATGGTAAAAAATGTAAAGCCATATAAACTCTTCCAAAGATAATAACACTTGCATGACTCATTTCATTAGAATGATAAGTTATTTTTTTGATCCTTTGTTTTAATAAAATTTTTGATTTCAGTTTTTCAAATGATCGATAAAAATAATACTTCAAATTTTTATTTTTTAATGTAGAAGATTTCTGTTTTGTATTGTTCATTAAATATTGAATCTTGACATTCGAATTATATTCATAAAAAGGGGTTTCATTTAGTTTATACTCACTAATTACAGTTACATCATATTTTTCTGATAAACTATTCGCAAGTGTACAAATTACTCTTTCTACACCGCCAACTCGATCAATACATTCATCAACCAGTACAATTTTTTTATTTTGTTCTTTTTTATTATTTGGATTTGTTGCATCTATTCCACATATGCCTAACATAAACAAGTAACAATAGACACCAAAGATTCCATGTAAGGAACAAACATAAGATTCTACAAGAGAAGAAAATAGTAATACAGTTAATACAGCTATCACTGGTATTTTATATTTATTTTCTCTCATTTTTTTTGTACTTTGAATAATCATGATATATACCCAAATATATCCTAGTATTCCAATAATACCATTTTTTACAAGTACATTGATGAACCCCATTTCATAAGAGCCATCAAAACCATTAATGGCAATTCGAATTGCAGTTACATATGGTATATCGGGATTGCCAAATGCCATTTGTGCATTTCCGAATAGTAAATGAAACCAGTCATTTTTGTAAAAAGAAATGTAATTTTGTACCCCTCTTACACGGTACATATAGGTTGCACTGTTACAAATTAATTTTGAAGCTCCAAAACAGCCAACAATAAATAAAACTATCACAAAAACGATCAATTGCCATTTATGTTTTGTAACAAAACTATTCTTATCAATACGATGATATAGTTGCACAATCCAATCAAAGTTTATTAAGATAAAAAATAGAATAAAGAGTAAATATCCTCCCCTAGAACTAGAAAGTAATAACAACATAACTTGCAATATCATAATTAAAGTATCTAACCTATTTTTTTTCTCATATTTGTGATAAGTATATATTCCCATAAAACTTGCAAGTAAAGTAGCAGCATAATAATTTTTATATTGTAACCCACCATTGAATCCAAAATTCAAAAAACCTTCATGAGAAATCTCAGACAATGGAACATTTCCTATAATGGATAATAAAATTGCACCAAAGATTCCAATTAGTACTCCATAGGAAGCCATGCGAACTCCATTTAAAGAGTTCAAATATTTTTTAGATGGGACAGTAATTGTTGCCATCATAAACATGGTAAATAGCAAGCGCAATTTGATGAATAATTTAAGTGGTTGTAAACAGATACCTATGGAAAATAAAATTAATAGGACCGAGAAAATTTTGAAAAGTGATAATAAGCCTTTTTTTGGCATTTCTTTTAAAGCATAAAACCAGATCTCAATTGCTAATAAAATATAGCCTATCAATTCTACATATGAGTTGATTCCAACATTTATTAAAAATTTTGAATTTCCAAGTGTCAATAAAATAAATGTTAGAAAAATAATTTTTGCTTTACTTGATTTCATATATCATGTTCCAACCTTCCTAGGATTACGTACGATTTTTAGCTAATATTTTAGCAGCAAATAATGACATATAATAAAAATGACATTTTAACATGATTAAATACACTTTTGCTGTAATTGGTAGTCCTTTTAATGTAATGCCTTTTAACACCCCTGTTTTTTTGATATTCTCTTTTATGTGTTTACGTGATTTTGATAATTTCTGTTTACATTTTACCTCATGGAATATTGCCATAATTAACCAATATGCCTTAAAGGCATTGATTTGGGAATCCATTTGTGGATTTATACCACCCAATTTCGTTTCAATATATGTAGTTAAATACTGATTGTTAATAAATCGATTGGCATCATATCGACTTGTAATAGAACCTTCATTTAGTTGATTATAGTAATATAAAGTGTCTGTGCAAACATATAATTTATCAGAATAATACAGGCATTCAAAGACAAATGCATTATCTTCTCCCATTCGAATTCTTTCATCACTACAAAAATGTTCTTTTAAAATACGAGTACGATATATTTTATTACAAGCAGCTGGAAAAACCAGTCCTTTACAAAATGATTTTTGAGGATTATACATCATGTATGGATAAATTTGTTTTTCTAATTGCTCTTTATCATAAAGTCCTTCTTTTAAATCATTCGGTATTAATTGTTGCTCATTTTCATATTGCTTTACAATATTAAATATTACCATATCTGGAGAATATTTCTCTATTGCTTTATCATAAACAGTTTCTAATAGTTTTTCACTAATCCAATCATCACCATCTACATAGCATACATACTCCCCTGTTGCCACTTGAATAGCAGCATTTCTAGCACTCACAAGTCCACCATTTTTTTTATGAATTACCTTTATTCTATTATCTTTTTTTGCATAATCATCACACATTTGAGGACAATTATCGGGAGACCCGTCGTCAACTAATATCAATTCAAAATCAGAATATGTTTGATTTAAAATGCTCTCAATACATTTATCAAGATACTTTTCCACCTTATATATTGGAACAATTACTGAAAATTTTACTTGTTTCATTTTTCTCTCTCCATTTGTTTTTTGATATCAGAATCCACTAGTTCCTCGCCTGTTTTTGTTTTTAATTGTTCCAATGATTCTTTAGATAACCCATTATTCACTTCGCAATGCATATCACAGGTAGAACATGCATCTAATTCTTCTTTTGTCACTTTTCCATCTCGATAATCTCTTACAATCTTATTTTCAAACATAGAATATTTTTCCTTTTGAAAAGGTTTTAAAAATTTATGTTTGATTACCCATAAAGTAGGCTTCCATATATATTTATGCATTGCTGGAGAAACGGAACCAATCATCCAACATTCTCTGTCACAATGTCTTACCTTATTTCTAACTTTATCAGCTTGCTCTGAATTCCAAAGTTCTTCCCATGTCTGTGTATTTAAGTTTCCCATAACTTCCTTTTCTTTCGTTCCATTACAAGGCATAACATCTCCATATGGATCAATGAAAAAGGTATCAAATGCCATATCACAAGGAAGTAATCTTTTTTGACCAAATATATAATTAATCAATCCGTGATTAAAATAAGCTCTAAACCATTTTTTTGGTGAATTAGAATTTAATAATTTATTGATTAGACTTTCAAATTCCTTTGCTACCATTATTCGATCCTTAATAATATTTTTTGCTTCCACAAAATAGAAACTATTATGTAAAGAGGCTGTTGCAAATTCCATATTTAATTCATCAGATAATTTGTAAAGTTCTACTAAATCTTTGGCATTGGCATCCTGTACTGTCATACCAAAACCAACATCTGGGTGTTTCATTTCTACCAATTTTTTTAATGTAGAATATCCTTTATTAAAACCATCCTCTAATCCTCTAATTTGATTATTGGTTTTTTCTAATCCCTCAATAGAAATACGAATTCCTACATTTGGAAATTCCTCACAAAGTTTAATAATTCGATCTGAAAAGAACCCATTTGTAGAAATAACAATTCGATCTGACTTTTTGTATAGTTCTCTTACAATCTCATTTAAGTCTTCACGAATAAAAGGTTCTCCACCTGTAATATTTGTAAAATACATCTTAGGTAATTTTTTAATGGTTTCAATACTCAATTCTTCTTCTTTTTTAGAAGGACACTTGTATCGATTACACATCGTACATCTTGCATTACATCTGTATGTAACAATAACAGTTCCATTTAATTTTCTTTCCGCCATAATATTTTACCTACTTTCCAATATTTTTCTATATAATGATAATGTTTGATTTGTCACTTCATCCCAATTATATTTTTTTAAAACATAATTTTGGGATTGTTCTTTATACATATTTACCCTTGTTTCATCTTGTAATAATCCACTTAGTTTATTTTCTAAATCTTTTACATTCGATTTTTTAAAAATTAATCCTTTATCTTCTATCACTTCTTCAAGTTCTTTTATATCACTTGTTAAACAACAATTGTTATAACTCATTGCTTCTAATAAACTAAGTGGCATTCCTTCTACATCACTCGGCAAGCAATAAATGTATGCGTTACTATATAGTTCTGCAAGTTCTTCACCTTCCACAAAACCTGTAAATATGATATTAGGATTACTTCTAGCCATTTGTTTCAATTCTTCATAATAGGAGTTGGTATCACTTGAACCTCCTGCTATAATTAATTTCTTATCTGTTGCAAGGTTCATAAATGCAGATACCAAGTAATGAATTCCCTTTTCCGGAACAATCCTTCCTAAGTATAATATGTAATCATTGGTATTTACGTTATACTTTTCTTTAATAATTTTAGCTTTCAAAATGTTGGGTTTACTAACTCCATTTGGAATATATACAGTGTCTCTATTGTATTTTGTTTTAAAATATGTTTGCATATTTTCACTAAGTACTATAATCTCATCTGCATATTTGACTGCTACTTTCTCACCAAACTGAATATATTTTGATGCAAAATTACCCCATTTTGCTCTTTGCCAATCCAATCCATGAATTGTTGCTACAAGCTTCTTCTTGCTAAAAAATTTAAGTATCCACATCATAGCACAGGGACCCTCTGCATGATAATGAACAATATCTGTTTTTGAAAAAAGTATTTTCATTGTTGCAAAAAAAGAAGATGTCATAGCTGCTAAACCTTTTTGATTAATTGTAATTACTTTTTTTAATTGAACACCCTTGTATTCATTTGAAGAAAAAGAGGCAGATTTATCATTTCTATTATAACAGGTAACATTATTTCCTAATTGTACCATTCTAGTTGCTAGTTCTTCAACAACAATTTCAACACCACCTTGCCTTGATGGCACTTGTTTTTGTCCTAACATAGATATTTTCATGGTTATCACCTCATTTAGCATTCAAATTTATGAACTTATTGCCTTCCTTTTACCAAAATAATTGAAATATTCTTTTATTTTAGCAATTATCTTCTGTACAATAATGGAAAAGAAAATTGCTCCTATTGTAACTAAAATACATGTAACAATAAAAGATAATATAGAATTTCCAAATAGATATAGCAAATTCATTTTTTCAATCAGCCTAAATATTAACATATGGCATAAGTAGATTTCGAAACTAATTTTACTTAAAAATTTGGTTATTTTATTATTTAATAGTTTTCCATTTGAATTAATTGCATATATCAAATAAAGTGCATAAACAAGGCATAAATATAAATTCCTATATTTGATTTGTTCAAAAAATGTAAAATATATGATAGACAATAAAATTGAAAATAGCAACACAATGTAATTATGTTTTGAAAAATATTTTAGAATACAATCTTTATATAAATAGATAACTCCACCAGTAATAAAAAATATGGAACAATATAGGATATTGTGACTAAAATTAAATGATGGTAATACAAACTTACTTGTGAAGAAATAATGAATACATATAATATGAATAATAATTGTAATCAATAAGCTAAACCATGCTCTTTTTCTGTTATCTAATAAAAAAACAAAGAAAGGATATAACATATAAAATGCAAAAATAACGCCTAATGTCCAACCTACACCAATTATATTAATATTGGAATTGGGTAAGAAGGAAAATGTCAATGTTAAATTCATAATGGATTCATACAATGCTGGCAAATTTCTTTCAATCAATAAATCCAATAAAACCAAAACTGAAAAAAATGGTAAAATTTTTGAATATCTTTTTTGATAGAATTCATTTAATGTTATTTTGTTATTTTTTATTTTTTCATAGTATCCACAACATATTCCAAAGCTACTAATTATCATAAATAAGAAAACAAGGGTTGCAAACTGTGGAAGAACTATACTATATATACTAGATTTAATATTATATTGGGTATTGGCGGCAATATGCATCATAATAATTCCTATCGCTGCAAATGCTCTTAAACCATCAATAGAATTAAATTTTACTTTTTCCTCCATTTAAAATCCTCATATCTATTTTACATTACATCTTTTTTCATAATCACTTGAGCTACTGTTTTTCCTACTATTTTAACATCTAAATTTAAATTACGATGATAATAATAATATTCATCTAATACTAATCGTTTCCCAAAATCAGTATTACTTCTACCATTTACTTGCCAATAACCTGTAATCCCAGGTTTACATTTGATAATAGTATCATAATATTCTCCCATATCTTCTTTTTCTCTATATAAATATGGTCTTGGACCTACCAATGACATATCTCCTTTTAATACATTTAAAAATTGGGGCATTTCATCAATAGAAGTATTGCGAATAATTTTTCCTACTTTTGTAATTCTAGGATCGTTTTTTAATTTTTTATATCTCTTATATTCTCTTTTTAAATCTTCATTTTTTTCTAACAAATCAAACAATACCTGATCTGCATTGGGAACCATTGAACGAAATTTATAAATATAAATTGGTTTCCCATTTCGCCCAATTCTTTCCTGTTTAAATAAAATTGGATGGAAATCGTGTTGACATATATAGCAAATTTTTATAATAACAGTTAGTGGTATCAAGAAGATAACGCCAACAATTCCTACTAATAAATCAGCTACTCTCTTTGGAACTCTATACAGTTTACTCTCCCGCAAATCTTTAATTTGTTCTTGAGTTGTTGTCTGCAAAGCTATCATTTCTTCATTCATTTAAATCACTCCTAATATTCTTTCTATACATTAAAATAGGGGTATACCCCCCGTTTACAAATAGCAAACAGGTGTATTTTTGAATTATCTATTTTATTTTATTATGCAATTTCTCTTTGTTTGCTACATTCATTCTATACTAATTTTGTACATTTGTCAAATAAATCGCCCAAAAACTTAGTATTTGAATACATTTATTTTACAACAAAAAAGAAAACACTGAATTAAAATATAGCGTCTTCCTTATTTAGTCTTTCATATTTACTTTACATAAAGATGATTGGCTGTACTTTCAGGAGCTGTACCACCTTTTTTCACTAGTTTAATTTCAATTGCTTCTACTCGGTAGCCAAATCCTGCTGTCCCTGCTGCTTCACCGTTCTTTGCCCATCCTAACCAGCCAAATCCTTGGGTCTGTACTCTATAGTAAATATCATAATGAGCTGATAATTCTCCTGTTAATCTCAGTTGTAACGTTTCTAATCTTAATCCCTCATTTGTTCCTGTCATCTCTCCATTTTTCTTCCATGTACTTTCTAGTCCATATTTTTGGAGTTGACTTCTATACTCGATATTTCCATTTAAGACTTGGTTTTCTAGTTTTATCTTTAAAGCTTCTAGTTTTAATGCTTTTCCAGCTGTTCCTGCGATTCCACTATTAACCGCATTTAACCATCCTTCTTTTTCGACTTTTGCTTGATAGCTTACTTTCATATTATTACTATCAATGAATGATCTTTCTGTACTTCCAGGAGCTGTACCACCTTTTTTCACTAGTTTAATTTCAATTGCTTCTACTCGGTAGCCAAATCCTGCCGTTCCTGCTGCTTCACCATTCTTTGCCCAACCTAACCATCCAAATCCTTGAGTTTGCACTCTATAGTAAATATCATAATGATTGGATAATTCTCCTGTTAATCTCAGTTGTAACGTTTCTAATCTTAGTCCCTCATTTGTTCCTGTCATTTCTCCATTTTTCTTCCATGTACTTTCTAACCCATATTTCTGGAGTTGACTTCTATACTCGATGTTTCCATTTAAGACTTGGTTTTCTAGTTTGATTTTTAAAGCTTCTAGTTTTAATGCTTTTCCGGCTGTTCCTGCGATTCCACTATTAACCGCATTTAACCATCCTTCTTTTTCGACTTTTGCTTGATAGCTTACTTTCATATTATTACTATCAATGAATGATCTTTCTGTACTTCCAGGAGCTGTACCACCTTTTTTCACTAGTTTAATTTCAATTGCTTCTACTCGGTAGCCAAATCCTGCCGTTCCTGCTGATCTGCCATTCTTTGCCCAGCCTAACCATCCAAATCCTTGGGTTTGTACTCTATAGTAAATATCATAATGATTGGCCATTTCTCCTGTCAATCTTATTTGAATGGCTTCTAATCTTAGTCCTTCATTTGTTCCTGTCATTTCTCCATTTTTCTTCCATGTTGATTCCCATCCATATTTCTGGAGTTGACTTCTATATTCTATATTTCCACTATATTCTTGATTTTCTAGATTTATCTTCAAGGCTTCTAATTTTAATGCTTTTCCAGCGGTTCCTGCAGATGCACCATTATATACTGTATTTAACCAACCTTGATTTTCGACTTTTGCTTGGTATAATAAATCCGTCTCTTTTTTCAATACTACTATAGTACAAGTGGCTTTCTTTCCATTCATTGTTTCTGCTGTTATAGTTGCGGTTCCTGCAGATTTAGCAACTACTTTTCCATTGTTGTCTACAGATACAATTTTACTATTGCTTGAACTCCAAATAACTTCTTTGCTATATGTTGTATTGATTGGAGTGATTGTTGCATTTAAAATAAATGTTTCATTTTGATTCATCGTTAAAGTTGTTTTATCTAATTGAATGGATGTGATTGGGACTTCAAGAGGGGCTCCTGTTACTGTTATATTACATTTTTTCTTAATACCTCTACCATTATCCGCAATTGCAGTAACGATTGCAGTTCCACCACCCATTGCAGTTACTTTACCTGTACTATCTACCTTTACTACATTTTCATTGCTACTAATCCATATAACGTGAGGACTATCTGTTGTATCTGTTGGAGATACTGTCGCTGTTAATTGTAATACATCTCCTCTGTCTAAAGTAATATCAGTTTTATTTAATATTATTGATTGAATTGGATAATATGGACCTGGTTGAAATGAAATATTACTATTATACATATCGGATATTGTAGCTACATCATTACTATTGACCACTCCATCTGCATTAATATCAGCAATAGCAATCTCATCAACAGTTAAATTTTTGCTATACCAATCTGCTACAACCGATCCATCAATAGAATTAATTACACCATCACGGTTTAAGTCTCCTGGGTATGCCTTACTTCCATCACTTAAAGTACGCAGTACTCGTACATATATGTAACATTCAGCACTACCAAATCTTGTAGTAGCTTTTATCTTAACAAATCCACCATTTTTTGCTCTTACAATACCATTGCTATCAACGGTTGCAATAGATTCATTACTAGAACTCCAATTTGCGTTTACCGTCCCACCTGTTCCTATTTTAGCATTTAACTTTACCGTATCTCCTATTGAATCTAATTGATACGATAATTTATCTAAGCTCATTGTAATACCTTCTACATCTGTAACAATATCAATACTACTTTTTAGTCCTGAGTAAGCGTTTACTACCTCAATTCTAACTGGATCTACAATAACATCCTTTACGATTATTTGTCCATTTTGTGTTACCTCTACCTTAGAAGTATCTGAAGAGTTCCATGTTACTTGTACATAATCATTCGTACTTGTTGTTGCAATTTTAGCATTCAATTTTATAGTTTGCCCAACCTTTGCTTTGTAAGTATTATCACCCATTTTTGACAAAGTAGAAGGAACTTCAATATTTAAACTTTTTATTTTCTGTGCTCCACTTTCCATATTGGCATTTTCAAATACAGTTCTATACGTGTAATCTGCTTTTTTGTTAGTTGTTTCATCTAATAAATTATGAACAGTTATTTCATATACATATCCTGCTTCTGGAATAATAGTGGAATCATAAAAAACTACTTTGTTATTGACGGATGAAATAGATTTTGTATATCTTGTAAAATACCGATTACTTGTCTTTTCTTCCTCACTCCAATTCCATACTTGATTGGTATTTAAGCATTTTACAGATACGGTGGTATCATCTTCTACTTTATATTGTCTTACAAATTGACTACTCCAATCAAACTTTTTATCTACCAAAGACTCTAAAAACGTAACGCCTTCAGCTGGCCATGCTTGCAATTTTACATCAGAAGCTTTATATCCAGAAAATTCATTTGCAAACGTTACATTACTAATTCCATATCCGAACTTTGTAAATTCTGTGTCTAACAATTTTGTTCTATGTGAGAACACTTTAGGCCTTTCTGAACCATCATCTAAAAACATATTAATATGGAGCATCATGGTTCCCACTGTTGTTTCTCTTGATGCATATCCTAAATTTTCAGCATATCCATCTGTTACTCCAAGAGAGGCCTGATAATATTCTTCGGTTACTCCATCTGGTTTAGGTGGAATATGGGCAATATCCAAACCTAATTCTGTTTTTCGATAGCTAATTAGCGTTGCAATATGCTGGGCAACATCATATGCATGTTCATCTAATTCCAATTTAGAAAGTCCTGCTGCCACACGAATCGCATTTACATAGTCTAAGATTCCCTGTTTTTTACTGTCCACTAATTCTCCCGCTATTAAGGTTGATGGAATGGTTGTTTGGGGTTCTACTTTGTATATTTTTTCTTCTTTATATAGATTTTCAATTGCTTTATTGTATAAAGTGCGCCCATCAATTAATTTTTTTGTTTCTTCTTGTGTATAAGAAATTGCATTTTTAACTTCTAGAACATCTTTTTTAACAGCACCTGTTGTGATAATTTTCGTATCCATATTATAATCAAAAATTGCAATATTTTGTTCTCCAAATTGAACTTCATTTGCATAACTTGCCAAAGAAGCAAATACCATTGGATTCAAAAGATAATAGACACTATTATTAAAATCGACTTTTTCTTTTAACTTAATTCCCTTGTATTCATGAGATCTATCTAATTTCTCCGTTAAATCTTTAATACTTGTACCAAATTCTTTTAATTGCATGTTCATATAAAAGTAATAATCATTAAATACTAATCCATCATTATAACCCTGATTTTTACTAATGGCATTAAACATAGACACAGATTGTTTACTCAAACTATATAAATACTTTATTTCATCATTTTTATAATTCGTTTTGTATTTTTCTAATGCTTCATTGTATTGGATGTATTTTTTATTATAATAAACTCCACCTTTGATCTGCCCACTTACATTAAATAAGCATCCATGTAAAACTCCATTTTCCCTATAGTTATAAGCATCGTCATAACTGTAGGTTGGTGTCTTATAAGAAGGGTCAACTGATCCATAAGAAACAATTTTTTCTACCTCATCTGTTTCTATATATAAATAATTACTATAATTATTATCCGTGTAAAATGTATAACTATGTCCTCCAAAAGCAGAGTCTGTTACAACCTTAGCCTCTCCTAAAACATTTTTAATTTGGTCTATAGTCGTATCATCTTTCACTATTATTTGATACTTTCCTGTTCCAACCTGAATTAAATAGTTATCCTCGGCAAATATAGTTTTTATTGGTAAAATCAAATTAACTATTATAATTGCTATGAAACTATAAATAAATTTTCTTAACATAAGGTACCTCCTCATATACTACAATATATTCTTTTGCACATCACCATTATATCATCAATTTTTGAAATCAAAACATTAAATCTACTATATAAAAAAATTAACTCCATTATTTGAATTAATTTTTTTTATACGTATATTTCATTATAAACCAATAATTGATACTGCATATATTGCTTGCTCATGTGTAAATTTTTCGAATTCCAATTGCTCAATTAACCCATCATGAGAAAATGAACTATATTTTAAATAATTTTGAGCCTGCTTTAATGCTTGTTCATACCAATCTGCTCCACTATGATCAACTGCATATATTGCTTGCTCATGTGTAAATTTTTCAAATTCCAATTGCTCAATTAATCCATCATAGGAAAATGAACTATATTTTAAATAATTTTGAGCTTGCTTTAATGCTTGTTCATACCAATCTGCTCCACTATGATCAACTGCATATATTGCATCTACATAAGAATATTTTTCATACTGCAACTGTTCAATTAATCCATCGCGGGAAAATGGGCTATATTTTAAATAACTCTGAGCTTGTTTCAAGGCATTTTGTCGACTCAGTGGTAGACTAGAAATACTTTCATAAAGATGATTGGCTGTACTTCCGGGAGCTGTTGCTCCTTTTTTGACTAATTTAATTTCAATTGCTTCTACTCGGTAACCAAATCCTGCTGTCCCTGCTGCTTCACCATTCTTTGCCCAGCCTAACCAGCCAAATCCTTGGGTCTGTACTCTATAGTAAATATCATAATGAGCTG
>CANSPQ010000003.1 GCA_947648915.1 uncultured Caryophanales bacterium | reverse complement strand
TTTAAATATATAGTTGTCAATACTTTTTTCTTATTTTCTTCATGTTTTTATCCTGCTAGAAAAATATAAATTCTTGAAATAGAAAATGATAATTGATATAATGAAAATGAACAGGTGGTTTTATGGGTAAAATTATTATATTAATGGGAAAAAGCGGTAGTGGAAAAGATACCATATATGCAAGATTAATTCAAGACAACCCTTTTCAGTTGCAAACAATTACACCATGTACGACACGACCAATACGGAATGGAGAAGTAGAAGGTAGAGAATACTATTTCAAAACATTAGAACAAATGCACCAAATGAACGAACAAAAACAAATAGTAGAATTAAGAACCTATCAAACAGTATATGGACCTTGGCATTATTTTACGGGAGCCCAAAATATTGACTTGCGTTTATATGACTATATTACAATCAATACATTGGTTGGATATGATCAATTTGTATCTTATTATGGAAAAGAAAATATATTACCGATTTTATTACAAATGGATGATGGGATTCGATTACAACGTGCCTTGGATAGAGAAAAAATACAAGAAAATCCAAAATATGAAGAAATGTGTAGACGTTTTTTGGCAGATGCGGATGATTTTAGTATCGAAAATATTCAACAAAGAAGCATAGATACAGAAAACATTATTGATAATTCTGGTTCTATAGAAGAAACTGTTCAAAAGGTATATAAAATATTAGATAGACATTTCAAAATCTCTTAGCTTAGAGATTTTTTTGTATAAAATTAATAATTAAAACATATAATAATATTGAATATATATTGACAATATATTGCATATTTGTTATACTATAGGAGTAGAGGTGAGAAATATGGCAAATATATCAAATGCAATTAATATGAGTTTTCGAGTAGATAAAAGTTTAAAAAAACAAGCAGACGAGCTATTTAAAAAGTTAGGTATGAATACAAGTGTCGCATTAAATATGTTTTTGTCTCAAAGTGTAAGAGAACAAAGCCTTCCTTTTACACCATCTATGGAAATTTCAAATAAGCGTTTATTAAGTGCTTTGGAAGAGGCAGAAGCAATTGAAAGTGGTAAGATACAAGCGAAAAGATATCAAACATTTGAAGATGCTTTGGAGGATTTAAATGAATGAGATATGAAATTATCTTAACCAATTCTTTTAAGAAAGCATTAAAACAAATGCATAAACGAAATAAAAATTTAGATAAATTGAATATTGTTGTAAATTTATTGGCAAATAACCAAGTGTTAGATGCAAAATACAAAGATCACTTATTAGTAAATAGTTCCCATTTTCAAAATTGTAGAGAGTATCATATCGAACCTGATTGGTTATTAGTGTATAAGAAAAATGACAAAGAGCTTATTTTGCTTTTAATTGAAACTGGAACGCATAGCGATCTGTTTTAGAAAAACTCCACATAATATAACAATAATAAAATAGAGTATAAAGTCTCTTAGCTAGAGATTTTTTTCTTGACACGAATAAATTTATCACATATAATGTGAATATATGAACATATAATCATATAAAGGAGGTAACATATGCATTATGAAGATACATATGCATTAAGTGAATTTTATAAAATGTTTGGGGATGTAACACGCCTAAATATTTTAAATACATTACAAGGTAAGAAATTATGTGTGAGTGAAATTGCGGAACAATTGAATATGACACATTCTTCTATATCCCATCAATTAAAAGTACTAAGAGATCAAAATTTCGTCAAAAATGAAAAAGTAGGTAAAACTGTATATTATAGTCTAGCAGATGATCATATTGCGATTATCTTAAAATATGGATATGAACATATTTTAGAAAGGAAAACAAAATGAAAGATAAAGAATTATTTAAAATCATACTAGGTGGTTTGTTCTTTTTACTTTCCTTCTTTCTTACGAACAATATATTCTATTATATAGTACTTGGAATAGCCTATTTTGTACTAGCGTATCCCATTTGGATAGAAACATTCAAAAATATAAAATCATTTACCTTTTTTGATGAGAAATTTCTAATGGTAGTGGCAACCATAGGTGCATTTGGAATTGGCGAATATCCAGAAGCGGTTGCGGTAATGTTATTCTATCAAATTGGAGAATACTTAGGAGAGAAAGCAAGTGAAAATACCAAAGATGCAATTACAAAATTGATGGATTTAAGAAGTGATGCTGTTCATTTAAAACAGGACAAAACACTTACTACTATTCCAATAGAACAGGTAAAACGAAGTGATGTGATTGTCGTAAAGGCAGGAGAAAGAATTCCATTAGACGGAATCATTATAAGGGGAGAAAGTCATATAGATACTTCCTCTATGACAGGAGAATCTAGTTTAAAAAGTGTACAACCAAAGGATTCTATCATGAGTGGTTGTGTCAATAAAGAAGGTGTTTTGGAAATACAAGTAACTTCTCTTTATCAAGAATCAACGGTATGCAAAATACTCAAATTAATGGAAGAAGCAAGTGAAAAGAAAACTGCGAAAGAACGTTTCATTACCAAATTTGCAAGTTATTATACACCAATTGTAGTAACAATTGCGCTACTCATAACGATTGTTCCATTCTGTTTCGGACAATCCCTTGCGCCATGGCTTTACAAATCACTCGTATTTTTAGTGGTTTCTTGTCCTTGTGCACTCGTAGTATCCATACCACTTAGTTTCTTTTCTGGAATTGGTAGCTGTAGCAAAAAAGGAATCCTAATTAAAAATTCAGGAACTTTAGAAAACTTAGATCAAGTAAAAACCATTATGTTTGATAAAACGGGAACACTTACCAAAGGTAATTTTGTCGTAACCAAAGTATTTCCAAAAGAAAATAAAGAAGAAATTTTAAAAATGGCAGCGATCGCAGAAACAAACTCCAATCATCCAATCGCATATGCCATCAAAAAAGCTATCCCATTACAAATAAATTTAGAAGAACTTCAAAATGATAAAGAAATTTCGGGAAAAGGAATTGAAGTAACTTATCAAAAACAAACGATTTTAGTTGGTTCAGATTTATTATTTGAAGAAGAAAAGATAGAACATCCAAAATATCAGGAAAGCGGAACAATCCTTTATGTTGCTTGTAATCAACAATATATTGGTACGATTGTGATTCAAGATGAAATCAAAAACTCTGCTTATCATTTGATACCAGCTTTGAAAAAAATTGGAATTCAGTCTACGATTATGTTGTCTGGTGATAATGAGATAACAGTAAAAGAAGTAGGAAAAACATTGGGACTAGATTCTAGCTATGCCAATTTACTTCCAACAGATAAAGTGGAAATTGTAAAAGAAATGAAAAAAGATAGCACAGTATTATTTGTAGGAGATGGAATGAATGATGCGCCTGTATTGATGACAGCTGATATTGGTGTTTCCATGGGTGGAATTGGTAGTGATGCTGCCATAGAAGCAAGTGATATGGTGATTATGAACGATGATCCTAGTCTATTATTAACTGCGTTTCAAATTTCCAAAAAAACAAAAGCAATTGTCAAAATCAATATTGTATTTGCTATTGCAGTAAAAATACTCGTTATGTTTTTCGGAATACTAGGTATTTCTAGTATGTGGAGTGCTGTTTTTGCAGATGTAGGGGTTACCGTTTTAACCATATTGAATGCACTTAGAATATTCAAAATAAAATAATTTTTGTTAAATGTTCATTTGAAATATAAAAGTCTATCCATTGATAGAATTTGCGGACGATTTTATGGAATTAGAGAAAAAAACAATTAAATACTATGTTAAAAATAAAAAAATAATAATAGAAGACTAAACAATATAATAAAGAAGGTATGGAGATATATTACTTTCATAAAAAATTTAAATTCAGAATTAAAGCAATTTTTGAATTGACAAAAATATAAATATAGGTATAATATAGAACAATTAAATGGAGATGACTATATGAAAAAAATCAATGTATTTTTAGGCGGGAATGAAAATTTTTTTGATAATCAAGAAGCACTATCAATAAAGGCATTAAATGATAATTTTTATGATGCGATGAATGGATATAGAGCCATGTATGAAATAGGAGATAGTAGTTCTATGCTTTCTGATCCAAAACTAAAAATGGAATCGATTATTGGAAAAATAATGGAATGTCACCTATGCATATTAGATATTACATCCATTGTAGAAAATAAAAAATACGCAAAGTTTATTGAAAAAATTTACAGAGCCTGCATCAAATTAGATAAAAAGATGATTTTACTGCATCATTTTGCTTATCCAATTGATGATTGGGTAAAGATTGCAAAGGAAGAAAATGTTCTGCAAGTATTAGAACATGATGGAAATAGAGTTTCAGAAGAATTGTCAACTTGCTTACATAACTTTTTTGAACAAAATCAAAATAGACAAACTGTCATTCCATTAGATGATAATAATTGTTGGAATATTGTGAATTTATTAGACGAATGGCAAATAGCAAATGAAATTGAAATTTTCGAATATTATTTAAATATCTATTTTAAAAGTAATGAAATTACCATTTGTTATCAGGAATATAATACAATTACATTATTTCAACTAGTGTTCGATTTAAGTAATATGAGTGAAGAGAATCAAAAATATGTAGTATCCATTTTAGAAAGGCATTTTCAAGCTTCATATAATATTTTCTTTCACGATGATAGAGGAAAACAAATTCAAAAAGAGATGAGATAATTGAAATATAGTTATTCAATATAATGGATTATATAAAAAGTAGATGATTATTAAAATATAGATAACTATCATACTATCTATTTTTTTGACACAATCTGTGTGAAAATTTGTAAAATTATGGGAAATGATTGACACTGATAAACAGTGTCATTTATAATGGAACATATGCATACATAAACAAAATTAAAGGGTTTTCATATAATACTCTATGGAAAGGAAATGTCTATGTTAAAAATGTTTCGCTATTTAAAAGATTCTTGGATTAGTATCTTAGCTATTATTTTACTTCTTGCTGGGCAAGCAATTTGTGATTTATCACTTCCAGACTACACCTCTAGCATTGTCAATGTTGGAATTAGCCAAGGTGGAATTGAAAATGTCGCTTATCAAGCAATTCGGGAAAGTGAAATGGAAAAACTACTTTTATTTACATCTTCTTCTGAAACAGAAACGTTAATGAACTATTATACATTGTTAAGTAAAGATAATTTAAGTAGTGAAGAATATGAAAAAAAATTAAAAAAATATCCTATTTTAGCGACTGAAAATGTATATGAAAAAAAGAAAACAAATGAAAAAGAAACAGAAGAATTATCTCACATTTTAGAAAGACCTACCTTAATCATTTCCTCTTTAAGAAGTGAAGGGGAAGAAGGAGATGCGATGCGTGCATCTATATTGGGAGACCTCCCAAGTGATACGGATGTATTTCTAGTACTCCAAAATATGCCAGAAGAAGCAATTCACCAAATCATAGAGAAAAGCAATGAAAAATTAGATCAAATGCCGGAATCTATCATGACAAGTGGTGCGATTGGTCTTGTGAGAACGGAATATCAAGCAATTGGTATGAATACAGATAAAATACAAACCAATTATATTATTTTATCTGGCGCTAAAATGTTAGGAATTGCGCTTCTAAGTATGATTACAACCATTGTTGTTGGTTTATTAGGTGCTCGCTTATCTGCGAAACTTGCTAGAAGATTACGCAAATTAGTTTTTGAAAAAGTCGTAAGTTTTTCTAGTACGGAAATGAAACAGTTTGGAACATCTTCATTAATTACTAGAACAACCAATGATATCCAACAGATGCAGATGGTACTCGTTATGTTACTTAGAACTGTCTTTTATGCACCAATTATTGGAATTGGTGGAGTGATTAAAAGTTTAAATGCGAATTCCTCTATGGCATGGATTATTGCCGTTGCCGTAATGTCTATTTTGTCCCTTGTGATTGTCTTATTCGCAATCGTAATGCCTAAATTTAAAATTGTTCAAAAACTAGTCGATAAATTAAATCTAGTTACAAGAGAAATCCTAACAGGACTTCCTGTCATTCGTGCCTTTCATAATGAAACACATGAAGAAAAACGTTTTGATAAAGCCAACAACGATTTGACCAAATTAAGTCTATTTGTAGGACGGACTATGTCATTCATGATGCCTGCAATGACATTTATCATGAATACTGTTGCCTTAGTCATCCTATGGAAAGGTGCCTATAGTATTGATGCTGGTTCTATGCAAGTAGGAGATATGATGGCATTTATTCAATATACAATGCAAATCATTATGTCTTTCCTAATGATTTCGATGATTTCCATTATGTTACCACGAGCAAGCGTCTCTGCAAAACGTATTGATGAAGTGATTCAAACAAAATTAGTCATAGCAGATCCAGAAATAGAAAAATCACTTGACCCAAATCAAAAAGGCGTTCTAGAATTTAAAAATGTATCCTTCCGTTATCCAGATGCCAAAGAAGATGTCATCACAGATATTAACTTTGTTGCAAAACCAGGAATGACAACGGCCTTTATTGGATCTACAGGAAGTGGTAAGTCAACCTTAATCAATCTCATTCCAAGATTTTATGATGTCTCAGAAGGTTCTATTTGTATCGATGGAGTGGACATTCGTAACATCAGTACCCATACCTTACGCGAGAAAATTGGTTATGTGCCACAAAAAGGAGTACTATTTTCTGGCACGATTAAGAGTAATATTGGATATGGCAAAGAAGATATTACCGAAGAAGAATTAAAAGAGGCGGCTGATATTGCCCAAGCAAGTGAGTTTATTCAAAATCTGGAAGAAACCTATGATGCTCCAATTTCACAAGGTGGTACCAATGTGTCAGGTGGTCAAAAACAGAGATTATCCATCGCAAGAGCCATTGCCAAAAAACCAGATATCTATATTTTTGATGATAGTTTTTCCGCTTTAGATTTCAAAACAGATGCACTTCTTCGTAGTGCACTCAAGAAAGTTACTAAAAATGCGACTGTTTTAATTGTTGCACAACGCATTAGTACCATTATGCATGCAGAACAAATTGTCGTATTACAAGAAGGAAAAGTGGTTGGAATTGGTACCCATGAAGAACTAATGAAAACATGTAAAGTATACCAAGAAATTGCTTTATCGCAACTGTCAAAGGAGGAACTGGAAAATGCCTAGAGATATGAAAAAAAGACCTATGGGTCCAAAACATGGACCAAGTCCTATGATGGTGGATGAAAAAGCCAAAGATTTCAAAGGAACGATGAAAACATTATTTCACTATCTGAAAGCATACCGTGTTGTAATCTTCTTTGTTTTACTATTTGCGATTGGAAGTACGATTTTTTCAATTGTTGGTCCTAAAATATCAGGAACGATTACAACTGAAATATTTAATGGTATTATGGCAAAAATAGGTGGTAAGGGTGGAATTGATTTTAAGAAAATTGGAGAGATTCTTACATTTCTTTTATGCCTCTATATAGGAAGTTTGCTATTCTCATTTATTCAAGGGTTCCTAATGAATGGCGTATCTAATAAAATAGCATATCAATTCCGTAAGGAAATTTCTAAAAAAATGAATCGCATGCCCATGAAATACTTTGATACCAAAACTAATGGAGAAGTACTTTCCATTATCACAAACGATGTGGATACATTAAGTCAAAGTTTAAGTCAGAGTATGACCCAATTGATTACATCCGTTACTATGTTAATTGGTGTTCTCATCATGATGATTTCCATCAGTCCAATAATGACTTTGGCGGCCGTTTTAATTCTCCCAATTTCTTTAGGTGGAATTGGATTTATCGTAAAAAAATCGCAAAAATATTTTGTGAAACAACAAGAATATTTAGGACATATCAATGGAACTATTGAAGAAGTCTACGGAGGACAAGAAATTGTCAAAGCTTTCAATGGAGAACAAAAAGCAATTGATGAATTCAATGAAAACAATGATACGTTATATCATACAGCTTGGAAGAGCCAGTTTTTATCAGGTTTGATGCATCCTATTATGATGTTTGTGGGAAATTTAGGATATGTCATGGTTTCTGTTTTAGGTGGATATTTAACCATTAAGAATAGAATTCAAGTAGGAGACATCGTATCATTTACACAATATGTTCGTAATTTCAATCAACCTATCGCACAATTGGCTCAAATTATGAGTATGTTACAATCTACTGCAGCAGCTGCAGAACGTGTCTTTGCCTTTTTAAATGAGGAAGAAGAAACGAAGGATGTAGAAAATCCACTTTCTATTCAAAATGTAAATGGAAATATAACATTTGATCATGTATCATTCGGTTATAACGATGATAGAATTGTCATCAAAGATTTCAATGCTGAAATTCATAATGGAGAAAAGATTGCGATTGTAGGACCAACTGGAGCTGGAAAATCAACCATGATTAAGTTGCTCATGCGTTTCTATGATGTGAATAGTGGTTCTATTCAAATAGATGGGCATAATATCAAAGAGTTTAAGCGAAGTGATTTAAGAAGTCTATTTGGTATGGTGTTACAAGATACTTGGTTATTTAATGGAACTGTAGAAGAAAATATCAAATATGGAAAATTGGACGCTACTTTGGAAGAAGTAAAAGATGCGTGTCGTGCAGCAAGTGTGCACCATTTTATCAAAACATTACCAGATGGCTATCAAATGGTATTAAATGAGGAAGCGGATAATGTCTCACAAGGACAAAAACAACTCCTCACAATTGCCCGTGTCATATTAGCAGATCCTAAAATATTAATTTTAGACGAAGCAACGAGTAGTGTAGATACCAGAACCGAAATTCTGATTCAAGAGGCAATGGATGAGCTTATGAAAGGTAGAACGAGTTTCATTATCGCACACCGTTTATCCACAATCAAAAATGCTGACTTAATTCTTGTTATGAATGAAGGAGACATCGTAGAAACTGGTAATCATGAAACATTATTAAAAAAGAATGGCTTTTATGCCAAACTTTATAATTCACAATTCGAAGAAGTGGAATAATCACTTCTTTTTTCAATGACAATTGGCTTTGGGTTTGCTATAATATAAGTAGAAAGAAGGGTTCATAATTGAAAAAATTAAAATACTTACTATTGATTTTATGTTTTAGTTTTACGGTTGGATGTTCAAAGACGAGTTCAAAATTAAGTAGTGATTTTTATATCGAAACAATTGAAAGTAACAATTGCAGTGAACAGTTGACAAACTATTATAATAATAATTCCCAAACAATTTTTCTTTATTGTCTTGATCGAGTAAATTTGTATGATGATAATAGTTCCATTTTGCTTAAGGATTATATTTTGCAAAAAGGGATATCGATAGATGAGACGATGCGTGAGATAACATCTAAATTGGTAAATGTTGAAAGTTTGTGGGATGGAGGTACTAAAATTTACCAAGATAAGGGGAAAAAGAAATATACTAATAATGGGATTAGTGTAATAATTTGTAATACGGTTGATGGAAATAAAGATGTTTATATAGGACCCCAAGAAATGGAATACAACGAAAAATTTTGTAAATAGTTGTTAAAGAATTGAAAATTATACAAATTAATGATATTATCTTTGTAAGATATGAGCTGTACTAGTATCCATGATACATAGCAAGTAACTTCCTAATAGTTAAACATTGCTATTAATCAGGTTAGGTGGTGACTAGGAATAATTAAAAATGTATTTGAAAAATGAAAAAGGAGGATAATAGTGAAAATATTTTTCAAATGTCTAACATTATTAACAATCGCTGTATGTTTTATATCTGTTCTGCCAATTCAGGCTGCAAGTGGTTACTCTTTTTCGGTGGGTACCAAATTTAGTAACTCCATCTGGGGATGATAGTAGTGATGAGGCAACAATTGCTAAAACAAAATTATCGGAAATGGGCTATGCAACGTTATTGCTAACAATTCCGACTCTTTCTAGAATGACATTAAAAATTAATAATTCTAGGGCGTGGATGGAAAGCGATGTTTTATATTTTTTAGGACATGCTAATTCATCAACAATTTACTGGGATTATCTTGGCAAAGGCGGTGATTATGCTGTGGCCATAAGGAATGAAGATATTGGCTATTGTGATAATTATTGGGCCTATACTGGAATTGGTATGTATAATATGAATTATGTTGATTTAGGAGTTTTTATGGGTTGTTCGACTGCGTCTGACCCTACGAATAATTTACCAAAATACGCTAATTCGAGGGGAGCAAAAGTGACTATTGGATGGACTACAGATATTCCCCAACAAGACACATATAATTGGACAAATAGATTTTTTACTAAATTGGCAAATGGTTATGATGTAAATCAGGCTGTTTCTTATGCTAATAGTTTTACATATAGTTCCTCAGCCATAAAAAGTACAAAAATATATGGTTCTTCTAATATTACTATTTCATCTAGCTCATTACCAAAATTTGAAACAATGGATGAATCAGTTTCATCGTATACATTAAACAAAAAATTTCTAATGTTTCAAAAGATAATTTTAAGAGTGTAATAGAAAACGAGATTAAGATGAACCTAAATGTTGATTTTAATCCAGACGATTATATTATCGAATCTGCTATCAATGATAACGGTATAATATATGATTATTATTACACGGTTAATGGAATTAAAACTAATATAGGCTATACTGTATTTACTAATTATGACAGTACTAAAATCTTTAGAATAGTTGATAATATGAATGGTATTAATACTAAATCATTATCAAATACAAACACTAATGGCATACAAGCAAAAAGCAAAAGATTAACTTCAGATTTAGTTAATTCTATGAAAGAAAAAGCTCTAGAAATTTCTGGTGAGATTAATTATAATACGCCTACTAAGACCATAATTGATGAATATAAATATTATGATATATTAGAGAATAAGTTATACTATAACATAGTAGTGGAGATTGTTGACCCTATTCCAAATACTAAAACTATTGAATATTATATGGAAGAAATATAAGTAAATAATTGATTTCTGGAAATTATCAATTACAGGCTAATCTCTTTTGTTATTAAATAGGAAAGGTAGAACAAGTTTCATTATCGCACACCGTTTATCAACAATCAAAAATGCTGATTTGATTCTTGTTATGAATGAAGGAGACATCGTAGAAACTGGTAATCATGAAACATTATTAAAAAAGAATGGCTTTTATGCCAAACTTTATAATTCACAATTCGAAGAAGTGGAATAATCACTTCTTTTTTCAATGACAATTGGCTTTGGGTTTGCTATAATATAAGTAGAAAGAAGGGTTCATAATTGAAAAAATTAAAATACTTACTATTGATTTTATGTATTAGTTTTACGCTAACAGGTTGTGGTAAAAAAGAAACAGTAGAGCCACCAGTCGCAACCACTTCACCTCTATTATTAGAAGTATCTAAAGAAGGTACAGAAAATAAATTGTATTTATTTGGTTCTATTCATGCAGGCGATGAATCATTATATCCGCTTCCTGATTATGTATTAAATGCCTATCAAAATAGCGATGCGATTGCTGTTGAATTTGATTTAGTAGAATTTACAAAAGATTTGTCAAATCAAATGCAACTCTTATCTCAATTTGTATACACCGATGGAACAAAAATAACAGATTATATAGAGAATGATACCTACACAAAAGGTGTAGCGTTATTAAAAAGTGCAGGTTTATATACTTCTATGATGGATCATTATAAACCTATTATGTGGCAATCTTTGCTTGAAAATGTTGCCATGATAGATGCAGGTTTAAATGAAAACTATGGTATTGATCAATATTTCTTGAAATTAGCAAAATCAAACAATAAAAATATAATAGAATTAGAATCGGCTGAATATCAGTATAATATGTTACTTGGATTTGATATGGATATGCAAGTATATCTACTAGAAGAAAGTATCAAACAGATGGATGAAGCAAAAGAAAATATGATTGCGTTATATGATTTATACAAAAAAGGAAATAAAGAGGATCTAGAAAAATTAGTGTTTGAAGAAGAAACATCAGATTCTTATACAGAACAATACAACAATGAACTCATTACAGTTAGAAATCAAAATATGACAAAAGCCCTAGAAAAAACATTTGTAGAAGGTAAAAATGTCTTTTGTACAGTTGGATTAGCGCATATCATTGGTGAAGGCGGTATTGCAGACTTATTAGAAGAAAAAGGTTATATAGTTACGATTGTAGAAAAATAAAATAGAGCAAGACCATTCATTGTCCTGTTTTTTAAACTATTATTTTATAAAATCATTCTGTCTAAAAAAATGATTTTGTGCTATACTAAAAATATGAAGTTGGTGTTTGATATGAAGAAGTATGTTATCTATAAAATATTCATTATTTTCATATATATTTGTGTTATAATGACATTGTTTTTTTGGAATCAAAGCCCTAAAATAATCTTAAATGGAGAGCGAGAAATTACTGTATTATTAAATGAACCTTATCAAGAACTAGGTGCCAAAGTAAAAACAGTAGGACAAAAGCAACACATTAAAATAGAGGGAACCGTAGATACACAAAAAGTAGGAGACTATAAAATACGTTATTTTCTTACTGATAAAGGAAAAACAATCGAAACTACACGAACAGTAAAGGTTAGGGAAACAGAAAAACCTACGATTATTTTATCAGGAAATATGAGGGTGAATATGTGTCCGAATCAAGAATACCAAGAACAAGGGTACGAATCATATGACAATTATGATGGTAAGTTAACTGATAAAGTAATTATTCATAAACTAAAAGATAAATGGATTTATACGGTAGAAGATAGTTCTCATAATCCTACCGCAATCGCAAGAGAGTTTATATATGAAGATATCGAAGCTCCTAGCATTACTTTGCAAGGTAGCAGTGTTGTCATTGTATACCAAAATGAAACCTATCAAGAGTCAGGTTATCAAGCCTACGATAATTGTGATGGAGATTTAACCAACCAAGTAAAAGTATCAGGTACTGTAAATACAGCAGTTTTAGGTACTTATGAATTAAAATACACAGTAAGTGATACATCAGGCCATATCACAGAAGAAACGAGAATCGTTCGTGTTACACCAAAACCAATAGAAACGGGAAAAACCATTTATTTAACGTTTGATGATGGCCCTAGTAGAACCATTACACCTAGTGTGTTACAAATTTTAAAAGAAGAGAATGTCAAGGCAACTTTCTTTATTATCAATCACGATGATTCCCTTAATTATTTAATCCGTCAAGCACATGAAGATGGTCATACGATTGCGATTCATAGTTATACCCATAACTATAGGCAAATTTATGCATCCGAAGAGGCTTTCTTTGAAGATTTAAGACTTATGTCTGAAAAATTAGAAGAAATTACAGGAGTAAAACCAACGATAACAAGATTCCCTGGAGGAAGTTCTAATACAGTAAGTCGTTTCAATCCAGGTATTATGACAAGACTTGCCAAAGAGCTAACCAATAAAGGGTATATCTATTTTGATTGGAATATTGGTAGCGGAGATGCAGGCGGAGTTAGTAGTGCATATGAGGTTTATCAAAATGTAACAAGTTCTCTTCATAATGGTACTAATGTTGTTTTAATGCATGATTATGAAAGTAATTATTATACCTTAAATGCATTAAGAGATATCATTCATTATGGAAAAAATAATGGCTATACATTCTCAAATATTACAGAAACAACACCACAAATCAAACATAGAATTGCAAACTAACTTAAAAGTTGTTATACTACCCTTACCAAGAGAGGAGAAATATCTATGATTAAAACCAAGAAGTATGGAGCACTTATCGTCGTATCAGGACCTAGTGGTTCTGGGAAAGATACTGTTTGTAATGCCTTGGTGGAACAAAACTCTAATTATTGGATTTCCATTTCTTGTACATCTAGAAGCCCGAGAGGGGAAGAAGTAGATGGGATTCATTACTATTTTCTTACGAAGAAAGCATTTGAAGAGAAAATTGAAAGAAATGAATTACTGGAATATGCGGAATATAACGGTAACTATTATGGGACCCCTAGAGATATTATTGAAGAGAAAAGAAGTCAAGGAATCAATGTAATACTAGTAATTGAAGTACAAGGTGCTTTAAAAGTAAAAGAATTAGTCCCAGATGCAATCTTTATCTTTCTAGTACCACCAAGCATGGATATTTTAAAAAAGCGTCTAGAAAATAGAGGAACGGAAACAAAAGAAAAAGTACTTGCTCGGTTTAAAACTGCTTATCAAGAAATTAACGAAATGCCAAAATATAATTATGTGGTTGTTAACGATGAAGTAGAAAATGCAGTAACTAAAATAGAGAGTATCTTAACTGCTGAAATGTGTAGAGTAGATCGTATAGAAGAAGTCGATTTAAGTACAACCGAAGAAGTATTACATGAAAGTTTAATGAAAGATTAAATTTACGAAAAAACGTAAATTTTTTTGTTTCAAGTTTTACCGACATATTCTGCATTCATAATATAGTATGATCAGAATACATTAAAGTGGGTGATACTTTTGAGAAAACAATTTCGTGCCAAAAAAAGACAAAAAAAACACATCTTATTAAAATTTTTTGTGTTATTTGTTTTATTTTTCTTTCTCTATCAATGGGTTTTGGGTTTGTTTTTAAATGTGAGACTTGCTTCTAGCAATGAAGAGTTTATCCTTTCCTTATTAAAGGATTCCAATCATCATTTACTATATGAAAAAAGTAACCATAATATTGTGAACCAATTTTTCAAATTTCTATCCAACATTGACATTAAGAAACCTGTCAGTATTTTAGAGACAGTCTTTGGATATGAAATGAAAGAAGATGATCCAATCCTTCCCGTAATTGCAGATCCTGGTTTACAAGATAATGATGATTATTTAGAAGATCCAACGGAGTATATCAAAGATCCTAACCCTACTGTTGTAACCGATCCACTTGTTTATATTTATAATACGCATCAATTAGAGGGGTATAGTTCTACCAACTTCGAGGAGTATAACATCACACCAAATGTTCTAATGGCATCTTATTTACTAAAAGAAAAGCTAAACAAAGCAGGCATTCCAACAATTGTTGAAACATCTAATATCACTGATTTTTTAAACTTAAACAACTGGAATTATTCCTATAGTTATCAAGCAAGTAAATTTTTTATCACAGATACATTAAATCAATATCCGAATTTAAAATTATTAATTGACTTACATCGAGATGCGATTCCAAAACAGGCATCCACTACGACAATCAATGGTAAAAATTATGCAAAGGTATTATTTGTCGTTGGAATGGAGCATGAAAATGCACAAACCAATCTTGCTCTAGCAAATCTTCTAAATAGTAAAATCAAAGAAAAATATCCAACGTTAAGCAGAGGCGTTATGACCAAAGAAGGAAAAGGTGTGAATGGTATTTACAATCAAAATTTAAGTCCAAACTCTGTCTTAATTGAATGTGGAGGAAACGAAAATAGTATCGATGAAGTGATGAATACCATAGAAGCATTATCTGTTATTATCAAGGAATATTTGGGGTGATCATATGAAGCCAGAAGAAAAGAAAAAATGGGCAAGCAAAATATTTTGGAAAATATTTTTGGCGCTATTTATTGCCTTTTTTGCACTTTATGTATCAGAAGAAACCGGTTATTATGAATTTGAACAGCATAAGAGAGTTACATTGACTCAAGACCGTATCAAAGAATTTGAACAAGATATTGCAGAGGGTAAAAATGTCGATATTAAAGATTATATGAGCGATAGAGAGATCAATTATCAGACCAAAATGTCTGATGCTGGACTAAAATTATCAGAAGGAATTGGTAAATGGGCGCAAGATGGTTTAGGAGCTGCTTTTAACTTTCTAAGTCAAATTGTGGAAGAATAATTTAAGTCTTAATAAATTGATGATTGACAATAAAGCAAACAATAACATTGGAAAAAGATACAAAAATATCTTTTTTTCATGTATAATAGACATAGGTGATACACATGAAACAAGAAAACATCCGAAATTTTTCTATAATTGCTCATATTGATCATGGAAAAAGTACACTTGCAGATCGTATTCTAGAACTAACTGATGCGATTACGGAAAGGGAAAAACAAGATCAGTTATTAGACAATATGGATATTGAAAGAGAAAGAGGTATTACCATTAAATTAAATGCTGTTTCTTTAAAATATCATTATCAGGATGAAGATTATATTCTTCATTTAATTGATACGCCAGGGCATGTTGATTTTTCCTATGAAGTAAGTCGCAGTTTAGCCGCATGTGAAGGCGCTATATTAGTTGTAGATGCTGCTCAAGGAATTGAAGCTCAAACATTAGCAAACCTTTATCTAGCTTTAGAAAATAATTTAACCATTATACCCGTTATTAATAAAATTGATTTACCAAATGCAGATCCTGAAAAAGTGAAACAAGAGCTTATGGATACATTAGGTTTTAAAGAAGATGAAATTCTTCTTACAAGTGCGAAAAACGGCATTGGAATTCAAGAATTAATAGAAAGGGTAATTGAAAAAGTACCAGCTCCCAAAGGTAAAATAGAACAACCATTACAAGCTCTCATTTTTGATAGTTATTTTGATGCTTATAGAGGAATCATTTCACTTATTCGTATTGTCAATGGAAAAGTGAAAGTTGGAAATCAAATACGCATGAATGCAACAGGGGCTACTTATGAAGTAGTTGAGCTAGGTGTGCATACACCAAAAGAAGAAAAGAAAAAGGAATTGGTAACAGGAGAAGTAGGATATTTATGTGCCAGTATCAAGAGTATTGAAGATGTAAAAGTTGGAGATACGATTACATTAACCTCTCATCCCAATACGACATCTTTACCTGGTTATCAACCCATGAAGCCAATGGTCTTTTGTGGAATTTATCCAATTGAATCCAGTAAGTTTCCAGATTTAAGGGAAGCTTTGGAAAAATTAAAATTAAATGATGCCTCTTTAGAATTTAGTCCAGAAACGTCTAAAGCTCTCGGTTTTGGATTCCGTTGTGGTTTTCTAGGATTACTGCACATGGAAATCATTGAAGAACGCATTGAACGAGAATTTAATATTGACTTAATTGCAACAAGTCCATCTGTTGTCTATGATGTTGAATTAACCGATCACACGCATATAATGATTGATAGTCCTGTCAAATTGCCAGACAAAGGAAGAATTTTAGATATCAAAGAGCCATATATTCGTACAAATATATTTGTTCCAAGTGAATATATCGGTCCTATTATGGAACTTTGTCAAAATAAAAGAGGAACCTATATTTCTATGGAATATTTAGATAAAACAAGAGTCAATATTCATTATGAAATACCACTTTCAGAAATAGTCTATGATTTTTTTGATAAATTGAAATCTTCTACCAAAGGATATGCTTCATTTGATTATGATTTAATTGGTTATAAAAGTAGTCAATTGGTCAAAATGGATATTTTGTTAAATGGAGAAAGTGTGGATGCTTTGAGTATTATCGTACATAAAGATTTTGCCTATTCAAGAGGAAAACAGATTGTAGAAAATCTAAAAAAATTAATTCCAAGACAACAATTTGAAGTACCGATACAAGCATCTATTGGCAGTAAAGTGATTGCAAGAGAAACCATTAAAGCCGTTCGGAAAAATGTGCTTGCCAAATGTTATGGTGGGGATGTTACCAGAAAAAGGAAATTATTAGAAAAACAAAAGGAAGGAAAAAAACGGATGAAGATGGTGGGAAGTGTTGAAATACCCCAAGAAGCCTTCTTATCGGTACTCAGTATGAATGAAGAAGAATAGGAAAGTTATATAAATTTCATGAGATAGAACATAAATAGTTGACATTTGTGTTTCTTTTTATTATATTAGTATGTATTGTAAAAAAAAGGGGTGTTTGGTATGAAAGAAATAATCAATGAATTTTTTTCAAAGGAGTGTAAAAGAGAAAATAAAACAATTGATGAATTATTAAAAGAATATGAAATAGATGAAAGATTGTTTTGGAACTATGTATATACTTTAAATCCGATTATAGTTGCCAAAATAAAAGAGGAGAATAAACGTAGGCAAAAGAACAAAAAGTCATTAGAAATATATAGATTATTAAAAGATGGTACGCTAACATTCGGAGATGTAGCGCGTATTCAAAAGACAACAGTAGATGCAGTTGTTGAATTATTGCAAAACGAATACTTAGTAAAGGGCATTTCACAATATTCTTTTGATAAACTTGACAGACAAAATACAAAAATATTAAAGCAGAAGAAAGAATTTCATTTATATTTTTACTTTATAGAACATAAAATCACATTTAGTGAGTTAGGCAAACAATTTGGTATAGAGGAAGCTGAGATTATTTATTTATTTGATGCTATTCTTGATTCTGAATTAACAGAGAGGCGAATTAGAAGTTTATTTGTAATCAATAAGAAACGGGAAAAGCCAAATAACAAACCAAAACAGCCTCTTAAATTGAATGAAAATAAGAAACATTTATATAAATTATTCGCACTAACAGAGGCAGAGAAAACATTTGTTGATAGTACGATTGAAAGATTAAAAGAAGAATCACCAGAATTACATAGTAAAAATATAACAACATTAAATTATATAAAAATGAGATTAACAGGAGATATGGCGGATACTATAGCTTGTTGTGATGCCTTAAAAATAAATCCAGAAACAATGCGATGTAGATTAAATCAACTTTCAAAAAGAAGAAATTTTTCGACTATAATAACAAAGATATTTATTTTAAATATGATTAATCATAAAAGAATCTATACACATCCAGAAGTTGCAAAAATCGAATATTATATGAAGTTTTACGCAGATTATTTGAATAATCCAAATCTTACTATCTTAGATATAGAACTACAACATAAAATAAATCTTAGAAATGGAAATTTAATTGATCAAAAACTAAATACGCACATTTTCTCAATAATTTCCGATAAAATAGAAGAATTAGAAAAAAACCAACTCATGAATAATTTTGATAGCAAAGCGTATGAATATTATAAAAATCATTTTGTCCTTTTCCGTGATGTAGGTCCATTGTTAGGTATAGAACAAGAAGAATTGCAACAAAATTTTCCTGTAAATCAAAATGAATGGAGATCTATTTGTGAAATAGAAGAAAAAAGACTAAAACACATTAACGATAATATAAAAAGAATCACTTACTTTTCAAAATTATTGAGCAAATATCAAATAGATAATGATAACAATCAAATATATGATGATTTAATTACGCTAATTGGGGAAAACCGTCTTGTTGCTATCACAGGAAAACAAAAGTCTTATACAGAACGTTTAATCCGTTCTATCCTGTTTACTTGTGATTATATTCAACAAGAAAATTATGATACAAAAAAATTAGAGCAATTATATAATATAAAAAGTCCTAATACAGTACACAAATATTTATATCACTCATTAATAATACAATTATTAGATAGTGAAGTAGTAGAATATATCAGAACAAAAAGAAAAATATCTGAAAATTGCAAAAGATTAGAAAATTTTCAAAAATTATCAAGAGATGAAAAAGGTCAATTTGTAAAAAAATATCAAGTATCTGAAGTAACAGACTAAAAGGTTTCAAAATTGAAACTTTTTTTGATATAATAAGCAAAGGAGAAATATGGAAAATAATAAGGAAAAAAGAGACTATCAAAAAGAAACTTATATGCAACTTCGTGTGATTGCACTCATGATGAAAAAAGTAGGAAGATATATTAGTTTTCAAGAACTAAACCAATATCCGTTAAAAGAACAATATCGAATCGTAAATGAAATTGATGCACGCATAAAAGAAAAAGAAGGAAAGAAGGAAAGAAAAAATGATTGAATCCGCTTATATTCATATTCCTTTTTGTAGCCATATTTGTAATTATTGTGACTTTGCTAAAGTATTGTATCAGAAAAAATGGATTTTCAACTATTTAGATGCTTTAAAAAAGGAAATACAATTAAACTATCAAAATGAACTTTTAAAAACAATCTATATTGGTGGAGGGACTCCAACGGCATTGGATTTAGATGAATTCAAATACTTATTAGAAATAATAAGCACTTTAAAAAAACAAAAAGAATACGAATATACCATAGAATGTAATGTAGAATCTTTAACAGAGAAAAAGATAAAATATATGAAACAATATGGTGTCAATCGAATTAGTATTGGTGTTGAAACATTTCATAAACATCATTTAAAAATTATGAATCGTCATCATACAAAAGAACAGGTAGTAGAGGCAATTCTTTTACTAAAAAAATATGGATTTCAAAATATCAATATTGATTTTATTTATGCTTTACCAAACGAAACAATTGAAGAAGTAGTATCTGACTTATGTAATTTTCTAAAACTTGATATCCCACATATTTCAACCTACTCATTAATGATTGAACCAAATACTCCTTTTTATTTGAATCATATAAAAACAATAGAAGAAGAGCTTGATTTTAGTATGTACGAAAAAATATGTGAAATATTAAAAAAGAATGGATATAAACACTATGAAATTAGTAACTTTGCACAACCTAGTTATGAATCGAAACATAACTTAGCTTATTGGGATAATGCATTTTACTATGGTTTTGGATTAGGAGCAAGTGGATATATTCCCGAAATTCGTTATACCAATACACGTAATCTTACAAAATATTGCAACGGAGAATTTTGTTTCAATCAAGAAAAAATTGACTTTAAAACAAAGATGGAAAATGAAATGATACTAGGTTTACGAAAATTAGAAGGAGTTAATCTCACTCAATTGAAACAAAAATATGGAAAAGAGATGGATTCTATTTTTCCTATTAGACAACTACAAAAGGAAGGGAAATTACAAATTCATAATGGATATTTGCGAATACCAGAAGAACAATTGTATTTATCCAATGAGATTTTAATACAGTTTATCGATACATAAAAATATCTTTTTTTCATATGATGTAATAGGGGTAAAATATGAGAAAATGGATTGCACATCGCGGAAATAACAATCATGGCTTTTGTGAAAATACAAAAGAAGCCTTACTTACATCATTAGAAACAGAATATATTGCGGGAGTAGAATTGGATATACGGAAAACCAAAGATAATCAATTAGTTATAATTCACAATCCTACAATTTCTTTGACAAGTGATGGCAGTGGAATTGTAAAATATATGACTTTAAAAGAATTAGAACAATATAATTTTGGCAATTCTAAACATTATCAAAAAATCTGTACTTTAGATGTCTTTTTAAAAGAAGTAAAATCAAAGAAGATTATTATGATTGAAGTTAAAGATAGTTCTATATCAGATTTATTATTTCAAACAATTCAAAAATATTCAAATCTCAATCTTTATATTAGTAGTTTTGATGATCAATTTTTAAAACAGTTTAAGAAAAAATACCCTAAATATAAAGTAGGGCTCATCATGGGAGAAATGATCAACCACAATAAAGATATCTCATCTTTTGACTTTTTGGTAACAAAAGACATTCATCAAAAAGAATCCAAAGAAATTTTCCTTTGGGGAGTTCATCAAAAAGATTTAAAAGAAGTGGATTCTAGTACATATATTATTACTGACAAAGCATATTTATGGAAAAACTAAAAGGAATATCCACCATTTACTGGGACCACATTCTCAGAAATAATCATACAATCTTGATCATGTTTTTTTAAAATCAAAACGGCGTTATGTCGTTTTTTTCTTGACGTCATAATCATATAAATTTCCTTATCATTTTCCATACCACAACCTTGCATTACAGTAACTGCATATCCAGAGTTTCTCAAATCAGCTAACATTTTGTCATTACCTGTATCTGTAATACAAGTAATCATATTAGAACCCATTGCAAGCTTCTCTTCAATAAAACAACCTACATAAGAACCAACAAAAGATCCAACAGCAAAAGCAACGGCTTTGATCCAATCTTGATTAATATCTACTAAAACAACTCCTGTTGAAAATACCCAAACAAGGGCATGTGCTAACTGCAAAAAGGCTCCCAACCATTTTTTACCATTGGCAACTACAATCATACGAAGTGTCCCCAAAGAAATCTCAACTACTTTTGCGAAAAATATAAATAAATAGATCATTTTTATTTCCTTTCTTGAGAATGTATGTTACAATATGTCAAAAAAAGGGGATATTTGATTATGAACGCAATATTATCGTATAATGAGCAAAAAACAAGAAAGCAAATTCAAATACCGTATTATGAACTTCAAAATGTTGTAAAAGAAATTTATGAGAAAGATAAAGGAATAGTAGATTTTGATTTTAACGCATTTGAAAGTAAGTATACCTATTTTAAACCCTATTTTGATTATGTATTATTACAAAAACAAGGGAGATTAGATTCTTTTCTTATGAATCCAAAGAGTAGTATCTATGGAAATTCGGATGGAACTCTTTCTTATTATTCCAGTCAAACCAATAGAACCCATAAAGATACTAATGTGATTACTTACCCACGTTCTGATGATACGAGTGTTATGTTGAATCAAGAAAATAAAAATTATGCAAGTATTTTATTAGCAGATGCAACTAGTTTATCTCAGAATGAAGCCAAAAAGCATGACGTAATAATTGAACTTTATATGCATCATATATTATCGCAAAATAAGAAAATTGCGTCGCATTATAAAAATTGGGTCAATGACAATCATGAGGAATCTATATTTGGAATAAATGGAGGCTATTCATCCCTTTATTTAGGTGTAATACGATACGTAGAACATGAATCTGAACCTGTTGTTTATTATACAAAAAACAAGCAAATACAGACTGAATCACAAACAAATTGGTTACTAAAGAAAGAATTAACTTATATATGTTACAACTTTCACATGAATCAAAGAGAAGCAAATAGATCCAAACAATTTATAAAATCTTTTTCTTAATATTATCCAAACCACTTTTTTCTAATCTTGAAATTTGAGCTTGAGAGATTCCGATTTCCTCTGCGAGTTCCAATTGTGTTTTTCCAATAATATAACGTTCATATAAAATATGACGTTCTTTTTCTTTTAAATGTTGCATTGCATCCCTTAAAGCAATTTTCATATCTAGTGAATAATGAGAATCCTTTTTATCTTCTAATTGATCTGCTAGATAAATCGTATCACCGCCATCATTGTAAATTGGCTCAAACATACTGATAGTATCTCGCATAGAATCAATCGCATTGCTTACTTCATATTCCGTTAAATTTAATTTTTCTGCAATTTCAGCAACACTTGGCTCTTTTCCGTTGGCATTCGTAAGTTCTTCTTTCACTTTCATTGCATGATATGCGATATCTTTTATACTTCTTGCAACTCTGATACTTCCACTATCCCTCAAATAACGTCTTACTTCTCCTAAAATCATAGGAACTGCGTACGTAGAGAACTTCACTTCCTTTTCCAAATCAAAATTATCAATTGCTTTAATTAAACCAATTACACCAACTTGAAATAAATCATCCATATTATCCGTTCGATTGTTGTATTTTTTCAAAATAGAGAGTACTAATTTTAAATTGCCATTAATGAGTTCATCCTTAGTAGTCAGATCTCCATTTTGAAACTGCCGAAACAATGCATTCATTTCTTCAGTCGTTAATACTTTAATATTCGCAGTATTCACGCCACAAATTTCTACTTTATGACGTGCCATATAAATCTCCTTTCTGCATCTATCTTGTACAAATATAGTTTGTTTTATTCAAATTCATAAAATATTTTATACATACATAGAATAGATTATGGATAGTATCGACTATCCTTTTCATTTAACACCAATTTGACAAAGCAAGAAATATACGATAAAATGAAGTTGTTCTCTTAAATTACATTGAGGTGAAATTTGTGAAAATAGAACAGAATAAATTATTTAAAATAATAGGTTCTTTTCTAAGTATTTTACTACTAGTTATGGGTGGTATTACATTAAAAAATACCATTGATTCGAACAATCGTAAATTATTTGAAAACAATAATACAGATGTTGCATATGCACCATTTAAAAGTACTGTTGTATTAGAATATTTGCAAAAAGAAGCTGAAAATAAGATTGTTTTTGATGATCTTACAATGGATGAATTGATTGCCAAACTGAATCGCTCATTAAAAGGAAAAGTAGCAGGAACAGGAGAAAAATTTGCCACGAGATGTTTAGAACTTGGGTTAGACCCTTACATGGCTGTTGCAATTGTCCTACATGAAACAGGATGCAATGGAACTTGCAGTAAGCTTGTAGAGGCTTGTAATAATGTAGGTGGTATGAAGGGAAAACCTGGTTGTAATGGCGGATCTTACCGTGCATTTGATACCTTAGATCAAGGAATTGATGCATTTTTAAATAATTTATACAATAACTATATAGCCAAAGGACTTGTGACTCCAGAACAAATTGGAGTAAAATATGCAGCAAGTACAACTTGGGCTAGTAAAATTCATTATTATATGAATAAGATAAAAGCAGGATAAAAATTCTGCTTTTTTCATATAATGAATTGGTGATATATATATGCGATTATCAGATCTACAAAACAAGGACATCGTCAACATTGATGATGGGAAAAAAATTGGCAATATTATTGATGTAATCATCGATAAAGAAGGCAATATGGAATCTCTAATTGTACAAAAATCTAAATTTATCACCAATATTTTTAGTAATAAAGATGAAATGGAAGTAAAATGGAAACAGATTGAAAAGATTGGCGAAGATGTCATTTTAGTCAGTATGGTAATTTATTAGAAAGTATGGTACAATCAATTTAGGTGAAAAATATGAAAGTACTACTATATACAGAATTTGCAAGCCTCAATGGAAAATCTGGATTAGGAAAAGCCATTCAGCATCAAATGAAAGCATTAGAAGATAATCATATTGAATATTCAACGGATCCAAAATGTAGGGATTATGACATTATTCATATTAATTTTTATGGTCCCAAATCTTACTATATGGCAAAAAAGGCAAGAAAACAAGGAAAAAAAGTAATCTATCATGCTCATTCTACAGAAGAAGATTTTAGAAACTCCTTTATTTTTTCTAATCAAATCGCACCTTTATTTAAAAAATGGATTTGTAAATGTTATAGATTAGGAGATCATATTATAACCCCTACAGAATATAGTAAAAAAATTTTAGAAACTTATCATTTAAATTGTCCGATTACTGCGATATCGAATGGAATTGATATGTCATTTTTTGAACGAAATGAAGAAAATGGTAAAAAATTTAGACAAGATTTTGGATATAAAAAAACTGATAAAGTGATTATGGGTGTTGGGTTATATATGGAGCGAAAAGGAATTCTAACATTTGTAGAACTTGCCAAACGACTTCCGCAATATAAATTCATTTGGTTTGGCTATATGCCACTCACTTTTGCACCCAAAAGAGTAAAAAAAGCAGTTCGTACAAAATTAGATAATCTTGTATTTGCGGGTTATGTAGAACCGAGTGTATTAAGAGGAGCCTATAGTGGTGCGGATTTATACATTTTTCCAACATTAGAGGAAACAGAAGGAATTCCAATTCTAGAAGCATTGACCGAAAAAATACCAACACTGGTATCTAATATTCCTATCTTTGATTTTTTAGAAGAGGGAAAACACGTCTATAAAGCGACAAACATTGATGAATATGAGCAAAAAACAGTGGCAATCTTAGAAGGAAAACTACCTTCACTTGTAGAAGAAGGATACAAAATGGTAGAATCAAGAGAAATTAAACAGGCTGGAAAACAATTAGCGGATTTATACCATCAAGTTTTAGAAGAAAAGTAGAGCTCTTTTCTTTTTTTCGTTTAAGTCCATATCTACCTAGACTTTATTCTTACATTTTGATACAATCTTATATAGAAAGTAGGTAGCGAAATGCAAGAAAAAATAAACAAAATCATATGGATATTGATACCTCTTTTAATCATAGGGTTATTAATATGGCATATTACTTTAAAAAATGAAGGAAAAGAATATACGAGAAATTTCTTTTATATGGATACTTATATCTATGTAAAATTATATGAAACAGATTCAAAAAAAGCAGAACGAGCATTTCAAGAAATTGAAACAATATACCAAGAATATCATAAACTTGCAGACCGTTATCAATCTTATGATGATATTGTAAATTTATATACCATCCATAATAATACATTAGAAGTAGATACAATTACCTTAGATCAAAGGCTCTATGATATGATTTCTTATGGAAAAAAATGGTATGATAAGAGTAATGGAAAATTAGATATTAGTATGGGTGATGTTTTAGATGTATGGAAACAGTATCGGGACAATCAAAATGGAATTCCAACAATCGAGGAACTAGAACAAAATGATAGATCTAATATAGAAGATATTATTCTTTTGGATAATAATCAAATCAAAAATAACCATGTCAATATTGATTTAGGTGCGATTGCAAAAGGATATGCTACTGAGATGGTTGGTGAATATTTAGAGTCCATTGGAATTTATAACTATTTAATTAATGCAGGAGGTAATGTCAAAGTTGGAATTCCGCAAAACAAAAATAAATTTTCCATTGGAATAGAGGATCCAAATAGTAAACAAGGAGAAATTTGTAAAATTGTATATGGAAAAAATATAAGTGTTGTAACAAGTGGTGGATATGAGCGATATTATGAATACAATGGTCAAAAATATCATCATATCATTGACCCAGATACCTTAATGCCCGCCAATCATATGAAAAGTGTTACTGTAATCGCAGACGATAGTCGCTTAGGTGATATCTTATCAACGGTTTTGTTTTTAATGCCAATAGAAGAAGGACAAATGTTTATAGAAAATGAAAATGCAGAAGCAATTTGGCATAACAATGAAAATCAAATCATCACATCGTCAGGAATGAATCAGTATGAACAAAAGTGATTTAAAATTAATTGCTAGCATTCTTGGTATTACAATCGTATTTCTAGCTATTTTTTCGATGATACAAAAACAAGAAGCCAAAACTGCAGTTATTTATTATCAAAATGAAGTAATGCAAAGAATTGATTTAACACAAAATGAACAAAGAGAATATATTGTTGAAGGAGAAAATGGCCCAGTTGTAATAGAAGTAAATAAAGGTAAGATTAGGGTGAAACAAGAAGAAAGTCCACTTCATATTTGTTCCAAACAAGGATATATTAGTAAAAATACAGAGATGATTGTCTGTTTACCCAATAAAATTGTAATTCAAATTGAAGCGAAAGATATAATAGATGCGGTAGTAAGGTGAGGAATATGGAATATAAAAAACAAACTAGATTATCAATGTTTCTTGCCCTTTCTATTTTATTAAGTATCATAGAAAGTTTTTTTCCTATTTTAAGTGGAATTCTTCCTGGAATGAAATTAGGAATTGCCAATATCATAATTGTAATTGTGATGTTTCTATATGGAAGAAAAGATGCGTTTTTAATCTCTATTTTAAGAGTTTTATTAATGGGTATGTTAAGATCGGGTGTTTTTAGTATCGCTTTCTTCTTTAGCTTAACAGGTTCTCTTTTTAGTATAGGTATTATGGCGTTACTTTACAAAACAAAATTATCAATTATTGGAGTGAGTATTATAGGATCTATTTTCCATAGTGTTGGCCAAATGATTACTGCAATATTAATTTTAAAAATACCAAACTTAATTTATTATTTACCATTTATGGTTTTATTTTCACTTATCACTGGATTGCTTACAGGATATTTAGCAAAACAAAGTATACAATATATACAAAGGAGATTGTAAATTAAGCAGGAATTGGGTATAATATAAAAAGAATAGGAAGTGTTACTGTATGAAAAAATTATTCTTAACAACTATTATTATACTTTCACTTTTAGCATTTTGTGGTTGCGAAAAAGTAGAGAAAGAGGGGATTTATAAAACAGGAACTTATACTGGTATTGTGCCATATATTTCTTATGGAAAAGAGTATGTTACAACAGCAACTATCTATGTTGGAAAATATGGAAATATCGAAAGTTGTTTTATTGATTCTACCTATCAGACAGAAGATGGAACAATTACTACCAAAAAAGCATTGCATGATGATTATGCGATGAAACAAACATCCGCCAATATTGGTATCATTTCAGGTGGAGCAGAATGGTATGAACAAGTAGAACAAATTGAGAAAAAAGTAATTGCAGAACAAAATTTAGACTGGATCAAATGGACAGATGAAGACCAAACCAAATTAAGTTTAGATGTAATTAGTGGTGTAACAATTACTGCCGATACTTATATTAAAGCAGTAAATCAAGCACTTACGCAGGCGAAAAAATAGGGTAGTGAAAAACTACCTTTTTTCATAAATTTGACAAATTGAAAAAAGCTGTTATAATAGCAATCATTCATAAAAAGGGAGGATTATTATGGAAAGAATACCTTTATATCAGAAAGAATATTTGCAATTACAAAGGCAAATAGCAAGTAGGATAGAAGAATTGAAACAACAATTAGATAGCTTAGGAGATGCTGAAAAAAAGCTTGTTTATTACAAATAGAGGAAGAAAAGGACAAACGAAACAAATTAGAAACTCTACTAACGCTTAATTTAAATGCCAGCATCAAGGCAATTGCCTATTTTGTTAGTTTAATGGAAACAAAATTGTATGAAGTGGTGCCCATTAATGCTTTATTGTATGATCAAGAAAGACATACTGAACAGCCAGCTCTTTACCATATTTTCTATCTAGTAGAACATAAGAAAAAGAATGATGCCTTAATAGAAATATGGAGACAATTTCCTTTTTCAAATTTGGACGAAAGAGAATATACAAGACGTAACGCTTATTTAGAAACACCAAACGAACACTACATTCAAATCGCATATAAGAAATATACTGACCGCAATCCATATATTTCTTATTATATAGGACAAACAGAACAAAACGGAAAGCAAAAAACTAAACTTTGTGACCCTCGATATACTTATATTTTGGACTACATCGATACTTTAATATTGGATCAATTAGAAAAAAGAAGATGGATTACAAGTGAAGAGATGATTCAAATTGCTATGGATTTCGCATCTCAAAAAGAAAAATCTAAGGTAAAAATATGATAAGAAACACAAAAGATATTTTAACCAGAGATATCTTTTTCTTTTAAATTTTCACAAAAACTACAAATATTTTAGTATAATATTATACAGGGAGAGTGATTCGATGACTGTTTTAATTGTAGATGATGAACCAAAAATAAGAGAAGTTGTAAAAGAGTATTGTCTGAATGAAGGTTACCTTGTAGAAGAAAGCTCTAATGGAGAAGAAGCAATCGAAATCGTAAAAAATAAGGTAATAGATGCAATTATATTAGATATCATGATGCCTATATTAGATGGATTCTCGGCTTATACAGAAATCAAAAAAATAAAAAACATTCCCACCATTATGTTATCTGCTCGTAGTGAAGAATATGATAAATTAGTTGGATTTGATTTGGGAATTGACGACTATTTAACCAAACCTTTCAGTCCAAAAGAACTGATAGCTCGTATCAAAGCCATTACCAAGCGTTATCAAAATGAAACAGATACATTTTGTTATAAAGATTTGATAATTGATTATAAGGGTCACACAGTTCAAATTGATGGAAAAGAGATTAAACTTACTCCAAAAGAGTATGAATTACTAACCTTTTTTACAAAAAATATCAATATTGCACTTTCAAGAGAACAACTTTTAAGCACTTTGTGGGGATATGATTTTTTTGGAGATGATAGAACAATTGATACCCATATTAAAATGTTGCGTGGAAACTTAGGAAAATATAGAGATCTAATTACAACAGTAAGATCGGTAGGTTATAAATTTGAAATTGAAAAAGAATCATAATCTCACACATAAAATTTGGTCCTATTTGATCCTATTTTCACTTACAATACTAACTTTTTTATGGTTATTTCAGGTCATTTTTTTAGATACTTATTATGAACATGCGAAAGTAAAAGATATGAAACAAATCGCAACTCAAATTCAAAAAAATTATAAATCAGTAAATTTTGAAGAAATCATGGATCATATTACATTTGATAAAGGTGTTTGCATTGAAGTCGTAAAAAGCGGAAATCCATTTTATTCTAGTAACAGTTATAGTAGAGGTTGTTTAGATTCTTCTAGTATCACTTATGCTTATCAAAAAGATTTTATTTCAAGTGGTGAAAATAGCAAAAGCTATAAAATAGTCAATCAACGTTTCCAAAATAAAACTTTAGTACAAGCTTTAAAATTAGATTTAGATACTTTTATCTTTATTAATGTTTCTTTAGAACCATTAGGTTGGGCAACCAATATATTAGCAAATCAACTTGTTTATGTTACTGTTTTAGTACTTGCGTTATCCTTATTAATTGGTTATTTTATTTCCAAACGTATCTCAAGACCTATCATTGGTTTAAATGAAGCAGCAAAACAATTAACACAAAGAAATTTTAGTGTCTCATTTGATACAGTTAGTGATATAGAAGAAATGAATCAGCTGGCAGAAACATTGAATCACATGCGAATCGAACTATCCAAAACAGAAGAGCTTAGAAGAGATTTAATGGCGAATGTCTCCCATGATTTAAAAACACCTTTGACTATGATAAAAGCATATGCAGAAATGATAAAAGATTTCAGTTATCAAGACGAAGAAAAGAGAAACAGTCATTTAAATACAATTATGGAAGAAACAGATCGTTTGAATTTACTCGTAAATGATATTTTAGAATTATCTAAGATGCAAGCAGGAGTTGAAAATCTCCATATGGAAACATTTGACTTACACATATTTATTCAATCAACCCTTCAAAGATTTTCTTATCTGCAAGACTATCAACTGATCTATACCAATAACAAAGAAATCTTTGTGAAAGCAGATAAAAAAAGAATAGAACAAGTTCTTTATAATTTGATTAGTAATGCCATTACACATATTGGTAAAGATAAACAAATTCTCATAAATGTAGTAGAAAAAGAAACTACAATTTTAGTAGAAATAATGGATCATGGAAAAGGTATTTCAAAAGAAAAATTGAATTATATATGGGACCGCTATTATAAAATTGATAAAAATTATAACAGAGAATCAAATAGTACTGGAATTGGCTTATCAATTGTAAAAAGTATTATGGAACAACACAAAATGTCTTATGGAGTTAATTCTATAAAAGGAAAAGGAACGACATTTTATTTTGAACTAGAAAAAGCATGATATTGCTTTTTTTCTATTATGAAATTTGTTATAATGTGAGTAGGTGATGGATATGATCTATTTATTTTATGGGTTAGAATATTATTTAATCAAGAAAGAAATACAATCAATTCTTGCAAATGAAAAAATAGATCTAATAAATCAAAATACATATGATTTAGAAAATAGTGAATTAAAAGAAATTATAGAAGATGCATCTACCGTCTCATTATTTAGCGATAAAAAAGCGATTATAGTAGAAAATTGCTATATATTTACAGGAACTACAAACAAGAAATTACCAGAGCAAAATATAGAAATTCTAAATACATACTTACAAAATATAAATGAAAATACATTATTATTTTTCATTATAAATAAAGAATCTATCGATAAACGAAAAAAAATTATAAATGAAATTAAAAAGAGGGGAGTTATTAAAGAATTTGCACCACTAACAGACCAAAAAACATATGTTATTACAATGCTAAAACCTTATCAAATTCAGATATCTGATGTAAACCTTTTGATAGCTCGTGTTGGAAACAATCTATCCATTTTAGAACAAGAAATTAAGAAATTAAAAACATATAAAAATAACGATTTACAAATTACAAGACAAGATATTATCGATGTAACTTGTAAAACAGTAGATATTGATCTTTTTTCACTTATAGATAATATTGTAACTAAGAACAAGGAAAAAGCATTAGAAAGTTATACAGAAATGATTCAATTGGGAGAAGAACCGATTAAAATTATCATAATGCTTGCGAATCAATTTCGAATGATGTACCAATCAAAACAATTAAGTAGAAAAGGATATTCTGAAAAGGATATTGCATCTTCTTTAGAAGTCCATCCTTACCGAATTAAACTTGCCTTAGAGAAAAGTCATAATTTTAAAGAAGATACATTATTGAAATATCTAAAGCAATTGGCAACACTAGATTATCAAATTAAAAGCGGTAAAATTGATAAAAATATTGGATTGGAATTATTTATTTTGAGTATCTAAAAAAGGTTGTTTTGTGCAACCTTTTAAAATTCCATATTCATTAAATCTTCATCGTCGTCTAATGAGAAAGAATAATTGTCTTCTTTTTTTTGCGGATCTTTATTTTCTACTTTTGGTTCAAAATCAAAAGTAGAATTAGATTTTCCTATAGAATCTTCTTTTAAATCAACATTTTTATTTTCTTTTGAAATTTCTTCTTCTTTTACTTTTCTTAGAAATTCCTCAAGTGAGCTATTACTGATATCATCATCCTTTTCAATCTCTGTCGTTTCTAAAATAGATTTTTTAGGTGCAGATTCTTCCTCATAATCTGCAACATAAGATTGATAAGCTGCAGGTTTTGATTGTGACTTTTCTTGCACAACATCTGAAACATATGATGAATGAGTTTCTGAACTTGTTTGTGATTTTTCTTGTGCAATAGAAGTATAGTCTAAAGCAGATTTCAAATCATAAGAACCACTATCTTTACGATCATCATTTTCTAATTCAATTAATTTTAACACTTCTTCAAAAGTGGTAAGTCCTTCTGCAACTTTTTCAAGTCCATCTTCTAATAAAGTAGTTACATCTGCACGGTATACCAATTCTCTTAGTTTTTCCTTCGGTAGATTACTACTAATTGCATCTTTAATCTCTTGGTTGACTAAAAGTACTTCTTGAATTGCAATACGACCCTTATAACCATTTCCACATTCTTCACAACCCTCAGTTGTATAAATCTCATCAATATCACGATGGAGTACCTTTTTAAACAAATCTCTTTCATATTGATTGGTTTTCTTTTTTGTACGACAATGTGGACATAAACGGCGGGCTAATTTTTGAGAAATAATACCTGTTAAAGCACTTGCAAGTAAGTAACGTTCTACTTCCATATCAATTAAACGTTCAATGGTGTTTAAAGAGCTATTTGTATGAATAGTCGATAATACAATATGACCTGTAATAGAAGCACGTACCGCAATACGAGCTGTTTCTGTATCACGAATTTCTCCAATCATGATGACATTTGGATCTTGACGTAAAATAGAACGTAATGCGGTTGCGAAAGTAAGACCAATTTCACTATTTGTTTGGACCTGATTGACACCTTCAATATTCATTTCGACTGGGTCTTCTACCGTAATAATATTGGTATCCTCACGATTGAGTCTCTGAAGGATAGAGTATACAGTCGTAGATTTACCAGAACCAGTAGCTCCTGTTACTAATATAATTCCATTGGGCATTGAAATCATTTTTAATACCTTCTCATAATTTTTTTCACTGAAACCTAATGTTTCCAGTCCACTTGAACTCATACTATAATCCAAAATACGTACTACAATTTTTTCGTTTGCATTCCCTCCACCTGTTAAAATAGGTAAGCAAGAAACACGCAAATCTAAGTTTACATCTTTTAAAGTAGCTTTAATCGCTCCATCCTGTGGTAATCTAGATTCTGTAATATTCATACCAGAAATAATTTTAATACGTGTGATTAAATTTTTCTTAATACTATTTGGAACCTCAGCATAATCAATTAAAGCACCATCAATACGAATACGAACTTTCATATATTTTTCAAGTGGATCGAAGTGGATATCACTCGCACCTCTTTTGCTAGCATCTACTAAAATATCATTGACAATTTCTACAACTGGTGTTTTCTCAAAATCAAATTTTTTTAACATGATTCACTTCCCCTTTATATTCCTTTTTATTCGATTAGGACTAGTATTTATCCTGAAACTATTATATAATAGATTTGTTATAAATACAATAAAAAGGAGTTAACTTATGAAAAAAAATAGAAAGGGATTTACCTTAATAGAAACATTACTGGTTTCAACATTTGTAATTGGAATACTCATATATTTATTTGTTCAATTTTCTAATATCAAAAAAAATTATGATGTTAGTTTCGAAAGAGATACCATTCCAAGTATTTTCTATGTGAAAAACATCAATTCTTATTTATTGGGAACAGATAATACTAATATTACAAGGTATCTAGAAACACATGAATATATGGAAATCGAATCATGTTCTTTTACCATTTCTTCACAAGCTTACTGTGATGCATTAATGCAGATGGCAAATGTAAAAAAAGCAATTGTAGTCAAAGCAGATCTCACAAATTTAAAAAAACAGTTACAAGAGACAAACAATAACCCCTTTAGTGAGAAAATGTATCAATATATATTAAGCTTATCCACCTCTAATATAGAAACCCCTACGACTATTGTAGAATTCTTAGATGGAACAATTGCTTCCTTAGCGCTCAATGCAACAGAAGGGGGAATTTAAATGAAAAAAAAGGGATTTACTTTAATAGAAATTACAGTCACATTTAGCTTAATTGCAGTTGTAATTGTTTTATTATTTGAGATTATCATATCACTTAGGGAAATCTATATTAAAGGAGATTTTCAAACAACATTATTGATGAAACAAGGAATTCTAACAAAAAAAATCAACGAAGATTTTCAAGATCTAAAATTAAAAAGTATAACTAGTTGTGGGAAATTTTGTATCACACTTAACTACCGAACAAATGATAGCTATAATTTATCCCTAGATATTGAAAATAATCGTATTCAATATCATGATTATGTATGGCAACTCCCAGAAGGAAGTACAATTGGACAAGTAGAAACATCTATATATGAAAGTAATCTAACGACATCAATTTTTACGAATAATTCTATTTTAAAAATTGATATTCCAATTACCAATAAATTGCTAGAAAAAGATTATGGAATCCATATTTTATATCAATATAATAATTCTCTTACAACCATTCCAACTCGCATTCCAGCACCAACAGATATTACAGCAGAACAACATCAACAGTATAGTTTTTTCAGATAAAACAAGTCCAAAAATCAAATAACAAAAAGACTAAAATACCCGCAATCGCACTATGCAAAAGTCGTGCAGTCAAAAAAGGCAGGTATTTTATTTTGGTATCACTGATAATACTAATCACTTGCATATGCACACTAAGTCCACCAAATGACAAAATCATAACAGTCAAAACACTTTTAATTTTTAATGGAATTCCTAACATACTTACATACTTAAGTCCCTGTGTCATTTCAATAAATCCGTTTAAAGTACTTTGATATAAGGCATTCAAATTTAAGTTATGATCAATAATTGTTGTAAGAACTAAAAACATTGTAACAGTTCCAAGTATCAATAATAATGTTTGTATACTATTGGTAAGAGCAGCAGTAATCATTTGTCCAAAAGTTTTTTCATTTTGCAGTCTTTTTTTATGCATCGCATAAATTGCTCGTTTCAAAGATACTTTACTATTCTCTTGCTCACTTTTATAGTAATTTCGGAATAAAAGACCAATGATAATATTTGTAACATAATGGCAAAGTAAGATTAAAAGTCCCACTTCTTTGTTTTTCAAAAATAAAATAGAAACAGTTCCTAAAATAAATAGAGGATTGGAAAAATGGGTAAATGTGAGTAGTTTAGATGCTTCTTCTTGATTAATCATGCCTTTTAAGTAAAGTTCTCTTGTATATTTTGCATTGCTTGGAAAACCTGAAACTAGACTCATAAAAAAAACAAAAGAAGCTTCTCCCTTCATACAAAATAATTTTGACATAAGTGGTCTGAATAATTCTGATAACAATTCTACAAATCCATAATGAATTAGAATTTCGGATAACACAAAAAAAGGAAATAAAGAAGGAAAAATATTATTCTGCCAAATTTGAAAAGAGAAAACAACAGATTCCATAATGGTTTTCGATTCCGTTAATATCTCAAAAGCAATAAAAAGTAGGAGGAGTAAAATGAGAATACTTGTACCTATTTTTTTCATAATCAGACACCTTATTTCTTGATAAATTATATGATATAATGATAAAGATAATCATAAAATAAAAAAGAAAGGATAAGATTATGATCAAACAAGTTTTTCAAAAGGCAAAACAAATCGTAAAAGAAAATAGTAAAGGTTTCATTTTATTTTTCGTATTATTGATTGTACTTACGTTTGAATTTCCTTACTATATAGAAACCCCAGGAGGAACAATTGATATTTCTTCTCGTATTGAAGTAAAAGATGGATATCCTGCAAAAGGCTCATTCCATTTGGCATATGTGTCAGAATTGAAAGCTAATATCCCAACATTGATTATTTCTAAATTTAAAAAAGATTGGGATATCATTAAAAAAAGCGAAGTGGTTATGGAAAATGAGGATACAAAAGATGTCTATTTTAGAGACCATTTACAATTAGAAGAGGCCAATCAAAATGCGATAATCGTTGCCTTTGAGAAGGCAAAGAAAGAGATAAAAATAAAGAATGCCAAGCTCTATGTTACTTATATTGATCCACTTGCTGACACCAATTTAAAAGTAGGCGATGAAATCATAAAAGTAAACGGAATTCCCATTTCTAGCAAATCAGAATTAAGTCCAATCATTCAAACACATGAGATTGGAGATACTATTTTTTTTACAGTGATCAGAAATCAGCATGAAATGGAAATGTCTGCTAAAATAATTGCCTACGAAGATAAAAAAATGGTAGGCCTTATGATAACAGAAAAGCATGAAATTGAAACAGAACCTCAGATTAAATTTCATTTTAAATCATCAGAATCAGGCCCTTCTGGAGGTCTTATGATGACACTTGCAATCTATAATCAACTTGTAAAAGAGGATATCACTAAAGGTAAAAAAATCGTAGGAACAGGTACAATTGATGCTGATGGAACAGTAGGTGAAATTGCGGGTGTGAAATATAAATTGAAAGGAGCAGAAAAATCTAAAGCAGATCTTTTCTTTGTTCCAAATGGTAAAAATTATGAAGAAGCAGTACAACTCAAAAATGACTCAGATTATGAAATTGAAATTGTAGGTGTTAGTACATTTGATGAGGCATTGGAATACTTAAACAATTATATTGAACCACAAAAATAATAATGGAAATTAAAAAAAGGTACAGTAACAAAAAAGTGAGTTTTTTCTCACTTTTATTTTGCCTCTAAATAAATCGTTTTATCAAAAGTATGTTCTGTTTTATCTTCCTTTTCTAGATTTTCCGTAGAAATTAAGAAATAGGTATGTTGCAATGTATTGATAGAACCATTATTTACAACGGGATCATCCCAAGTCAAATCCAAGTGTTTCCACTCGCCATCAATATAAACTAAATTCCAAATATGGGTATCACTTGAAATCTTATAATTTGGAATTCCCATTTTATCCAAGAATAAAGCCATCACATCTGTATAACCACCACAAACTGCCTTTCCTGTAAATAGAGGACCATATGCTGTATTAGAAGTAGAAATTGTCATATCTTCATTGTTTTTAAATTGATCTGCATGCTCTTGATCATATACTGTATGATTAATAATGTAGTCATGTACTGTTTTTATTTTTTCTCGATCCGACATTGAAGGCAATAATAACTGATCATATAGTTCACTTACTTTTTCTGCAATCTTTCTTTTTTCATCTTCTGTATATAAACGTTCAAATCGTATATTGACACGTCCAAATGAATTCATATCCACATAAATACGATTATAGGCATTATATGTAACTACAAAATTATTAATATTTGATAAGATTGAATTTTCTTTTTTTGTCATTGCAGTTACATCATTCATACAACTGGGATATTTTTCGGTACAATAAAAAGTAACTTCACTCCAACCACCATCCAAAGCAGTATAAAATAAATTCAAAATATCTTGCTTATCATTTGGATAAAAATTATCAATTTTTTGAACGTATAACCAATCTTGTGGTCGCATATAAGTATTTGATTCTTGTATCTTTAAAGAATCTTGATACACAAAATGAATCATTATATACTGAATAATAGGATTACGATATGTATAAAGTAAATAAAACATTCCAAGCAATAGAATCGTTGTAACTAATTTTTTCATAAGACCACCTATAATAACTATATCATAAAATAAATTTTTCAAAACAAAAAAATGATATTTCTATCACTTTTGTATAAATGGAAAGTAAAATTATTCCATAGAATTCACTTTAATGGTTAAACGTGATTTATTACGAGCTACGTAATTTGCAGTAACAACACCAGCTGCACATGCCTTGTCAATCTTTTTAATCGCTACATGTAATGCTTCTTCAGCTTTTGCTTTATCCTTAGAAGCAATTGCTTTTTCAACATTCTTAATTGCAGTTTTCATACTTGCTTTATAATCATTATTGTTTACTTTTCTCTTAGCAATTGTCTTTACCGCTTTTTTGGCATTTTTCATATTTGGCATAATCTCACCTCCATGTCATCACTAATCTATTCTATTCTAGCAAATTTTAGAAAAAAATGCAATAAAAACTTCGTTTTGGGAAAAATATAATAGGGTGATAATATGAATCATGAAATCGATTTAAGTAAATATCAGATTAGAACGGATTTGGCAGTAGAAGCAATTGAGAATGTAGAAGATAGAACAGGAATCGAAGAAACTACTTACGAACAAGAAAATATTAAAGTAACAAAAATAACACTAGATTCCAAATCAGCAAAATCGATTCAAAAAAAAGAAGGAGAATATATTACAATTGAATTTAAAGATATTAGTGATTATCAAAATAGACTAGAAATAAAGCAAGTATTTACAAAGAATTTAAAGGAGTTACTGATAAAGGAAAATCTGAAAGAAGATGCACAATGCTTAGTAGTCGGGCTTGGCAATCGAAAATCGACGCCAGATGCCTTAGGTCCTCTTACCATTGATCAAATTTTAGTAACCAATCACTTATTTCTCTTGGATACACCAGAAGAAGGATTCAGGCCTGTTTGTGCGATTGCTCCAGGGGTAATGGGGGAAACAGGATTTGAAACAAGTGATCTTATTCAAAGTGTAATTGCAGTAGCAAAACCCGATTTTGTAATTGTAGTGGATGCTTTGGCGAGTCAATCTATCACTCGTATTAATCAAACTATTCAAATGAGTAATACAGGAATTCATCCAGGAAGTGGAATTGGAAATAGTCGTAAAGAAATTAGTAAGGAAATCTTAGGAATTCCTGTAATTGCAATCGGCGTTCCTACAGTAGTGGATGCGGTTACTGTTGTGAGTGATACATTACAGTTTTTACATAAATTTTATGCCTTTCAAAAAGATTTTGCTAATAATCCCATGCATAAAATGGTATATGGACAAGTGAATTATTTAAAACAAGAAATTAACATCAAAGAAGAAGAAAAAAAAGAATTGTTTGGAATTCTTGGAAATTTTAATGAGGAAGAGACTAAAGTACTCATCAATGAAGTATTAACACCAATTGGATATAATTTAATGGTTACGCCGAAAGAAGTAGATTTCGTCATGCAGAATTTAAGTGATGTATTAGGAAACGGAATCAATCAGGCATTACATGAGAATGTAACCCATTTATAAAAGTTTAGGTTGCTTTACCTAAACTTTTTTCTTAACCTTGCTATTTTTATTCATTCTATCTATACGATCATTAATCCTAGCTGTAAATTCTTGTGGTGTAAGACCTGCTTCTATCATAGTTCCATCCTCAAGCATAATATGTTGACCTTTTTCAACATTTATGAAACAAGCATGTTCTCCAGAACCAATCATTACAGGAATAGTCGCTGAAGATTCTTTATTTGTAGATTTATTTTTTTGAATTAATTGCTGTTGTTTATCTGCACTCAAATTTAGAAATTCCTCGGTTGTAATTCCTAATTTTCTTTGAAAAAAATCATTTTGAATGGTTTTGGTTTTCTCACTTAGATACATAATATCGCCCCTTACATATATATTAGTATAGAAGATAAATACATTCCAATCATTGCAATCAATAAAATAATTGCGATAATTCTTTGTACATTTACCTTCTTCTTTGCTTTCTTTTTCATCTTGTTCACCTCAACAAAACTATTATACAATAAAATATTCAAAATTGGAATATTTTAATTTTCATTTCATATGCTTCATTAGAGGTGGCAATATGAACAAAGTAATGGACAAGCTAAAAGAAAAAACAAAAACAAATAAAAGAATCATACTATTTTTAAGTGGAATTTCACTAATTGGACTCATCTTTGGGTCTATCTTTATCACAATTATTTCCAAAACGGATCAAAATCTAGTACAATCCTACATTGAAAATTTTATCAATAATATACAAAATGGTAAATTAAATTATATAGATGCAATCAAAAACACTTTAGTGTCTCATCTTAGTTTTTCATCTGTAATTTGGATACTTGGTATTTCTATCATTGGAATTCCTATTGTTTTATTTCTATATTTTACAAAATCCTTTATGATTGGATTTTCGATTGCATCCTTCATTCTGAAATACAAATTCAAAGGTGTTTTATACGCAGTTATCTATATTTTTCCTCATCATTTGATTAATTTGATTGTCTTTACCTTATTGACAATTTATTCCATTAAATTTTCTTATTATCTACTAAATTCCATCATAAAGAAAAAAACAATTCATTTGAAATCACTAATGAATCCCTATTTAAGTGTCCTTGTAATAGTAGTAGTAACCCTACTTATCACATCGCTTTATGAGACATTTGCAGTACCTTACTTTTTAAAACAATTACTTCATGTCGTAAAATAACAGACTAAGCTCTGTTTTTTTGATGCTTGTCATGGTATAATAGTCATAGAAAATTGGTGATATTTATGAAAAAAGTAGTCATTGGAATGAGTGGGGGAGTCGACAGTAGCGTTGCTGCCATCCGCTTAAAAGAGCAAGGATATGAAGTAATTGGATTATTTATGCGCAATTGGGATAGTAGTCTCAATAATGATATCTTAGGTAATCCAACTCTACAAAATGATATCTGTCCCCAAGAACAGGACTATAATGATGCATTAGCAGTATGTCAAAAATTGAATATTCCGTTACACCGTGTTGATTTTGTAAAAGAATATTGGGATTATGTTTTTACCTATTTTTTAGAGGAATTAAAAAAAGGTAGAACTCCTAACCCTGATATCATGTGCAATAAATATATTAAATTTGATATGTTTGCGAAAGAAGCACTTAAATTAGGAGCAGACTATATTGCAACAGGACACTATGCAAGAATAGAAAATGGGAAACTATTACGTGGTGTTGACAATAATAAAGACCAAACTTATTTTCTTTCCCAACTATCGAATACGCAATTATCCAATGTCTTATTTCCAATCGGAGATATGGAAAAATCAGAAGTACGTGCAATTGCAGAAAAATATGATTTAATTACAGCCCATAAAAAGGATTCAACAGGTATTTGTTTTATTGGAGAACGGAACTTTACCAATTTTTTAAAAAACTACCTTCCAAATACGCCTGGTAATATTATAAATATGGAAACAAAAGAAACAGTTGGTGAACATATAGGACTTATGTATTATACAATTGGACAAAGAAGAGGACTTAATTTAGGTGGTAATCTAGAACGATTATTTGTCGTTGGAAAGGATCTTTCTAGCAATGTGCTATATGTTGCGGAAGGGGAAGAAAATCCATATCTTTTCAGTGATTCTTGTATTGTCGAAATGGTCAATTGGATTGGTAAAAATAAACCAATTGAATGTAGTGCGAAATTTAGATATCGCCAACCTGATAATGCTGTAAAGTTAGAATTTTTAGAAAATGGAGAAATTTTAGTATCTTACCCACAACTAGTAAAATCAGTTACACCAGGACAAGCTTGTGTTTTTTATCAAGATGAAGAGTGCCTAGGTGGCGGAATTATCAAAGAAGTACACAAAAATGGGGAAAAACTTTGGTATTTATAGGTATACTTTTGCTTTACACTTGACATTACACAGTAAAATGACTAAAATGATAGTAGGAGGTTTTATGATATATGGAATTATTAAACGAAATATTACATGAATTAGGTATATCAAAAGTAAAACTAGCTAAATTTTTAGGTGTATCTAGGCAAATGATTTATAATTATTTAGAATTAGATGATATCAATAAGTGGCCAAAGGATAAAAAGGTTTTATTGTTAAATTTATTAGGAATTAAGTCTGCTGATGAATTAAGTACAATTAAAGTGGATACCGATTATATTTTAAGCGTAGAATCTCGTATTAATTCTTTATTTGAAAATACCATGAAGCCAGAGGTGGCAACTGATGCATCTACTATTTATAATGGTCTTGGAAAAAAACAAAAAGAGCTATTATCTAATATTATCGGACTTTTAAAAGAAAATTTGGAAGATGATACAGAAAGTAGTGGAGATACTTACTATGCTTACCTTTATTTATATCACTTTATTCAAGCAATGGAAACTTCAAAAGAATTAAAATATATACTAGGTTACGTAGCAAAATCAACTGGTTTTATTAAACCCTTAGAATATGTATTTGATGAAGAAGAACAATTTATGTTTGAAAGTATTATGTTCTCCGCTATGACATTATATAATGGTGGGGGAGTTTCTAAACAAAAAATTGCGGAATCACACCGTCGTTTCATCAATCAAATTGAACACAAAATGGAAGAAAAAATGAGTCGTACAATGGAACTCAATACGATTAAAGTACAAGCATTAAAAGAACTAGGATATACAGAAATCAGTGAAGCCAATGCTGCAGAAGTATTTGAGAAAATTGCAGAAATCCAATCTCGTAAAGTTGCTTAAAGTACAAGTTTAACCTTGTATTTTTTTAATTATAGTAGGGGACTAATTATTTAAAAATATTAATCATAACCTAATTATTTGTTTTCACTTCCCCTATTTTGATTCAAAATTTGTTTTAGGTTGCACTAAGATATTAGATAATAGGAATTTTATAATAACTCGACATTTTATTTTATAATGCGACTCCCCTTTTTCAAAAAATAAAAAAAGAGAGTAGAAGGGTAGTTTATCATAAAACTGCTCTATTACTCATCTGTAAACTATATGGTGCATTGTGAGCATTTTTTAAATTTTTAACTGATAAGTTGTTCATCTAAAATGATTCTAGCACACGATAGATTATACATAACAGATTAAAAACAGTTCATAATATAGTTGTAAGATAAATTTTATGTTCCTGGTATTGATGACTTACTAATTATGGATAACATAATTGTTAGAATAGTAATTGCCCATATAGCGATTAATACAATGCCAATAATAGATGATCCATTTTTCTTAAAAATATCTTCAAACATGTTCTTTTTTGTCCTTTTTATAACTTTCTATAATATATATTATGTTAACTAATGTGTGTTTTTATAATTTTTCTAGTTATAAGTAACTTTTTTGAATTTGATTTTTTCTATTTCTAAATTAGTAATATTGTATAATTTTTGAGTCTTAGATGCATATATTTTTATATCTTGATTTTCACATAATAACTCATTTTTATCACAGCTATAATCTGCGGCAATTACTAAACCATTTGAACTTTTATAATTCAAAATAATTTTAGGGTTTTCATTAGGTTGTTTTACTATATAAAATGATGTTGGTATATGAGCAAAACAATTTCCAACTATTGGAGCTGCTATAACAGTACACATATAAAACAATATTACATTAAAGAAAAACCATACATATTTCAAATTTAGATAGTCTCGAATATATTCATATTTATTATCTTTTTTTAACCACTTAATAATAGTACCTTGTAATAATAACACAGAAATAATAAATACAATTATATTTATTATTTCCATTGGTAAATAATTACTCACTAAAATTATTGCGCTCCAATTTATAAAAATATGGAAGAAAATTATTCCCCAGATATAGCTTTTGTTTTTTACTAAAAACATAATCCCAACTAGCACCAAAAAAATTAGAATAAAAATTAGAAAAAATATACATGTTGTAATTTGTTCAAATGTAGATTCAAAAAAACCAATATTTATATTTTTATGAGCATACATCCCATAACTATACAAAGAAATTAATAATTTATATCCACCAATAATTATAGCTAGTCCAATTCCTGATGAAATAATTATAGATATATAATTTAAAAATTTTTGTCTTTCTTTTTCTTCTCTTCTTTTTTCTATTTTAGTTTGAATAAATTTAATAAAATTAAGCATACACTTTCTCCCCTTCCCTTCTATCTTTCTAAATGTGAATAAAAATACTTTAAGTCTAAATACATTTTATCGATTTCTTCATGAGATAAAATAATGTCTCGCAAATGCATATCTTCAATTAATTTTGAAATTAGATCTTTATTATTAATGATTATAGCTTTAGTTTTGTTTTCCTCTTGCATGACAATTTTCTGTAATATTGCATCGTCTCCAAATACAATATAAGAATGAAAATAACTCAAATCTCGATTTAAATTATGAGCCATAAATTCTATATGATAATGATTTTGTAAAATAGGATTATCGAAATGGTATTTGTAACTATGTGAAAACCATTCAGTCCATATTTTACCGGTATCAGTCCCATAGATATATCCTTTAAAATTTTTACTTTCAATTACGTAAATTCCAACACAAGTTATCAAAATAATATCAACTTCTGTTTTTTTACCATCTCTTGTTAAAATAACATTTTGAATTATTTTATGATAAATATCAATCTCTTTCTTGATATGATTTACTATAATTTCTTCACCAATTTTTCCTTTTTCTATATTGCTAATTTTAGTATTAAATACTATATGATACAGTTTATAATTTTTCTGTTCTGCAATATAATTTTTAGTTATTTGCATTTTACTCTTCCCTTCTCTATTACAGCAAACAACATACAACATACTTCATGAACCAATTATAGCATACATCTACAAAATTTGACAAATTTTAACAATTTGTAATTTGTATAGAAAAACAAAAATAGATAATACTATTATTGGGTGATAAAAATGAAAAAGAATAATGCAAAACAATCTAAGAATACACAATTAACAAATAAAAGTAACAACAACGTTACTAACAAAAGTAATAACAATGTTACAAATTGTAATTGTAAAGATGTTTCAAACAAGAATTCTAACAACGTAACTGATAGTATCGGTTTCGATGATGAAGAATCACACTCGTTTCGCTTAGACGAGAACGATGAACATTCATTTGAACTTAGATAATAGTTTTAAACCCAAATAAAAGAGACGATTTTGTCTCTTTTTACTTAAAAATAAAATGATTGATTAATATAAATAAAAAACCAATGATAAAATAGAACAACGTAATTTTTTTACATTTATATTTCCAAGAAGTTGGCAATAATTCAAATAAGGAAATATGTAACATAATTCCTGCTATCAAAGCAAATAAATAACCCATAATGCGATCTGTAATAAAAGGTTTTAAAAATAAGTATGTAATAATAGCGCCAAACAACTCGGATAAACCAGAAATAAATGTATACCATAATGCTTTTTTCTTACTTCCAGTTGCATAATAAATCGGAATAGATATGCTAATACCTTCTGGAATATTATGAAGTGCAATTGCGAATGTCAAGGCAATTCCAAGATGCATATCCGTATTGCCTGCCATAAAAGTTGCCATACCTTCTGGGATATTATGCAAGATAATTGCTAACATAGAAATAATTCCTACACGATATAAGCCATTTTCACCCACTCCATCTGGTAAATATTTATCAATTAGAAAGGAAAATATAATTCCTATATTCATACATATAAGAATGATAACAATACACGGGAATAATTGAAATTCCTTTGACAACATTCCAAAGGATTCTGGGATTAAATCTGTAAAGGAGACAGTAAGCATTACTGCGGAAGCAAAACTTAAAGATCCAATAATAATTTTTTTTGTTTTTTTTGGTAGAAAGATAAAAAGACAACCTATCATTGTAGATAATCCAGCGATTGTTGTTAATAAAAATGCATATAAGACTTGTTTATCCATGGTATCACCAATATAAATATATGAATATGCAAAAGAAAAATGAAGGTTATACTTCATTTCAAACTGCTATCAATCATCCAAAATTCTTTATCATAAAATTGTAAAAATTCTCCCAACATACTAGCTGTCCCAGTATCTCCTTCTCTTTCAAATGTATGTACCAAATCTTTTGTATACACTTTCATAAAGCCAAAATCATTTTGTAACACTTCTAATACTTGGTTGCCATTATAATCCATACTTCTCATAGATTTCATCGTAGAAGTATCCTCAATTTTTTTAAGCGATGTTATCGGATATCCTCCTAACATTTTAATCCGTTCTGCTACTTTGTCATATTGTAACGCAACGGCTTCATAATAATCTTGTAGTTTTCTATGCATTCCAAAAAAACTCATTCCGACAATATTAAAATGCATATTGTATAGATTATTATTTAACACTTTTAAGTTAGCCAAATACTCATTTAAAATGGTTACATTTTTATTTTCTTCCATAATAAATCCCCCATACTATTATATGAGAGATTTACCTATTTGTTCTCTTAATTTTCGCATATTTTCTTTTTCCTCTAAGGAAACACGATTGGATTCTAAAATCTTTTGTATCGCATGCTTTTGCGTAAAGAAATCTAACTGGTTGCTTTCTAATAATACTTTTGTTTTCTCTGGATAATGCACAAAGCAAACAGAAATTAACCAAGCATTTGCCATACCAACGTAATACTCACTTCCTGATATTGCTGGGATGATTTTTAAAATCGTATCAATATAGTCATCATTTACATAAAAATCGAGTAATAATACCAATCCAAATCTTCGAATCCACAAGTTTTCATTTTTCAAATACTGCTCAATGATTGCTAATCCTTCATCCAAACGGGTTTTCCATATCTTTAAATTCGCACATGTAATATCATTAATAGCCCAATTGGTATTGTAGGGAAGAAAATCATTCAATAATGAAACACATGCATCAAAAGAAATTTTCATGTAGCCAATTACAAGTCCATGAATAACAGTTTCCTCATAAGTATTGTGTTCTACAACTTGTAAAAATGTATATGGGTTATTCTTGCTTATTTTCTTTGCAATTTCTTTTAAAATAGGGGTACGAATTCCAATCAATGATTCTTGGTTTTGAATGAGCTTACCATGAAAATTCTTATAGTCCACATCCTGTAATGTATAAAGATATTCTACAAATTTTGAATAGGATTGCGGATTCCATTCTATCGTCTCCAAATTCATTTCAAATATCCTAAAAAACTTTCCCCAATACGTGGTAATTTAACATCAAAATTATCTGCTACTGTAGCCCCCAAAGAAGCAAATGTATGAAGCATTGGAATTCTGCATGACTCTTCCATTCCTTTGAAATACACAAATACAGGCACATTTTCCCTTGTATGATCCGTACCTTTATAAGTTGGATCATTTCCATGATCTGCAGTCAAAATGAGTAAATCATCCTCTTTTAAAGATTCCATAAATTTAGGTAAATAATCATCTAATTCCTTAAGTGCATTCGCATACCCAATTGGATTTCTTCTATGTCCATACTTGGAATCAAAATCGTTTAGGTTGGCAAAACAGAATCCATGGAAATCCCTTTCCATAGTCTTCAAAATCGTTTCTATTCCATCTAAATTATCTTTTGTTTTAATACTTTCAGTAATTCCACAACTGTTAAAAATATCAGATATTTTACCAATGGAAATCACATCATAATTCTTTTCCTTTAAAGCATCTAAGACTGTAGGTTCTGCAGGATCTAGGGCATAATCATGGCGATTTGGAGTACGTGTAAAGTTACCAGATGCTCCCACAAATGGTCTTGCGATAATTCTACCAACTTTCCATTCCTCTTTTAAGGTAAGTTCCCTTGCAATTTCACAAATATGATATAGTTCTTCCAATGGAATAACTTCTTCATGAGCCGCAATTTGTAAAACAGAATCTGCTGATGTATAGACAATCATTTTTCCTGTTTCCATATGTTCACGCCCTAAACGTTCTATAATTTCTGTTCCACTTGCATTACAGTTTCCCAAAATGCCACGGCCTGTACGTGTAGTGAGCTCATGAATTAACGCATCTGGAAATCCTGTTTCTGTAAATGTACGAAATGGTATTTTGGTTTCAACACCCATCATTTCCAAATGACCCGTCAAGGTATCTTTTCCATTACTGATTTCTTCTGCTTTGGTATAAGATGCGATACTAGGATAATCGGTATCATTTAACAAATTGTATAATCCCATTTTTTCAAAATTTGGTAAATGTAAATTCGCACTTTCTAATGCATGTAAAATCGTATTGGTGCCAACATCTCCAAATCGATCTGCATCTTTGGCTGCACCAATTCCAACAGAATCCATAACCACTAAAAATATTCTTTTAAATTTCATAATATCTTCCTTTCTAATTTCCATGCGGATGAAATTTTTTATAATTTTCTTGTAATTGCTGATTGGATATATGTGTATATATTTGCGTTGTTGAAATATCGGAATGTCCAAGAAGTTCTTGAATGCTCCTTAAATCTGCTCCATTTTCTAACAAATGAGTGGCAAAAGAATGTCTTAAAGTATGAGGAGAAAAATCAGTTTTGATGCCTTTTTCTATTCCCAATTGCTTGATGATTTTGAAAAAAGCTTGTCTTGACATTTGATCACCTCTACTACTTAGAAACAAAATATCTGTATCCTTTTTCTTCAACATGCTCGGACGATAATACTGAATATAGATTTGTAAATAATAAGTGGCATAATCTCCAATTGGGACCAATCGTTCTTTACTACCCTTTCCAAATACCCTTACTGTCTGCATTTCCAAGTTGACATCATGAATTTGTAAAGAAATGAGTTCTGTAATGCGTAATCCTGACGCATACATGAGTTCCAACATTGCTTTGTTTCGATATTGATAAGCGTTTGTCAAAGGAACATCCAAAAGCAATTCTACTTCCTCTTTGGAAAGTACTTTTGGTAATGATCTTGGTAATTTTGGTAACTCCATATCATCCATTGGATTTTTAGAAATCACTTCTTCTATTTCAAGAAATTTATAAAAACTTCTAAAAACAGTCATAAAATGTGCAATGGTGCGAGCCTGATTCTTTTCTTTTCGCTTGGCTAAAAAGTCAGTAATATCCCTACTCGTAAGATGACGTAATGGTTTATGTGTAAACTGTTCTAATTCATACAACTGTAAATCATACGACATAACTGTGTTATTACTATATTTACGATCAATTAATAAATAACTTAAGAAATCAAGCACATCCATATCCGTTACATGATATTTCATAGCATCACTACCATTCTTACTTATTATACAATAATTTATCCTCTTTTGCACGCTTCTAAACTTCAGTATACGAAAGTTGACAAAATATGATAAAATGGTGTTAGGTGATATACATGACAGAGCCACTAGCCATTAAATTAAGACCTGAGTCAATTGACGATGTATTTGGACAAGAACATTTAATTGGTCCGAATAAAATTATAAGGAACATGGTAACGCATGGTCGTATTTTTTCGATGATTTTATATGGTAAACCAGGCATTGGAAAAACGACAATAGCGGAAGCCATTGTAAAAACAGTAAATTTAAAATACCGTATGTTAAATGCAGTGATTAATAATAAAAAAGACTTTGATGTCGTCGTTGAAGAAGCAAAATTATTTGGCGGTTTAGTGGTTATTATGGATGAAATTCATAGATTAAATAAGGATAAACAAGATTTATTACTTCCCTATTTAGAAAGTGGATTAATTACTTTAATTGGAATGACCACTTCCAATCCATATCACAAGATTAATCCGGCCATTCGAAGTCGTTGTCAAATATTTGAATTACATGAATTATCTTCTGATGATATATGTAAAGCAATTGATCGCGCTTGTAATTCGGAGTATTTAAAGGATATTATAATAGATGAAGATGCCAAACAGTTTATTGCAACTGTATCGAGTGGAGATTTAAGACATGCCTATAATTTATTAGAGGTCGCCTACTATTCTAGTTCTGACTATCATATTACATTAGAACTATTAAAGGATATCAATACCAAACCTGTTTTCTTCCATGACAAAGACGAGGATGGTCATTATGATGTCATAAGTGCTTTTCAAAAATCCATCCGTGGAAGTGATGTGAATGCAGCCCTACATTATTTGGCTCGCTTGATTGAAGCAGAAGATTTGGATATCATTTATAGAAGAATGACTGTAATTGCTTATGAGGATATTGGCTTGGCCAATCCTTCGATGGGACCCAAAGTAGAAGCTGCCATCCAAGCTTGTGAACGTTTAGGACTTCCTGAAGGTCGTATTCCTCTAGGTGATGTTGTGATTGAACTAGCTCTTTCTCCTAAATCCAATACAGGACATCTCGCCTTAGATGCCGCTTTAGCAGATATTGAATCTGGAAATACAGGTAATGTTCCTGCTCATATAAAAACCACGTCTAAAGACTATAAATATCCACATGATTATTCAAACAATTGGGTCAAACAACAGTATTTACCCGATAATTTAGTGGGAAAAAAATATTATCAGCCAAAGCCAACCAGTAAATATGAAGAAAGTTTAATGAAAATTGATCAAAATTTAGAAAAGTTGCAAAAAGAAGACTAAAACTTCTTTTTTTGTATATACTATATAAATTTGACAAATTAAAAAAAGGTGTTATAATAGCAACCATTCAAAGGAAAAAGGGGGAATTTCTAATGAAAATAAACTGGAATAAGGTGTGTTATCTTATTTTAGGTTCTATCGCAATCGCACTTTTATGCATTCTAGATGGCCTATTATTATTTACACACTATACCGTTCTTACTTATATTTCTCTATTTGGTACTTACCTATTTGGTATTTACTTTATCAAAACAGAGAAAAAATACGAATTAATGAAATAAATATTTTCTATGATAGACTGCCAATAAATATTGGTGGTTTTTTATCAAGAACTCATATTGTTTGATGCAATATAATATATTAGGTGATTTGAATATGTTACAAAATGCTTATTTTTTCCTTGTATTATACCTAATATCTACAGTGCTATTTAATGAAAGTTATAGGATGATATCTCAAAGTATGAAAAAGCCGGGGGCATTAACGGTTCTAGTAGAATTCATAGCAGGTACATGTAGTTTATTTTTACTGCCATTTTTTCCTTTTCAAATTCCAAATGATCCCAAAATTTATTTTTTATTAGGATTATCCATCATTTTTTATGCAATTCAAAATCGTCTAGCAACGGTTGCGAGAAGTGGCATGGAAGCATCATCTTATGGTGTTTTAAAACAGATTTCTAATGTTTTCATCATTCTTATGGGGTTTTTATTTTTAAAAGAAAAGCTAGTTTTGAAAAAAATAATAGGAGCAGTTCTTTTAATAGGAAGTAATATCTTGATTTTCTATGAAAAAGGTACTTGGAAAAAGAATCATTTCCTCTTTTTAGGAATCATTGCCAATTTATGCATGGGCATGGCCCTATTCTTAGATGTCAATGTTTCTAATACTTTTAACTTAGCCTTTTATGTAGCCTCAATTTTATGTATTCCATCTATATTGACCTTTTTTACAGAAAGAATTCATATAAAAGAAATTCTACTAGAATGGAAAAACAGTTCAAAATATTTAGTTCTATTCACCAGTGTAAGTTGGACCATCATGATGATGACAAAGTTAAGAGCTTATCAATTAGGGAATGTCACCCAAATTGCACCTTTGTGTAGTTTAACTGTTATTCTAAATGCTATATTTGCTTTTCTATTCTTAAAAAATCGAAAAAATCTATTTAAAAAATTTATTGCGGGAATTTTAGTTGTAATAGGTGTTTTCTTGTTAAAATAAAACAACATTAAGTTGTTTATCTTGTTAGCATCTGCACAATAAAGTTAAAATCGACTCGAGTTAGTAATAAAAAGATGGCTGCGATGGCTAAAAAAGGTCCAAATGGTATACTATGTTCTGGTATTTCCTCATCGTCAATATACTTTTGATTTCCATATCGCATTGTAAAATAAATTGCAATTGGTAAAGCAATAAAGGAAGCAACAAATATGGCAATAATGGCAAGTGGATATCCAAGTACGAGTCCAAAAAGAAACATCAATTTAATATCTCCCCCACCCATGGATTCCTTTTTAAATAGAAAATCACCAAATTTTTTGAGTAAAAACATACTTCCAAATGCTAGAACACCAGCCAAAATTGCTTCTAATGTTCCCTGTAACCCCCTTTGAACCCATAGTTCAATTATTAATAAAATAGAGCCAGATATTAAAACTTCATCTGGAATAATCATTGTTTGATAATCACTGATAATAATAATTAATAAAGCAGAAATAAAGGTAAGGGCAATAGCAAGTTCAATTGAAAACCCAAACAAAACATAACTAATGGCAAATAAAACACCAGAACATAGTTCAAATATTGGATAAAATAAGGAAATCTTTTCACCACAATTTTTACATTTTCCTTTTAAAAACAGATAAGAAAAAACAGGGACAAGCTCACTTGCCCCTAGTTTATGATTACATTTGGTGCAGTGTGAAGATGGAAATAATAACGACTCTCCTTTGGGTAAACGATACCCTACTACATTGTAAAAGGAACCTAATACAATTCCAAATACAAATAGTACAATTGTATAATATATTTCCATACTTTCAACCACCTAACTCACCCATAACTTTGAATTGTGCTATACATACCAAACATTGGTATTACAATTGCAAGAATAATAACACCAACTACAACCGTTAAGAAAATTGTCAAAACAGGTTCAATAAAAGTCTTAATTCTTGTAACAGATTCCTTATGTAATTCTTGATAATATGCAGAAACCTTTGCCATCATTTCCGCCAACTCACCTGTTTTTTCACCTGTCACTAACATTTCATAGGCAGGGATTGGGAATGCCCAGTGTCCTGCGAAAGCAGTTGAGATTTTATCCCCTTTTGCCAAGTTAGTGATTGTATCAAGAATCAACATTTTATATATTTCATTATTTGTGATTTTATTTAAAATTTCCATACTATCCGTGATAAAGACATTATGTGCTAGCAAAGAAGAGAACGTTTTGGTAAACATGGTAACTTCATTATAAATAATCGTATCTCCAAATACAGGCAAATGCATTGTGATCCATTGAATTACAGTTCTAAAACCTCTAACTTTTTTATACATATACATAAATAGTACAACAAATAATACAAGTCCAATAATGAGATATACAATGTAGCTTTGTAGAAAATCACTAATAGAAATAACAGCTTTCGTAAATGCTGGTATCTGCGCCGCATCCATTGTAGAATAAATTTCAACAAATTGTGGAATAACAAACATCATAATGAATGTAATAACGGCCACTGAGAAAACAAATACCAAAGATGGGTACATCATAGCTGTAATCATTTGTTTTCTTGTTTTTTCTGTTTCTGTATAATAATCATACATATCATCTAAAACTTCGGGTAACTCTCCAGTCATTTCAGCTGTCTTTACCATATTGATAAATAATCTTGGAAAAGCAACTCCTTGTTTATTTAAGGCATCACTAAAATTGTCTCCCATCGTCAAATCATAGATAATTGCTTTGAATATTTTTTGATAACGTTTATTTTTGAATTGTCTGGATAATATTTTAAGCGCCTCTACAAGTGGAATACCCGCTTTCAAATAAGTCGAAAGTTGCGTAATGAAGAAAATTAAATCTTTGGTTTTTATGCGCGTTGTATTGGTTTTTGCTTTTCCATGTACAAATACTGTCCATTTACTAGCCTTTTTAATACTATATACTTCAAAACCCTCACTTAGTAAAAAGGAATGTACTTCTACTTTAGAAAAAGCTTCAAAAAAATCTTTAATCACATGTCCTTCTTGATCTTTCGCAACATATTGATATAATTCTTTGGTTTCACTTTTTTCAGCATCTTCTCCATCAAAATCAATTAAAAGAGCTTCTCTTTGCATTGTTTTTTTATTACGTCTGTGTTTCGCAAAGTCATTGTTAACAAATTTGTTTTTAAACCATACAGGTATATTGTTAATTTTAGAAAACATTTTCTTGAGTTTAGAACCAATAGATTCTTTTTCTATTTTAACATTTTCATTCACATAAATATCATCATCTTTTTTCTTATGACGAGATTCTTTCTTTGACTCTTGTATTTGTTTTTTCTTTACCTTTCGTTTATTAGATCCATTCATCAAAGAACGGAATGGCATAAAAAGTATAAATACTATAAAAAGAATACCTTTACAGAAATAATATATCAAAAATTTTATTCCACGGTAAACCAAATAAGATACATACATTACACCATATACAAAATATTTTGCTACACCAAAGGTTAACATAACCAGTATAGATCCACAAAAATATAATGTATAAAATACACCTAAGAAGAAATATCGAATAATAAAGATTGGTACATTTAACAAATTTGTGATAAATTGATAAAGAACATCAAATACTCGATTATTCATCTGTTGCATAGAAAAACACCATCCAATCTCCCTATTTTTATACTATCCAAATTATACTATATTTTTTTTTATTTGTAAAACATTTTTTGACAATACATATAATATTTTAGAAAGGAGTATATCGTTATGAATTATTATAACCCCTATTTCAGCATCTATCCTACCACAACTGCGACATCTCCAGGATTACTAGGACGACTATTTGGTGGTGGCGGAATCAAGTGGGGTTCTTTACTTTCTGGAACCCAAAAAGTATTAGGTGTTGCGAATCAGGCAATCCCAGTGATTCGACAAATTTCACCAGTCATGAAAAATGCCAAAACAATGTTTAAAGTAATGAACGAATTTAAAAAAGTAGATACTCCAACAGAAACCACTTCAACTGGCAATGATTCTATCAACAAAGAAACACCAGATATGGTATCAAATACATCATCACAAACAACTGAAGGACCTACTTTCTTCATATAAAAACTAAAGTCTTTTCTTTAGTTCTTTTTGTAACCAACTAATTTTTTTTCTCACTCGATGTTTTTGCATAACATGTCGTTTTGGTATTTTGCTATCAATTATCTGATATTGTTTTAGTAAATGATTGTAATAAGGAATTGTTTCTCTTTTCGTCATTAATATAGGACCTAAAAAACATTGTTTTTTATTGTAAGTACTTTTTCCTTTTATCCACTTCATCAATATATAATATTGATTATGCTCAAAAACAATTTGCTCTTCCATTAACTGAAACCCTTTCCGAGACATTCCTTTTCGAAAAAATGCCCAATCATTATTCGTTTGAATAATAAGTTCAGAAAACAAATCGACTTTAGAACTATTCAAAATAGAAAGAATTGTAGAAGTTCCCATGCCCGCAATGACAGCAACTGCGCCTTTCGGAAAAGAAACATCCTTTAATCCATCACTTTGCACCAGTAAAATTTCATGTTCCAAATGCGCATCTATAATATTTTTTTTTGCAATTTCAAGTACATTTGGGCGAACATCACACGCAATACACTTATTTTTTTGATTTTGTGTCAAATAAATATCTAAGAGTGCATGATCGCAACCAATATCTACCACTACTTTATCTTTTGGTATCATATCTGCGATTGCACGTAACCTGCGTGATAAATGCATTATTCACCCATGTAATCTTTTAGTTTACGGGAACGCGAAGGATGTCTTAATTTACGCAATGCTTTCGCTTCTATTTGGCGGATACGTTCTCTGGTTACCCCAAATAATTGTCCAACCTCTTCTAGAGTTTTCGATTTTCCATCATCCAAACCAAAACGCAAACGAATGACTTTTTCTTCCCGTTCTGTTAAAGTCTCTAATACATCATTGATTTCATCTTTTAGCATTTCGTTCGTTGCATATTCTTCTGGACTTACATTGCGTTCATCTTTAATGAAATCTCCTAAATGGGAATCGTCTTCTTCTCCTATTGGTGTTTCTAAACTAACTGGCTCTTGACTTATCTTGTAAATATCTCTAATTTTATCTACAGATATATTCATTTTCGCCGCAAGTTCTTCTTCAGATGGTTCACGATTCAATTCCAAAGTCAGTTGACGTTGAATACGTGCCAATTTATTGATGGTTTCTACCATGTGTACAGGAACACGAATGGTTCTAGCTTGATCGGCAATTGCTCTTGTAATGGCTTGTCGAATCCACCATGTTGCATAAGTCGAAAATTTGTATCCTTTGGTAACATCAAACTTATCAACCGCTTTCATTAAACCAATATTTCCTTCCTGAATCAAATCCAAAAACAACATACCACGACCTACATAACGTTTTGCAATACTAACTACCAAACGTAAATTGGCTTCTGCTAACGTCGCTTTGGCCTCAGGATCGCCAGATAAAATGCGATCAGCAAGTTCTAATTCTTCTTCCATAGAAAGCAATTTGATTTGCCCAATTTCTTTTAAATACATACGGACTGGATCGTTAATTGTTAGATCTTTTGTTAAAGTGTTATCATCCAATAATAATTTATCAGCAGTTCCTCCATCTTCTTGACTAGATTCATCTTCTGATACAATCGCAATACTATTTTCATTGAACAGATTGTATAATTCATCTAAGGCATCTGCATCTAAATCTAAACCTTTTAAAGAGGCTGCAAGTTCCTCATATGTAATAAATCCTTTTTCTTTTCCTTTTTTTACCAATTCTGTTTTTCTTTCTTCAAATGTTTTAATTTCGTTTATCATAATCTTATCCCCTATCCATCATTTCTGTTTTTCTTAGTTCTACTATTTTTTGACCAATTTCTGCTTTTTTCATTGGATCAATTTCCATCTGCATCATTTCTTTTAATCGTTTGCATTGAAATTTTACCCCATATTCATGAATCGTTTGAATGTAATCCATAATCTCATCTATGGTATATTCTTCTTTTAAATTGAGTGACAATATATCATTTAAAGTATTCGTTAATTCTTCGTCATTTTGAATTGACGTCATAAAATCTGCAACTTGTATACGTTTATAATCTTTGTAAAAACAAGCAATTTGAATGGCAAGTAACCGATACCTTTTGGTTGGCATATATGTAATATGTTTTTGATACAACTGAATTACCTCAGGTGATTCTAGCATATAATAAATCAAATTTTTTTCTGCCTGTTCATATTTTGTCAGTTTTACATTTGTTTTTTGGGTTGGAACGACAACAGGTTCTTCTTTTTGTTCTTGTAATTGATCTTTTAAAAATTGTTCCTCTAAATGTGTTTCCTGACTAAGTTTTTGAATCGTGAGTTCTTTTAATACGACATCATCGGTTTTTTCCAGTTCCTTTAACACTTCTTTTACGTAAGCAGCAACATCATTATTGCTGGAAAAATCTTTCTTATTTTTTAAATAACCCAGTTTAAAATCCATCATCGAAATTGGATTTTCTAACTTTCGCATAAATTGTTCTTTTCCATATTTTAAAATATATTCATCTGGGTCTAGATTTTCTTCTAGTCTAACAATTTTAGGCGTTACTCCAATTTTTAGAAGTTCATTGGAACAAGACATCGTCGCTTTCGCACCTGCTTCGTCACCATCAAAACAAAGAATAATCTCTTTTGCCATTCGTTTCAGTAACAAAGCTTGATCTTTCGTAACAGCGGTTCCCATGGTTGCTACAACATTGGGAATGCCAATTGTATAGGCACGAATGACATCCATGAAACCTTCCATAACGATAACTTGTCCAATCCTTCTTGCTTCATTTTTCGCAGCATGGTAATGGTATAAAAGTTCTCCTTTTTTAAAAATTTCCGTTTCTTTGGTATTGACATATTTGGCAGTATCATTACTTTGATAAATTCTACCACTAAAACCGATGACTTTCCCTTCTAAATCCCAAAGCGGAAACATAATACGATTATAATAGACATCGTGAAAGCCTTTTTCATTCTCGTTGACCAGTCCTGTTTTGATAAGTAATTTAGAAGGATATTCTTTTTTTAGAAGTAGTTTTGTTAACATCTCGGTATTTTTTAGGGACAAGCCAATTCCAAATTCTTTGATAATATTAGAATCAATACCACGCTTGTCCAAATATATCCTTGCTTCTTTTCCCAATGCTGTATTAATATTATTCTGATAAAATTTGAATGCTAAATCATATACTTCGTAATAAGATTGAAACTTTTTTTGTACAGGAGCATGTTTATTTTCAATTTGAATCGGAATTCCTGTTTTATCGGCAAGTAGTTTTACTGCCTCTAAAAAATTGATATTCTCATAGTCCATTACAAATTTGAACACATTTCCCCCAGCACCACAGGAGAAACATCTATAAATTTGTTTTTCTTTCGATACACTCATACTTGGAGAATGATCGTCATGAAAAGGACATACCCCAAAAAAACTCTTTCCTTTCGCAACCAAAGGAATGTAACTAGATATGATGTCTACAATATCAACAGACTCACGGATATGATTGATTTGTTGTTCTGATAATTGATATGTATTTTCCATCATAACACTCTCCCTATTAATAATATACGACAAAACTTTTCAATTTCCTTTTTTTAGAGCAAAAAAGTTGTAGAATTTACAAATTTGTACTCTTTTTTATACTTTAATTCTCTTATTAACCGAAAAAGAGCTTCTTCTTTCATTTTGGCTTCTATCATAACATCAAAATCTTGATTTGTAAATCTTATTTTTTCAAGGAAAGTAATAAAATCATCACTATTAATGTACTCATGATGACTTCTTTTTTCTTTTTTATTTTTAGGAGATGACATATGAATTTTGGGATTTTCAGGTCTATCTTTCCATGTAGCAAAAATACGTCCTATATAATCTTCTATTTTTTCTTGCTTGTGATTGCATTTATAATGATGGTAATCTAATACCATTGGAATATTTAATTTTTCACATAGAGATAGTGTATTTCGAATGGTAAAAATTTTATCATCATTTTCAAGTACAATCATTTTTTGCAATTTGGGCTGCAACTTTCTAAAATTCGTTTCAAATCGCTTCATCGCTTCTTTTTTACCACCGGCACCACTTCCAATGTGTAAAATTAATACACTATCCAAGTGCAATGCAGAAAGCATATTTTGATAAAATTCGAGTATCTTAATAGTATGTTCAACAACAATGGGATTGGTACTATTTAACACACAAAATTGATCTGGATGTAAATCTACTCGCATCTTATATTTTTTGATATATGCACCAATTGTATCCCACTCTTTTTGATACCGTTTCCATACCTCATAATGCACATCTGGATGGGTTCCAAGGGGTATCAAATTACAGGTCATGCGATAAAAATATATATCGTTTCTGACATTATATTTTAAAATTTCCATGAGGGCTTCAAAGTTGGATAAAATAGTTTGATGAATCTTTTCATTTCCCCTTTTCTGACCGAGTTTTTGATAATGAGAATACGTTACTGTCGAAGATGATGTAAGTGGGATAGAAACTGGTAATGCGACATATCCGAATCTAATTTGCATAAATATCACCTATATTAGTATGAAAGAAAGGAACGAATTTATGAATAAAAAAAGAATAATAATTTCATCTGTATGTATTTTTTTGTTATGTTGCCTGACGCATTTTTTATACGATTGGATGCCTAATTTTGTGTTTTCAATTCTTTTTCCAGTCAATGAAAGCACTTGGGAACATATGAAAATGATTTATACAACGATTTTACTATTTGAAACCGGTCGTACCATCTATTTCTTTTACAAGGGCAAACAAACACATTTATTAGCATCTTGGATCTGTTCACTGATCAGTATTCCAATTTTTTTAATTTTATATCTTCCTATTTATTATGCAATAGGGTACCATATGATAATTAGCTTAACACTTCTTTTCATTACAATCGTAATCGAACAAACCATTTTAGAAAAAATAAAAGAAAAAGAAGACAAGTATGCTTTCTTCTTTGCAATCACAGGAATTATCTTATCCTATCTTGCTTTTGGATATCTTACATATCATCCAATACATATGGATTTGTTTTATGATCATCAAGCAAAAACATATGGAATCAAATAATTCTATTTCATTTCTTTGACATAACGTTTTACAGCATCTTCCCAACTAGGTAATAAGTCAAATCCATTTTCACTTAATGAAGCTGTACTCATTCTAGAGTCCATTGGGCGTGCTACTGTACTTGGAAACATATCTGTTGTAACTGGGTCAATTGGTGTGAGTAAAAACGATCATTTAAATTTGTTTTTTCTATTTTGATTGAAACCTACAATTTTCTGTAGCACGCATCTCAAAAAAAGGAACAAAAACTGTTCCCAATCTATATAAACGCTAACTTGCGATTAGCGAGCCAAATAACAAAGAATATCTCCATCAATAATATATGCAGATTCTATAATTTTATATACACCATTTGCCTTAAAATAATTGTTTTTGCAGCACATTAAACCAATTCATATTCCTTTGCAAGAATTCTATCATCACTACAATATTCCATAATATATTGATTGTCTTTTTTACAAATAATAATTCCAATCGTTTTATCCTGATTGATTCGTTTTAAATTATCATCTATATAATGCATATAAACTTGTATTTGTCCTATGTCTTCTTTTTTCAATTCTGTTATTTTTAGTTCTACTACAATAAAGCAATTATATTCATAGTTAAAAAGAAGTAGATCGATATAATTATAGCGATTACTCAATTTTATTTTATATTCACTTCCTATAAAACTAAATGAATTTCCTAATTCTTTCATAAAGGATTCAATATCTTCTAATACTAATTTCTGAAGTAACCTTTCAGAAATATTAGTATAATGATATCTATTCTTAATTAATATAGGATTCTTAATAAAATCCACTACATGAGATTCGTTTTTTACTAGTTTATCCTTTGAATCTCTTGGTAGCCTTTCATATTCTTTATTCTTTATTTTCTCTCTAAGTTGTCTAACTGATAAACTTTGTTTTTCACAAATATTGATATAATATGCAATTTTATTTGTATTATCCAACTTTAATAATTCATCATAATGACTCCACGACAAATTTGCCGACACTGTCGGCAAATTCCCACTTGTTATAAAATTATAATATTTTATCATTCTATATAGCAATCTAACGCTATAACTTTTTCCTAATTCTATTTTCAATTGTTGCGAATATTTTTTAATAATTCCCTCACCATAATGTTTTCCTGCAGCACTTAATATTCTCCCAACATTATAATAAGCATTTAAATCACTTTTATTTATCGCATAACTCTTTACTTTTCTATTTATCTCATTATCGATTAATTCTTGTTTTATTTCGTTATAATAATTCATCAAAATCACTTTCTACAAACATGTTTTAATTTTATATGCATTTTTGGTTATCGTAATTTTAATACTTCCATTCTTATCTGTTCTAAATATTTGTGAATGGGATAATATATCTAGAACTTCATTTTTAGGATGTTTATATCGATTATTCTCGCCAGCTGAAATCAAAGATAATTTTGGAGATATTTGATTGATAAATTCTTTGCTTGAAGATGTATTAGAACCATGATGCCCTACTTTTAAAACATCTATATTTTCTATCTGATATTGTTTCATGATATCATTCTCCTTCTCCATTCCTGCATCTCCCATAAAAAGAAATTGAAAATCATTCAGTTTCGTATAAATTACACTTGAATTATCATTTTCATTATCATACTCTTTTGTGTTTAGAAATTGTAAACGATATTTACCTATATTCAATTCTCTCACACAATTGTAATAATCAATATTTTTTTGTTCTAAAACCTTTAGCAATTCATGTTCCAATGCATTATACTCTCCACAGTTCAATATCACTTGTTCTACCTTAAAATGCTCGATGAAATGAATTGCCTCTCCCATATGATCATAGTCCCCGTGCGTTAAAATCAAATAATCCAATGAATGGATTCCAACAGAACGCAAGTATGGAATCAAAACAGATTCATTGATGGAATATTCTTTCTTCTTCTGTTGCCAAGATTTCTGATTATAAGACATGATACCACCAGTATCGATTAAAATATTTCCTTGACTATGTGGTAGTGTAATTAAAAGAGAATCCCCCTGTCCCACATCTAACATGGTCAATGTTGGATTGGGATTCCATACTGTAATATGATAATGGGTGAATAATAATAGAATTAAAATGAAAAATGGTATATATCTCTTTTTGAGAAAAGAATATAAAGCATAGACAATCACAATATAATATCCTACTATAATTGGTAAGGAAATTGCGGAAAAGGAAAATTGTAACAATGTAATCTGATTTCCAAATCGCATACATTTTTCTAAAATGAAAAGTAAGATATCCAATATAGAATTTAAAAATGGAAAGAATAAACATATAACACATACCGGAAATAGCAAAAGCGATACAAAAGGAACAAAAAATAAATTCCAAATTGGCGTTAAAAAGTTCACTTGAAAGAAATTATGAATTAGAATAGGCACACCCATCCAAAAAGCAATCCAAGAGGTTTGAAATAGTTGCTTAAAGTAGTTTTGTTTTTTCTGATACTTACCAAAATATAGTAAAGAAAAACTAATCAAAAAACTAAACACAAATCCCAAATGATAACAATAAAAAGGATTATAAAAAAGCATACCAAGTAGAACCAATAACAAAAGAAAAAGGGAAGAAATCTTCCACTTACACAGTCTTTTTATTTGTAAAAGTAAAAAGAAAGCACTTGCTCTTACAACAGAGGGTGAAAAACTAGTAAGGAAACAATAAAATGACAAAAAGATTGTTAAAACAATCAAATGAAACTGCTCTTTCTTGGTAACCTTTTTTAGAATCCAAAGAATCATTCCTACGAAAAGATGAATGTGCATACCGGAAATAGCAAACAAATGACTAATACCAAGAAAACTTGTTTCTTTTTTCCATGTCGCATCTATTCCACTTGAATCCCCTAACAACAAATATTTCAAATAGATTGCATTTTCCATTTTATCCATTTGTTGAAATAATTTTTCTTTCCATGAGAGTAGTATACTCTGGTTTTCACTAATTCGCGTAATTTTGTCTCCCTCTAGTATCCAAAATATTTTTTTCGATTTCAAGTAATTTTGATAATTAAATAAATGAAAATTACGATTACGAGAAGGTTGTTTGAGAATACCGATTACTTCTATTTGATTTCCTAAATGATACTGTTCCGTAAAGTTTAATTTTTCTTGCTCCTCCTTAAAATAATATTGAACCATAATTTTTTCTTTTGCTTGTATTTCTATCTTAAGTTGATTTCCATCTATCTGATAGGATAATATAGTTCCTGTTATACTTGTTTCATTTCCCGAATAACTTGACTTCAAAAAAATAATTCGAAGACATAAGAACACTAAAACTAAGACGGTAAGTATACTATATTGTAATATAGTCCTTGAGTTTTTCAAAGGTCTTTTCTCCTATTCCTTTAATCTCTTTTAATTCTTCAATTGATTCAAATCGTTTTTGATCACGATACTGCATGATGATTTTAGCTTTGCTTTCGCCAATTCCAGGTAACATTTCTAGTTCTTCTTGGGTTGCTGTATTCAAAGAAATTTTATCTGATGTACTCGTATCTGTTGGCTGTTGTGTAATACAAGCATCATTGACTGTATCAGGACAATTACAGTCAGGTTCTAGATAGACATATTCAATTTTTGTTTGTGCATTTTGATATGCCACAATTTCTTCTTTGGTATAGATAATGATAACCATCTCGTCTGCTACACGTTTACTCAAATTAATACGCGATAAATCTGCATTTTCTAATACACCACCCGCCTGATAAATCACATCGGCAACACGTGTTCCCTCGCGCATCTCATAAACTCCAGGAGTTGCAACAGCGCCCTTAATATCAACTCGGATAGTATCTAGTACAGGATCTGATATAACTGGTTCCAATTCTATTATTGGATTTGTTGTGATTGGTTCTTCAGTAACTCCACTACTTGCCTTTGATTTTGGTAATAAAAGAACTAAAGACAAAAGAAATACGCAAAAACATGCTAGTCCAATAGATATTTCTTTTCGGTAATAACAAAGATATTTTCTTATTTTTTGACTCATAATTCACCTCCTCACTAATAACATAGTAAGAAAATGACCAATTTCCTTTTTATTTTGAAAAAGAAAAGAAATCTTTCAATAAGATTTCAATTTTTATATAATGATAGTATTGATGTTAACCACTATACATTTATATTTTCTATTTGCTTTCTTGTTAATCCTGTTATTTTAGAAATAATAGAAGTATCCATATTTTCATCTAACATATTCTTAGCAATTTCTATGCTTTTTTTCTCCAATCCAATATCTATTCCTTCGTTTTTTCCTTCATCATAGGAAATGTGCTTTTCCGTATTCAAAATCATCTCTGCATCTTCTTCTGGAGTAATCCAACTGGTAAATGCATCCCTGTCATTCAATTCTTCTACTTTCTTTGTATATTCTTCCATATATTTGTCTCCCTTAGCTATTTCATTGAGTGAAGTTCTATCAAGTCCTAACATAATAAGATATTTGTATTCTTCTATCTTCTCTTTGTTTTTAGAATACCAAAAATCGGTTATCCTGTCCA
>CANSPQ010000002.1 GCA_947648915.1 uncultured Caryophanales bacterium | reverse complement strand
GAAATAACTTATGAAAAATATCTTGAATGGAAATTGAATTATATAGTGAAAGAAGGAGAAGAATATGAAAGAAATAATTAAGATAGATTTAAGAAAGATAGATTCTTTTAAAGATCATCCTTTTAAGGTAGAAAATAATGAATCATTAAAGGAATTAAGAAATAGTATCAAAGAAAATGGGTTATTAAATCCATTAGTAGTTAGAAAAAAAGAAAATGGAAGATTTGAAATGATATCTGGTCATAGAAGAAAACTGGCTTTAGAATTAAATGGTATAACGGAAGCCGATTGTTATATAGAAGAATTAAATGATAATGAAGCAGTCATTTATATGGTTGATTCTAATATATATAGAAATAAAATATTACCATCAGAAAAAGCTTTTGCGTATAAAATGAAATTAGAGGCAATTAAGCACCAAGGTAAAAAAAAGACACTTCTACACAACCTGTGCAGAAGTTAACATCTGTTGAAGTAATTGCTAAAGTAGGTGGAGAATCAAGAGAACAAGTTAGAAGATATATCAGATTGACTCATTTAATACCAGAATTATTGAAAATAGTAGATGATACAGTTATATATGATAAAAGAAGTATAGTAACTTTAGGAGTCACTACGGCTGTTGAATTATCTTATTTAACGAAAGAAGAACAAAAGTTAGTTTATTTTACAATAAATTATGAAGAGATTACCCCAAGCTATGCTCAAGCAATAAAGATTAGAAAGCTAAGTGAGAAGCATGAATTAACCTTTGATGTAATTGAAAAAATACTTGATGAGAAAAAAGGTAATCAAAATGATAGAATATCCTTCAATAAAGAAAAGATAGAATCTGTGTTACCAAAAGAATTATTAAAAAGAGATAAAAGGTATATAGAACAATATATAATAAAAGCTCTAGAATCATATAATAAAAAAGTATAAAATTTATTTTTTCTCTAACAAAGGTATTCTTTTAATGCTATAATTATTTTGTTAGGAAGTGAGCTTGTGTACATTAGTAAAATTAAAATTAAAAATTTTAAATGTTTTGGTGATTATGAAATAAAATTCAATAGTAAATTAAATGTTTTGGTTGGAATTAATGATGTTGGCAAATCAACTATATTAGAAGCTATTCACTTATGCCTTACTGGTTTTTTTAGAGGCAAATACTTAAAAAACAATTTAGTTCAAGATATTTTTAATAATAATAGCGTTCAAGATTATTTAAAAAATATAAAAACAGATAAGACAACTAAGTTACCAAAATGTTTTATAGAATTGTATTTTGAAGAATGTGATCCAATTATTTTAGGAAAAGAAAATAGTGATGGTGAAAATGTAGGCTGTGTTTCATACACAATAGAGTTTGATTCAAAATTTGAAGAAGAGTATCAATTATATATAAGTACGGGTGATATTTACTCATTACCAATTGAATATTACACAGTTAGTTGGAAAAATTCTGCTGGTGTTGATATAACAGGAAGAACAACTCCAACAAAGTCAACAATAATAGACACATCAGAGTGTAACTTAAGAAATAGTTCTGATTCTTATGTATCTAAAATAGTGAGAGATAACTTAGAAAAATCTGAAGTAATTGGTATTTCGCAATTATATCGTGATGTTCAAGATAGTTTTATTACGAACAAACTAATGAAAGATATAAATGAAAAGCTTAGTAAAAATACACATATATTAAACACTACAGTTCAAATAGATGTTGAATCATTAAAATCAAATGATTGGGAAAAAAGTATAATAACAAAAATAAATTCTATTCCGTTTGAGTTTATAGGAAAAGGTATTCAATCAGCAGTTAAAATTGAGTTGTCTTTAAATAGTAAAAATGCTGATTTGGCATCTGTTTTATTAATAGAAGAACCAGAAAACCATTTATCATATCCTAAGATGAGTAAGCTTTTAAACGAAATAGTTAAAGTCAATGAAAACAAACAAATTTTTATAACTACACATAGTAGTTTTGTTGCAAACAAACTTAATTTAGAAAATTTGATTTTACTAAATGAAAATGATTATACAAAATTTACAACTTTGAGCAAAGAAACATTTAATTTTTTTATGAAGAAACCAGGGTATGATACCTTAAGATTTTTGTTATGTCAAAAGGCTATTTTGGTCGAAGGAGATGCTGATGAATTAGTTGTTCAAAAAGCATATATCGATAAGTATAATAATTTACCTATAGAAGATGAAATTGACGTTATATCTGTAGGAACATCATTTCTTAGATTTCTAGAAATTGCTGATTTGATAAAAAAGAATACTGTTGTTGTTACTGATAATGATGGCGATATAGAAGCACTGAACAAAAAATATGAAAATTACTTAGGCAATAATGAGAAGCATTATGTAAAAATTCAGTATGATAAGAATACACATATTGACCAAGGAGACTTAAAATCTAAAAATGGTGGGAAGTTTAATTACGATACACTAGAACCTTGTATTTTACGAGCAAATGACTTAGCGACATTAAATAGTATTTTAGGTTTAAATAAAGAATCTGATGATGAGTTAATTAAATATATGGTTTCCAATAAGACTGAATGTGCATTAAAAATTTTTGACACAACAGAAAAAATAAAATTTCCAGAGTATATTGAGGAAGCAATAAAATGAGTAATAAATTATTGTTAGCTGGCGCTGGTACAGGAAAGACAACCTACATAGTGGAAGAAGCATTAAAAGAGTCTGGTAGAGTTTTAATTACAACTTTTACTATTAGATGTCGAGATGAAATAAAAGACAAAATAATAGATAATAAAGGGTATATTCCTAAAAATATCATAGTTCAAACATGGTTTTCTTTTTTATTAGAACATGGTATAATGCCATATAAGCGAGATTTAAATATAGCAAAAGTGAATGGGATTAATTTTGTTGAAGGAAAATCTGGATTAAGATTTAATAGTAATAGTGGATTTCCAGTTTATTATGGAGAGAAAGACTTTGATAAGTATTATTTTGATAATCATAATAGGATATATACTGATAAACTGGCAAAATTAGTTTTAAGAATAAATAAAGCATCAAAAGGATTAGTATTTCAAAGAATTACAAGTATCTTTAATAAAATATTTATAGATGAAGTACAAGATATGGTAGGATATGATTTAGAAATAATAAAAGAATTTTCAGATTTAGATAGTGATTTAATAATTGTTGGTGATCCAAGACAAAATATTTACAACACGCATTGCGATTCAAAGTATGATAAATATAGTAATGGAAAAATAGATAAATTCGTAAGTACTGAATGCAAAAAAACAAAATTTGAAATTGATCAAACATCTTTGAATATTTGTAGAAGATGTCATAAATATATAGTTGATTTTTTAAATGATTTTTATCCAGAATATGGGGATTTAGAAAGTATCGATATTCCAAGTAAAGAATCACAAGGCATATTTATTGTTAGGACATCAAATCTTAATAAATACTTATCAAAATATAAACCTATTCAATTACGATATAATAAAAAAACTAAAGTTAATGATTATTATAAAAGTATAAATTATAAGAATTCAAAGGGCTGTACTTTTGCAAGAACTATAATTTATCCAACAGCTGATTTAAAACAATATATAAAATCAAATAAAAAAATTGAAACGTCATCTACAAAGAATGCCATATATGTAGCATTGAGTAGAGCAGTTGATAGTGTGGCAATAGTTTATGATGGTCCTGTATATTGTAATCATAAAATAAAAATATGGATAGATGATAATTAATAAGTATAGAATTTATATATAAACACCATTAAATTAAACAGTGTTAAAAAGAAAAATAAATAGTCTTTAATATTGAATAGCAATCGATATTGGAAATGATAAATATAAGTATTAACTGAAACATTTTTGAATATACTATCTATATATACTAGATTGACATTTTCAGCAAAATATAGTATATTTATATTGCTACTTTAAAAGTGGTGAAAATGTTTTTCGCTTCTGGATGGTGCGAATAATAAGTGATTCCAGGCGACAATGTTTTTCGCTTCCAGGTGGTGCGACTAATAAATGATCCTGGTTGAAAATGTAGAACAACTTCATCGTAAGATGGAGTTTTCTTTTGCTTTATGGTATTATATTAATTATGGAGATGATGCACATGGATATTAAAACAGGCTATTTATATCACATAAAAGATGAATATTTTGATGTTGTAAATGATGAGAATTTAATGCAAAACCATGAAAAAGGTAAGAAAAGACCAACTTATTTTACTATTAAAGATAAGGAAATATTATGGTTTATTCCCATAAGTTCTAAAGTAGAAAAATATCAAAAAATAATTGATAAAAAAATAGAAAAATATGGTTTTTGTAATACAATTATAATTAGAAAAATAGCTGATGAAGATGCTGCAATATTACTTCAAAATGCATTTCCAACATTAGAAAAATATATAGATCATGTGCATACAGTAGATGGAGTTCCTTTAAAGGTTCCAACTGACCTACAAAATGAAATAAAAAGTTTATTTAAAAATATGTTAGGATTAAAGAAAAGAGGAACAAATTTATTTTTTACTGATATAGATAGATTAAAACAACAAATGTTAAAAGAAATAGAATAAGTGATAAATATAAGTAATTTTAGTTATTTAATATTCTTACTCATCCCGAATGGGATAGTGGTACAGGCCGCTATCCAAGAAAGAATGAATAAATAATTTTAAAGATTATATTCTAAGTTTATAAGATAGTTCACAAAGAGTGAAAATGTGTTTTAGTTAAAATATTAAAGACTAAGATGGCTTATAATTGCAAATCTTAGTCTTATTTTGTATTTGCATGATAGGAATATGAGGTATTAAAAATGCGATTATTATTAAACTAAAGTTGAAATTTTATCATGAAGAATCAAGAATAACATTGAATGGATTATTATACTTTAATAAAAAAGATTATTCATTTATTTAGAATAACAATTTAGTAGCATAAAAATAAGCTTTTAAAAATAATTTAAAGGAGAAAAGAAGTATGAAAAAAGTGTATTTTGTAGGTGGTTCTCCCTGTGCTGGTAAAAGTACAATATGTGAAATTATTGCTAAAAAATATAATTTATATTATTTTAAGGTTGATGATTATTTAGATAAATATATGAAGATGGCGGCATTAAATGGCAAATCATTGTGTAAAGAAAATTTATCTATGACAAATGAAGAAATATGGATGAGAGATCCTATAATACAAAAAAATGAAGAATTTGGTATATACAAGGAAATATTTGATAGTATAATAAGGGAATTAGAACAGATAAATTGTGATAAGAATATTATTACGGAAGGATGTGCTTATATTCCATCATTAATGAAAGAATTAGGTATTGCAGATAATATGTATTTAGCGATAATTCCAACAAAAGAATTTCAAATATTTCATTATAAAAAAAGAGAATATGTTCCTAAAATGCTAAGTGGATGTTCAGATAAAGCAAAGGCATTTCAAAATTGGATGGAGAGAGATTTTCTATTTTCTAAAGAAATAGAGAGGCAGTGTAGGAAAGAAAAATTTAAAGTAATGATAAATGATGGTAAAGCTGACTTAGATGATATGATTAATGAGGTTGTTGCTCATTTTGAAATAGATTAAATGAAAGAAAAGGGAGATCATACTTATAGATTTATTATATATAATAGTATGACTTATTTCATAAATAGAACTTATTTAGATTCTAATGGAAATTAGCATGATATTGATTATAATACAATTTGGATTATCGATAAAAAGTAGAGGGTTTTCAATCTACTATTTTTTAAGAAGATAATCATATCATTTATGTATCGTTTGGTTGACAAATTTTATAAAACAAGTATAATGAAAAAAGACAACAAAAAATAATAGGAGAAGTACTATGAAACAAGAATTGATTAGTATAATTGTACTTGCTTATAATACAGAACAATATATAAAGGAATGCTTGGAATCTATTTGCAAGCAAACTTATCAAAATCTAGAAATACTGATAATATTGGATGGGTGCACAGATAAAACAAAGTCAATTATCCAAAGATTTGCTAAGAAAGATGACCGAATTTGTGTTTTATCACACGAAAATAAAGGAACTTGCTTTTGTCGTATCGAAGGATATGAAAATGCCAAGGGAAAATATATTATGTATGTAGATAGTGATGATTGGATTGAAAAGGACATGGTTGAAATCATGTACCAAAATTTATTAGAATATAAAGTAGATATTGTACATTGCCAATACAAAAAATTAAAAGGTAAGGAAATTAAAATACCTAAAAATATTTTAAATCGTAATGTAAAAATGACTGTAGAAGAATTTGAACCACAGTTTTTTGATTTATTATATCATACCAATAACTGTAATTCTATTTGTCGCCAACTTATTTGTAAAAAAACAATGTGTAAAATTACATCAGTAAATTCCAATTTACTATATAATGAAGATTTAGCTTGTAATTTAGCGATTTATAAAGAAATGAAATCCATTTTGTTTATTCCTGATGAACTTTATATTTATAGAAAAAATATGGATGGTATTACGAAATCAATGGATATAGAGATTCTTCGTAAAAAAATAAATGATATGTGCCAAGTACATTATGCTCTATATAATGCAATTACTGATTTTGGAATAAAGGATAAAAAACATTATAAAGGTTTAGCAACCATAAAAATGTTATATCAACTTACCTATTTATTCTATCAACTTAGAAAAAACGGGGGATATAACAAATATGAATTGATAGCGTATATGGAATCCATTTGTAATCAAAAAGAGGTAAAAGAAATGCTTTTTCATTTACGTAGAAATCCAGATCCTGTTAGTTTAAAAGAAATGGGTATTTCCACCTATCATACATCTACTTATTTATTAAATGAAAAATATAAAGGATTATACTATTATTATAGATGGTTCTATTCAGCTATGTTATTTTTAGAAAGAAAATTGGAGAAATGAAAAAGTATATCAAATGGTTTCTTGTATTTGCATGGATGGTACTCATATTTCTATTTTCAAATGAGTCGGGAGTACAATCAACTGAAACAAGTTCCTTTTTTGTAGAGAAAGTAGAATCTTTTTTTACCTATTTGGCTCCAAGTCTTTCTTTTGATATGATTACTGTGTTGGTTCGAAAGATGGCACATTTCTTTTTATATTTTGTGTTAGGAATACTTGTTGGAAGTGCAACCCATGTTCATAAAAAATGGTGTATACTTTCTTTATTAATATGTCTTATTTATGCTTGTACTGATGAGATTCATCAAGTATTTGTTTCAGGACGTTCAGGACAATTAAAAGATGTATTTATTGATTTGATAGGATCTAGTGTAGGAATTTATTTCTATAATTGGTTTCGTCGAAAGAAGATTGCACAATAATCTTTTTTTCTATACAATGGTTGTGATAAAATTTATTTTTCCGAATAGGATGGGATTGGATGGATTAGAATGAATTTAAATAGTATTTTGTTTTTAGAGCGTTTTCCAACACTTGATTTACACGGTTATGATAGAGAGACTGCAAGAGTTGCAATTGATGATTTTATTCGTGACAATTTGTGTATGAAACAAGAAATATGTCTGATTGTTCATGGAATTGGAAGTGGAATACTTCGTAAGACAACGCATGAGACATTAAAGAAAAATAAAAATGTATTACAATATCAAATTCATTATTTTAATCCAGGATGTACGATTGTGCAAATCAAAATTTGACAAATGGAAAAATAATGATATAATAGCCATTCATGAAAAGGAAAAATGCTTGAAAAATGAAAAAAATTGTTAATTTTTGGTTATTTTTGTTTGCATTTGACAAATAATAGGTTTTATGCTATTATACAGGGCATAAACGGAGGGGGAATTTATATGTATGAAGAAAAAACAAATAATTTTTCAATAAGAAATGTAATGATACAATTCTTATTTGTAGCCTTATTTATCTTTATTTTAATATGGCTATTTCCAATGAAGAGTGATTTAAAGAATGCAATTAATGGAATCAATAAAGAGAACAATGTTGCTGTTTTTTATGATCAAATCTTCAATAATAATGTTGTCGCAATGAAGGATGCAGCAAAATCTTATTATACAACTGAGAGATTACCTAAAACGGTTGGAGAAACTGTTAAAATGACATTAGGGGAAATGTTAAATCAAAAGATTATTTTACCTTTTGTTGATCGTGATGGGGAACAATGTGATTTAGTTGACTCTTATGTTGAAGTAGCAAAACATGAAAATGAATTTGTTATGAAGGTTAATTTAAAATGTGCTGAACAAGAAAACTATTTATTAGTATATATGGGATGTTATGATTACTGTCAAACAGCCATTTGTGAAAAGCAAACAAGTGATGTAAAACAACCAGTTGTTTATCCAACGAAACCAGTTGAAACAAAACCAGTTGTAAATAATACTACCATTAATAATGTAACCAATAACAATACAACGATTAACAATAATGTAACCAATAACAATGTGGTAATTAATCCACCTGTGAAACCAGTTGAACCAGACAAGCCAGATAAACCTACTGATCCAGAGGATCCAAAAGATCCTGAAAAGGAATATGAATGGGAATATGTTAAGAAAATTGACAACAGTCACTGGGAAGAAAGTGATTGGTCAGAATATTCTACAACACCTGTACAAGCAGACCAATATACAGCTGTTCGTACCAAAACTACTAAACAAAAAGTCTTGGTAGGATATAATGTTACAACTGCAACAGATAAGTCTAAACCAATTTATTCTACTGAAGTTAAGACTATTGGGACAGAAACAATTTTAACATGTAACAAATATGATTACGTATCTACAGGAGAAACAGCCACAGGAGATCAATGGGTTTATGTAGGAACACAAACGTTCTATGAAAAACCAAATCAAGCGGGTTATAAATATGAATTTGTTCGTTTTGTAGATGAAAGTTGTCCAAACAATTGTACTTCTACTGTTGGTAGAATCTATAAAGTATGGAAATTATCTACAAAAAATTTATCCGAATATAAGTGTGTTGAACCAGTATATCAAACAATACCACTTACAACAGAAGTAAAGAAAATTACTGGATATGAAACAACTACAACAAAAACACCAGTTTATGAAACAAAAGAAGTAAAAACTTACAGTTATAAAAAAAGAAAATATGTAACTTCTATTAAAGAAGATAAAAAATGGAGTACTTATAATGATACGAAATTATTAAATGATAAATATGAGTATTCTGGTCAAAAACGAGAAAAATAATATACTTTAATATAGAATGAGGAAGGGTTGAGGTTTATGAAAATAGAAGAATTTAATCATGATGAACTTCTGAGATTCATTAATATGTTTAAATCAGAGATAGAAACAGAGAAATTAAGTCCTGCTACAATAAAGCGTCAAGCTAAGGAACTTAAAGATACGGTAAATAAAAGTAAGGTTTCTGAACAAGAAAAACATACTTTATGTAGTACAATTGATTCGATTTCAAAAAATGTATATATGTTTGAATCAAAAGACGTAACAATAGAACAAGAAACAATGGAAGAAGTTGAATCAGATACAAGAGAAGTGAGTGCAAAAGAAAAAAAGAGACTCGATAAGCTAATGCATCAAATCAATAAAGAAAGCGGAAAGAGGATTTTTCATAATAAGTTTTCTGGAAAACATTTTAAACTTGTTGCAGGAGGTCTAAGTCTTGTAGCTTTTACAATAGCTGGGTTTGCAACAAAGGCAACATCTCTTAAAATAATTGAACTAAAAGAAAATATGGCTTTTAATCAAGATGATTCTAACATTCATCACATGGATCAAGAAGTGATAAAGGATATAGAAGACAATGCCAATAAAGAAGTACCAGTGCAAGAAAATATATTGCCTTCTTATCTATCATTTGATGTCAATGATAATAAAGCTATGATTGCACAGTCAATTTCCTTTATATTAGAAAATCGTCCTTGTGGTGTGGACTTCTCATCAGAAGATTCTATTCGCAAATTTATGGATTTCTATTTAGTTGTAAATTTAGAAGAGATTGATCCTATGGATTATGCACGTTTGGAGTATTTTAACAAAACATCACAATCCATAATAGATAATTATCAATTTTGTATGAATCAATTTGCAGAGGATACTTTAACAGTAACTCCAGATACAATGATACCATATGATTTGATTATTGCCGATAAAGATAGTGCAGAAGTTTTGATGCATATTCAGTCATTGGTTGCGCAATATAATGTTGCGGAAAGCACATCTGAAAAAAGAGATTTAGAAAGGGAAATTATAACTTTTCTAGAATACAACTTTAAATTAGAAGATGGACGCCTATATACACGTGCTACTTATGAAATGGTAGGTAGAATGGCCTTGGCAATTGATGAAAAATTACCAAATGGTTTACCGTATGATTTAACAAATGTCTTGTGTGAAGATTTATATAATTGTAATGCTATTGCTCCAACAGGAGAGAAAAATAAGAGCGAAAGAGCGCAAGCTGAAACTTCTCTTCGCGAAATGTTAGATGATAAGTTAGCTTATGCAAGAGAATATCGTGACCAAGATTTATTCAACGTTTCCGATTTAGAAATATTAACAGGAAACCAAGTAGAGTGGGAAATCTATAATGGTGTACAAGATTGTATTTTAGATTATCCGTTTGTAGAAAATCCTACCTTCTCATCATATGTAGGTAGGGGTACATCTCAACAAATAGTTCCTTCTGTTCCTATGCAAACAGAAGCAGGAGAAGAAGTTGAAGTATCTGTAGAGGAAATTGAAAGTGTAGGTGTTGATCCAACTGGAAAAACACCAGAACAAATTCAAGAAGAATATAAAGTTGCTGTTGTGCAACAATTTGAACAAAACGCACCTCATACGATCGGCGATTTAAATGGGAATGTAGTAGATTCTTTTGCTGAATATACAGCTGGATTTCAACTTGGATATACGCATGGAAATCATGGTTGGGAAAAAAATCCAGCATCTACTTCAACAGATTATTTATCTGGTTATGAGTCAGGATATTCTGTAGGAGATGCTGATAGAATAGCTTTTGAAAATAGCAATTCTTCCCAATCTACAACATATTTCGAGCCTGTAGAAAATCAAACAGTAGATACTCAGGAATCTGTTTCAGAAGAAGGATACAAAGAGGATAATACAAATGTTACTGCACCACAAGAATCAACTCCGGCTCCAACGCCAACGCCAAGTGTAGAGGAGAATACAACTTATGTTCCGGTAGATGATTCGACAGTTGGGGTAGAAGTGGAAGATGAAGTAATTATCGAGGATGATTATATAGAAATTGAAACACATTTTGAACCAGTTGCATCTAATTTATTACAGTTAAGAGCAATGCGAGCAGTATTAGATACGATTATGTTTCATATTCCAAATGATGAAATGTTACTAGCAGATTCTGAAATGTATGATATTTCTACAAAAGTAAAAATGTAAAATAGGGTAGCGTAAACTACCTTTTTTTGTTATCTTTGTTTGACTTTTCTAGTAGGGAATGCTATAATTTGAATATAGTAGAATAGGAGGCGTTGTATGAAAGAAACTTATTTATTCGATTATATCAATGAAAATGAATTTCATAAGTTAGAACGCTCCTTAAAAAAATACAATATGTTAGCGTATAAAAAACTGTATTTTGAGTATTATCCAAGTTTAAAAGAAGGGCAATTTTTAGGAGAAGTAATCTCTACTAATAAATCAAATGGAACAGTTACCTATAAATTAAAGTTACCTACAGATATGTTATTTGCAAAAGTGCATGGTGCAATCGAATTATATTATATTGTATATGAACAAGAAAAAATTATTATGTTAGATAAATTGGAACCAGTTGATATATTATCAGAAGGACACCAATCTGAGTTAATTACTTATAAGGGTGTTATGGTCTCTAAGGAACATTCTGATAAAGACATCTTTAAAATTAATTTGTTAAATATGATACAAAAATAAAAAGCGTAAAACGCTTTTTATTTTTGTAAACTATCGCTCTGTCCTAGTTTGTGCATGGTAGGACTATCAATTTGGAAATTTAAAATATAAAAATTACCATTTTTTAATCAAAACAATTAACAGTTCAGTGAACTGTTAATTGTTAGGGGTTTAATTCCCCGCTGCTTGCAACGAATTATGGATAATAAACCTTGTGATACCCGTCTGCTCTGCGGCGAGGTGGTTCATTTATTACACCCAAGATACTATTTTAATTTTATATATGATTAACTATATAGTTATATTTTCCAATATATTTAATATTTTGTTAATCAATTTTTTATTTCAAAATCTCATTTTACCATCATTTTATAATACCTTATCGTATGCATGTTTTATTTTTCATGTTTTTATTCTGAATTGTAATAAAGAGGTATTTAAAAATGTGTCAATTTATTGTATAATTTGTTTAGGGAGGTTATTTATGGCATTTGTATGTATTGAAAACAAAGATAAATCATTAATCGTGGAAGATCCAATTTATGGAAAGATAATTGTATCATATCCATTTTCTGAAATAATCTTAACAAAAGAAATGCAACGATTATCAGGTATTTCGCAAAATGGTTTTTCACAATTAGAATTTAAGGAATTATCACAAAATGATAGATTAAGTCATAGTGTAGGTGCTTTTTATGTTATGTCTTTATTTTTAAAAAGATTAGAAGAAATATTAAAAAACTATAATATAGAACTTAGCAAAGATGATAAAGACATTGCTTTATGTTCTATGTTATTGCATGATATAGGGCATGGACCATTTTCTCATTCATTAGAATTGGTAACAAATTATTCACATGAAAAAAGAACTACAGATATATTACTTGGAGATACAGAAGTGAATCAAGTGATAACAAAACTTTTTGGAAAACAAAAAGTAAAAAAAATTGCAAGTTTTATAGCTGAGATTAATGATAAAGATGAATTAGGAAAAGATAGTTTTACAAAACTACTTAATAATCTTGTTTCCTATCAGTTAGATGCAGATAGAATTGATTATTTACTTCGTGATTCTTATTATGTTGGCATTGCTTCAGCAATAGATTTAAAACGAATTATTTCAAATTTGAATGTTGTGGTCAATAACAATCAAGAATATGAACTTTTAATTAATAGAAAAGGATTAGCTGGTATAGAAAATGTTTTGCTACAAAGATATCAAATGTATAGAGATGTTTATTTAAGTCCAGTTTCTGTTTTGGGAGATTATATATTCGAAAAAATAATAGAAAGATATAGGAATTCTACCATTTTACATAGAGTACCCGTTTCAAATAGTTTTAAAACGTTATCATCTGATCCAAGAGTTAGGAATTTAAATGATTTTCTTAAAATGAAAGATGAAGATTTTAAAAAATCATTTGACATTTTAGCTAAAATAAATTTGGATTTTATTATGTCATATCTATGTGATTTTAGTAATATTAGTGATTATATTTTAATAAATAATGATATTTCAATTGATAAAATAAAAAGTAGATTAAAAGAAATATTTGGAGATATCGACTTAGATAGTACACTTTCAATTGTAAGTATTGGAACAAAAACTAAATTATATAAGAAAGAGCAAAAATTAAATATTCAAAACGGTAATAGAATAATGGATTTAACAGAATGTACTAATTTGATAAGACCACAAGAGGTATTAGAAGATAGTTATATATTCTTTAATCCTGAATTATTAAGGATAGAACTTGGGTTGAATGTAGAAGATTTTAAAAAATATGATGGTGAGGTAAGAAAGATGATAGAAGAATTAAATAAAAAGCCAGAAGAATTTGAATTAAAGTATATTGTAGGAGATAATTTTAAAGAATCTAATATATTAGATCAAGACACATTACTGAATCAAATCATATCTGTTTTTGTATCAAAGGGTTTTAAAGTAGTTAGAACAACAAAAAAACAAAATAATGATGAATACTATGATACAATGAATTTAGATTTGTATAAAAATGGTGGTTCATTAAGAATACGAAAAGTTGAACAAAATGGTAAAGAAAAAATAAAAGCCACATGTAAAATGCCACTTGAAAAGGGGGAGGTATACTCTTCTAGAAGTGAAATTGAAGAAAATTTACCAGATGATAATTTTGAAACTTTTAGACAAAAAATGATTGAATCAAATGTTGCAGTAAATTTTGAAGAAATTTTAAAATTTCCGATTTTAAATTCTCGCACAAAAAGAACTGATGTTGTGTTAGATAAAAATGGAGTTCAAGTATGTCTTTCATTTGACAATAGTCAATATATTAATCATGCTTTGAATGAAATTTCAGTAACTGATAGAATGATTGAGATTGAAGCAATAGGCGAACTTAATAATAGAATTATACTTAACGAAATACATGAATTTATAACATCATCTTTTCAAGATTTATCGGTTAACAAACAAAGTAAATATGAAAGAGGTTTAAATCGTACATTGCAATTATATAACTATACTTTAGAACAAGAAAGTATTATAAGAGAAGCAAGTATAGATGCCAGTCATAAAACTCCAACTGTTGAAGCCTTAGTTAAAAAATTACAAAAAGAGAAGCGTTTATATCAGAATAGTGTTTAAATTCAAAACAAATTTCATAACTAATGATTTTCTGTTTAAAACCTAGTTTTTGACGACTAGGTTTTAAACAGTTTAATAAATCATTCTTATTTTTTGAACTATACCTATCACTGACTTTGATGCTTTGACTATTGTTTTCGGTTGCTTTTCGTTTTATTTCAGGATTAGTTTTTGCATAAATCTCAGTTGTAGTAATTGATTTATGCCCTAATATATTTCTAATGTAAACGAGATTAACTCCTGTTTCTAACAAATGCAATGCTTTACTGTGGCGAAAAGAATGATTGGTTATTTTTTGATTATAATAACTTGGATATTTTTTTAAACTCTTTATAAACTGTTAGAAAAATTGAACACAATATAAAACAAGGTCAAAACGAGACTATCTTTTTTGTATTAAATAAAAAAACGTTGTTTCACAACGCTTAATAAACATATGGTGCAGGTGAAGGGACTTGAACCCCCATGCCGTAAGGCACTAGATCCTAAGTCTAGCGCGTCTGCCAATTTCGCCACACCTGCATATTGGTGGACCCTGATGGACTCGAACCATCGACCGCCCGGTTATGAGCCGGATGCTCTAACCAACTGAGCTAAGGGTCCATTCGCATCACTGCCTTTATATCATAACATATTACTTTATCTTATGCAATAAAATTAAGGAAAATTCGAAAAAAAAGTCAATTTTTTGTCAATCTTTCTTATAGTATAATAGGTGATTGAAATGATAGGAAATACCCCTATGGTAAAAATAAAGTATCGATACAAAGGAAAAGAAAAAAGTGTATATGCAAAACTAGAATCGTATAATCTAACAGGAAGTATTAAAGACCGTGTTGCTTATTATATACTAAGTAAGGCAAAAGAAAGAGGAGAATTAAAACCAAATATGCCAATTGTAGAGGCAACTAGTGGGAATACAGGTATCTCTTTGGCTGCACTAGCTGCTTATTATCATCATCCATGTCATATCTATATGCCAGATTGGGTGAGTGTAGAACGTTTGCGTATTATGAAATTGTTTGGAGCAGATGTAACTTTATTTTCCAAAGAAGAAGGCGGTTTCTCTAGATGTATAGAGGAAGCAAACCAGTTTGCAATGGAACATAATGGATTTTTAGCCAATCAATTTTCCAATCCCGATAATGTACTTGCTCATTATGAAGCAACAGGAAAAGAAATCGTAAATTCTGTTCATCCGATTGATGGATTTGTATCTGGTATTGGAACTGGTGGAACTCTAATGGGAATTGGCAAACGTATCTTAGAAGAAAACCCACATACAACAATATGTGCTTTGGAACCAGATACCATGGCGCTTTTATCTGGAGGAACAGTATCCTCTCATAAAATAGAAGGAATCGGAGATGATTTTATTCCAAAAATAGTGGATCAAAATATGATTCATAAAGTCATTCAGATTCATGATACAGATGCGATTGAAATGGCAAGAAAATTAGGAAGAGCGTTAGGACTTGGTGTTGGCATTTCTTCGGGTGCCAATATGCTTGGGGCTATTTTATTAGAAGAGGAAATAGGTGGAACAATTGTAACTGTTTTTCCAGACGATAATAAAAAATATTTAACAACAGATTTGGCATCTTCTGAAAAGCTGGATGCACCAATTTCTAATCAAGTAGAACTATTGGATTATCAAGTTGTGTTAGATTGTGTGAACTAACAAAGTTTCTTTTCTTTCCAAAATAGATATGCTATAATAACAAGGAAGGTGAAGTCTATGAAGTTATATAATACATTAACCAGACAAGTAGAAGAATTTGTTCCATATGATGTGAATGAAGTCAAAATGTATACCTGTGGACCAACGGTTTATCATTATGCACATATTGGAAATCTACGTACTTATATTTTTGAGGATATCTTAGAACGTACCTTAAACTACATTGGATATTCTGTCAATCGTGTTATGAATATCACAGATGTAGGACATTTAAGTAGTGATTCTGATTCTGGTGAAGATAAAATGGTAAAGGGAGCCCAAAGAGAACATAAATCAGTATTAGAAATTGCTGAATTTTATACGCAAGCCTTTTTGCAGGATATGGATGATTTACATATCAAACGCCCTAAAACGATTTGTAAAGCAACCGGTTATATTGATATGTATCTAAAAATCATAGATGTTTTAATGGAAAAAGGGTATGCATATCAGTCAGGTGGAAATGTTTATTTTGATGTCACAAAATTAGATGATTATTATGCTTTAACCAATCATAAAGCAGATGATATGGTTGTTGGTGTTCGTGAAGGTGTAGAAGAAGATAGTTGTAAAAGAAACCAAGCCGATTTTGCGTTATGGTTTACAAAGTCTAAATTTGAAGATCAAGAATTAAAATGGGATTCCAAATATGGAACTGGTTATCCAGGATGGCATATTGAATGTTCTGGAATTAGTATTGCTAATTTAGGAGAATATTTGGATATCCATTGTGGTGGTGTGGATAATATTTTCCCACATCATACCAATGAAATTGCGCAAAGTGAAGCTTATTTAGGACATAAATGGTGTAATTATTGGTGTCATGGAGAACATTTAAATGATAGTACTGGAAAAATGAGTAAATCCAAAGGAGAATTTTTGACACTATCTCTTTTAAAAGAAAAAGGATATAACCCACTTGCTTATCGTTTGTTTTGTTTAGAATCGCATTACCGAAAACAACTTGTCTTCTCTTATGAAAATTTAGACCGAGCTGCATCCACTTACGAAAAATTAGTAAGGAAAGTGCAAGCGTTGCAACAAGATACAACCGGTGAATTACAGATGGATTTATATCAGATATACCAACGTCGTTTTCAGGAAGCTTTGGAACAGGATTTGAATACAGCCAATGCCCTTACCGTTTTATATGATGTCTTAAAAGAAGAAAAACTGAATTCTGTAACCAAAATTGCTTTGATAGAAAACTTTGAAACGGTTTTATCACTAGGATTATTTGAAAGCAAAGAAACTGTCATTGACACGGAATTAGAAGCGTATATTCAAGAGAAAATTAAAGAAAGAATACTTGCAAAACAAAATAAGAACTATGCTTTAGCAGACCAAATCAGACAAGAGTTATTGGAGCAAGGCATTATTTTAAAAGATACTAGAGAAGGAATTTTATACGAAATAGAAAAGAGGTAATTTATGAACTATTTAACATTCGGTTATGAAAATATCATAACAATAGCACTTGCAGTCATTGGATTTATTATTGTTTTATCTGCACAATTGAAGATTAATTCTGCTTATGCAAAAAGTAAAGTAATTACATGTAAAAAAGGAATTTCTGGTCAAGAAGTTGCACGTATGATTTTAGATCAAAATGGACTTACAGATATCCATGTTGTAGAAACCAAAGGAACATTAACCGATCACTATGACCCAAGCAGAAAAGTAGTACGATTATCTACAGAAATATTTCATGGGACTTCTATCGCATCTATTTCCGTTGCAGCACATGAATGTGGACATGCGATTCAAGACAAAGAAAATTATAGTTTTATGCGTATTCGTAGTGCTTTAGTCCCATTTGTAAATTTAGTGAGTTATTTGGGTTATTTTTCCATTATCATTTCCTTATTAGCAGGAATTACTGGATATTTAATGATTGGTATCTTAATTTTACTTGCAACCATCTTATTCCAACTTGTTACATTGCCGGTTGAATTTGATGCTTCCAAAAGGGCAGGGATTCAGCTAGAACAATTAGGATTAGTAGACTTAGAAGAAAAAGAGGATGTCAAAAATATGTTAGGTGCAGCTGCTATGACTTATGTTGCAAGTTTAATTTCTTCTATCTTAAATTTACTTCGTTTGATTTTGATGTTTCAAAATCGTGATGATTAAAACGTTATCAAACGTTTTTTTTGTAATAAAAAAGACCTAAGGTCTATTATTTTAAAATAATGAAGTCTCCAATTGTAACTCCATTTAAAACTCCAACTGAAAATTCATAACATGCATAGGCTTTTTTGGAATAGAAAATATGCCATGGTTTCGCATTTTGATAAAAAGCAACAATTTCGTTTTTTGAGTTGACCATAACGATATCAATATTTTGGCGCATAAAGAAGGTATGAACACTCTTACATTTTGGAAAGTAAAGGCCGTAAGAAAGTGTCTTTTTCTGACCCATCATACCTAAGCATCTAGAAAAGAAAGTGGTACAGGCTTTTATCTTTAAAATCTGATTTCCAATTTGAATGGTCATAAGAATCACCACAACTACTATAACATACCAAAAAATATTTGACAAATTGTTTAAAACAGTATAATATGAATATAGAGATTGTTATGCAGGAGGGATTTTATGACAAAATGGAATCGTAGGGGACAAGCGCTTGTTGAATATTTATTAATCATTGCAGTTATCAGTGTAGTAGTTGTCACTGTTGTAAAATTGCTAGGTGGTTATTTACAAGATTCTATGACAAAATCCGCATGTAATTTAACAGATAAAGTATATGTAGAAGGGCCAAAACCAGGACAAGGGCAATGCGTCGATAGATAAAATGATACATCGTATCATTTTTTGTTGAGTAATCTTTTTTTTTTTGCTATAATTGGTATAAGGTAAAGAGGCGTGATGATATGAAAAAAACAAGTGGGCAAGCACTCGTCGAATTTGTAATGATTTTACCTGTCTTTTTATTGTTGGTATTTGCTTCCATTGATTTTGGAACTATTATCTATGAAAAATACCGCTTACAAAATGACTTAGATGTGGTAAAAGACTTATATGTACAGAAACAGGAACAAGAATTAAGTCGCTATTTGAGTGGTAAAAAGTTATCGGTTTCTTATGATTTAAAAGAAACCTATACGACGATTGTTCTAACAAAAAAAGTAGACATCATAACGCCAGGACTCAATCAAATACTGAATAGTCCTTATACTGTAAAAGAGAGTTTAACCATACTAAATGCAACTGAATCATAAAGGGCAAACATTAGTTTTATTTGTTTTGTTACTACCAGTTTTACTACTTGTACTGGGATTTTTAATTGATATTGGTCATTTACATATTGAAAAACGTAAAGTAGACCATGCGGTTATCAATGCGTTAGAATATGGAATGGAGCATAGAGAGTCTTCTACATTAGAAACTGATATTCGTAAATTATTGATACTCAATTTAAAGACAATAGAAAATTCAGAAATTCATATTACAGAAGATCGAATTACCATTTCCGTTACGAAAACAGTCAAATCTATTTTTCCATTTTTATATCAAGAAAAAGATACTGTCATTACAATGAAAAAAAGTATACTTGAAAATAAAAGAATCATAAAGGAGTGATAATATGTCCGTAAGACAAGCAAAAGTAATTACAGTTACCTCTGTCAAAGGTGGGACTGGAAAAACAACCACAGTACTCAATTTGGCAGGCATTATAAAAATGCGTAAAATGAAAACTTTGATTATTGATTTAGATTTATATTCTGGTGGAATTGCAGCTTCTCTTAATATACAGATAGAACATGATTTATTTCAACTGATGGATGATTTGAACAATAACCGTTTTCATAATTTAGAGGACTATATTACGACTTATGATGAATATATTGATGTCATACCTGCTCCAAAAGATCCAAGGACAGCAGGAAAAATAAATAGTAAATATTTGCAGGTAATTTATGCCAAAGCCAAATTAAAATATGATGTGATTTTAGTGGATACCAACCATAATCTAAGTGATATCAATTTGGTCAACTTAGATTATAGCGATCAGATTTTATATATTATCACCAATGACCCTGTTGATTTAAAAAATATGCGGACAATGGTTTCTATTTACCAAGATATGGATAAGAAAAACTATAAGATTATTTTAAATGAAGCGAGTGATCGTCAAAAAGATTATTTTTCCTTTTACGACATCAAAAATATCATTAAAGATAATATTGACTATACCATTCCGAATTCTTTTTACATCAAAAATATCGATAAATATGTCTTAGATGGAAAAATTCTTACATTGGATCCACATATTCGTAAAAAGCATAAAAAAGGAATTACCCATTTTGAAAAAATGCTAGAGTCTATGTTAAAAGAACAAAAAAAGTAGGTGAGAGAATTGCGAAAATTTACAGAAGAATTTGATATTAAGGTAGAGAATCCAAATATTCAAGAAGTAAAAGATTATGATGCATTTCCAAATAAAGGCTTACTAGAAGAATTGCGAAATAAAATCATTCAAAATTTGATTGACCATAATATTACTTCCAATGGAACAATGGATGAATTTGTCAAAGCAGAAATCGATAAAACGATTGAAGGTTATGATCTCAGTAATGTAGAGCGCAGTTATATCTACAATTTGATTGACAATGAAATTAGTGGTTATGGACCTCTAACAGAATTACTTGATGATAAACAAATTACAGAAATTATGGTGAATGGAACCAATGAGATTTATATTGAATTAGATGGTCAAGTGGTAAAGGATGATAGTGTATCTTTTATCAATGATGATCATATTATTCGTACGATTCAAAGAATGATTCAACCTTTGGGTAGAACCATTGATACTTCTAGTCCTATGGTGGATGCGAGACTCGAAGATGGATCACGTTTGAATGCAGTCATTCCACCACTTTCTTTAAAGGGACCTGTCTTAACCATTCGTAAATTCAAAGAAGAACTTGCTAATATCGATGACTTTTTAAGAAGTGGCGCACTCACTCCATATATGGCGCGTTTTTTAGAAGCTTGTGTTCAGGCCAAATTAAATATTATCATCTGTGGAGGAACGGGTGGAGGAAAGACAACCTTACTCAATGTGTTATCTTCTTTTATTGGTAAACAAGAACGTATTATTACGATTGAAGATGCAGCCGAATTAAAATTGGAACAGGAGCATGTCATTTCTCTAGAAACACGTCTTACCAACTATGAAGGGGAAGGGGAAGTTACGATTCGTGACTTGGTTTTAAACTCCCTTCGTATGCGACCTGATCGTATTATTGTAGGAGAAGTTCGTGGAAAAGAAGCATTTGATATGTTACAGGCAATGAATACAGGGCATAATGGAAGTTTAACGACGATGCATGCCAATTCACCTGCCGATGCGCTAAACCGGCTAGAAACGATGATTTTAATGGCGGGAATGGAAATCCCTGTCAAAGCCATCCGTGAATATATAGAAAATGCGATTGATATTGTCGTACATATCCAAAGACTTTCTGATGGAAAACGTAAAATTACAAGTATTTGTGAAGTAACTGGTTTTAATCAGGACGTTATTTCTGTCAAGGAAATATTCTCATTTACACAAACAGGACTTTTGGATAATGGTGAGGTAATTGGAGAATTTTTATTACATGACTATGTGCCACAGGTATATGAAAAAATTAAAAGTCGTGGCATTGATACATTAAAAGATATATTTGAATAGAAATAAGGTGATGTTGGAATGGGAGAAACAAATGGCTTTTCTTTGTATGAACAAGTAGATTATACCAATCAAATCCTAGAAATTTCTTATACGCCTATTTCTTCCGTTACCCGTTACACTTATGAGGTAATGAAAGATCAAGAGGTATTTGAAACTGGTACCGTTGCAGGTGCCAAAACAACCGATTTTCTTTTACAGGAAACAGGAGAATACAAAATTGTTCTAACACTTTATCAGGGTAGAAAAACTGAAGTAATTGAAAGTGGAATCTATCATATTGATATGGAAGCCCCTATCATTCAGATGAAAGATACCAGTACAGGAAGTTTACTCAAAATAGAAAAACCGACTAAAAATACGACGATTGATTTCAATGATTATATTACTGCATATGATGCATTGGATGGGGATTTGACGAGCCAAGTGGTTTCAAATGCTTCAGAGTTAGATCTTTCTAAATTGGGAACACAGGAATTAATTTATACAGTAACTGATCAAGCAGGTAATGTGGCAACGAAAACGGTCCAATTACAGATTGTTGCGAATCATCAAACTTCTTTATTAGGACTACAATTATTATTGTTGACGCTTGCTACTGTAATTGTGTATCGTATTTATCGTTACCAAAAAAGTGTACGATTAGAACATCGCATTTCTAAATATAGCGTTCAGGGTGTTCGCAATCATTCTGTTTCAGTGTTTGAAAAATTTACAAAAGCTTGTCAAAAGTGGAACCAGAGACTTGCAAAAATATTAGGAAAATCTGTTTTTTTAAGAAAGTATAGTAAACGTTATGAAAAATATATTCCATTATATCGTCCTTTTTATCAAACAGGTATGGATGCCGTTGCAACCAAATTAATTTGTGGAGTAGGATTTATATTGATTGCTATTTTTTCAATGGCAATTCAGTATCATGTATTTGCATCTTATGAATTATTGATTCCATTTCTCTTTGGCTTTTTCTTCCCAGATATCCTATATTTTTCTAAATATAAAATCTATAGAAATACATTAGAAAATGACTTATTACAAGCAATTATGATTATGAATAATGCATTCAAATCGGGAAGAAGTATTATTCAAGCAGTAGATTTGGTCACCAAAGAGTTAGAAGGTTCTATGGCAGAAGAATTTAAAAAAATGAGTTTAGAATTATCATATGGACTGTCTATCGAAGAAACATTTAGAAGGTTTTCAGAGCGTATTCAATTAGAAGAAGTTACTTATCTAACTGCATCTCTTTCTATTTTAAATAGAACGGGTGGAAATATTATTCAAGTATTCTCTTCTATTGAAAAATCTCTATTCAATAAGAAAAAACTGAAATTAGAACTTGCTTCTTTAACAGGAAGTTCTAAAATTATTGTGTATGTATTATTTATCGTTCCACCATTATTTATCTTATTTATCAGTCTCATTAATCCATCTTATTTTGTTCCAATGTATTCAACACCACTTGGACTCATCTTATGTGGCATTATATTAATCATTTACATTTGTTATATTTTTGTAGTAAGAAAGATCATGAAGGTAAGGATGTGAGAAGATGAACCATCGAAATTTAACGCGTAAAATTTATTCGGAAAAAGATATTGCAAAAGTCGATTCCCAGTTGTTATTACTTGGGGATGAAGTAAAATATGATGCAGTTACTTATATGAACATCCGTCTTCTTACTTCTATTCTTGTCTTTTGTCTCATCTTATATATAATGAAATCTGGTTATTTATTTGCACCACTGCTTACCATTCTTTATTATTATTTATTTGGATATGTGACATTAACAAGACCAATTAAAGCAAGAACACGTAAATTGGATAAAGAAGCCTTATATTTTTTTGAGATTTTGACACTGACACTAGAATCTGGCAGAAATCTAGAAAATGCGTTAGAGATTACTGTATTTAATGTAGATTCAGAAATCGCGCGGGAGTTTAAAAAGACATTGTTTGAAATTAAATTTGGAAAATCGCTTATGGAAGCTTTAGAACATATGAAGAAAAGAATTCCATCGGAGACAATCAATAATATTATTTTAAATATTACACAGACGAGTGTATTTGGAAATAGTATTATTGATACGATGTATCATCAAATTGACTTTTTGCGGGACAAGCAAATTTTGGCGATAAAAGGGGAAATGGCAAAAATCCCAAATAAAATTAGTATTATATCCGTATTATTTATTGTACCATTAATTTTATTATTAATATTGGGACCATTTGTGATCCAAATTTTATCATAAGGAGGAATATTATGTATCATTTTATTGGAATAAAAGGGTCAGGTATGAGTGCGTTAGCGCAAATTATGAACGAACTTGGATATGAAGTACAGGGAAGTGATGTGGAAGAAACGTTCTTTACCGAACAAGGGTTACATGATCTTGGCATTCCTGTGTTACCATTTGATGAAAACAATATCAAGGAAGGCATGAAAATTATCCGCGGCGCTTCTTTTGGTGATGAACATCCAGAAGTGGCTAAAGCACTTTCATTGGAATTACCTATTTATACCTATTCTGAAATGGTAGGACATTTGACGCAAAAGTTCAAAACGATTTGTGTAGCAGGATGTCATGGAAAAACAACGACATCTTCTATGCTCGCACATGTATTCAATGAGCTTAAGGGTGCCAATTATTTAATCGGGGATGGAACAGGATATGCAGGAATTGACAATGAATACTTTGTGTTAGAATCTTGTGAATATCGTAGGCACTTCCTTGCTTATACACCAGAATATGCGATTATTACGAATATTGATATGGATCATGTGGATTATTTTAAAGATATCAACGATGTCATTGATGCTTATCAGAGTTATGCCAACAAGGCTGAAAAAATGATTATTGCATGTGGAGATGATCCTTATACCCATTTATTAGAAGTAAATCCACCTATTTTCTTTTATGGATTAGATGATGACAATGATATTATTGCAAGTAACGTAGAATACAAAGAAACAGGTACTAGTTTTGAAGTAACCGTGGAAGGTAACTACTATGGATTTTTTGATTTACCAATCTATGGAAAACATATGTTGATGGATGCTTTAGCTACCATTGCGACTTGTTACTATGAGCGATTGGAAGCCAAAGAAGTTGCGAAAGTATTTAAAACGTTTGAAGGTGCAAAAAGAAGATTTTCAGAGACAGTCATCGAAGATACCATTATCATTGATGACTATGCGCACCATCCAAATGAGGTGAAAGCGACAATTAAGGCGGTAAAACAAAAATATCCAAATAAAAAAATTGTAACTGTTTTTCAACCACATACATTTTCTCGTACACAGGAGTTTGCAGAGGATTTGGCGAATGCGATGAATCATGCGGATTACTCTTATGTTATGAAAATTCATCCTGCTAGAGAAAAACAAGAAGATTTTCCTGAGGTTACTTCTGAGCTTATCATAGGAAGATTGAATCATGGAGAACCCATTTCAATGGAAGATGCAAAAATGCTAGGTAAACATAAAGGCTCAGTCATCTTATTTATGAGTCCAAATGATTTATCGAAATTAGAAGATAGCTTAATTGAACTTTTGTCACAGTAGAAATATTAGTTGAATATTTCTTTTTTCTTGCGGAAAAATAGGGAAAATGGTATACTAACTATAGAATAGAGAAGAGGAAGTGCATTATGAAGAAAAAAGGATTTACATTAGTAGAGTTATTAGCGGTCGTCATTATATTAGCTATTGTTGCATTTATTGCAGTACCGACAATAATGGATAGTATTGAAAATGCTAGAAGAAATGCATTTAAAGATAGTGTATATCAAGCATTTCAAGAAATACAATATTATTTAGTACAACATAACTTAGATGAAATTCCAGAAGAAGGAATCGAAGTAAAAGATATTGAATTTAAAAATAATACCTTTGTTTCAGGAAGATTAATTCTTGGTCAGTCTGGTAATGTAAAAGCTTCTAATGTGAGTGATGGAAGATATTGTGCAATTGGGGAAAAGGATGCATTAGAAATATATGATGGAGATTGTGATTTAAGTGTACCAACTTGCGAATTAAAAACAAAAGAAGAGATGGGTGCGAATGGATGGTATGGAATCAATCCTATTGTTATTATGAATACAATGCCGGTAAAGGCAGGACCTTTAAATTATGGAATTGGACTGAGAGAAAATTATGATTATACTATTAAGGGTGTAGGAAAAATTGGAACAGCGGAATATCAAACAATTGGAGATGTACCTGTTACTGTTTATTGTTATATTCGAAATATTAGCGAAGTAAGAGGCAAGAATGAGATTAACATAAATATTGATAAAACGGCTCCTACGAATGCAGACTTTAGTTATAGTACTTCTGGTAAAAGTATAACAGTGATTGCTTCTGGTATAGATTCTGAAAGCGGAATTGCTAGATATCAATTTAGTAATGATAATGGAACAACGTGGACCGATATTCAGTCCAGTAATACTTATACTTTCACTCAATTAGATCCTATTATTTATACCGTTAAAGTTAGAGTATATAATGGAACTTATGTAGAAAGTAAAAAAGAAAATAATTTGTATAAGGAAAGTGAAGTAAAACAGATTTCAGTAGCAGAGTTAGAAGTCCCTACTTATACACATACACCAACTGGATGGACTGCGGGAAATGTAGATGTGACTGTTCAATTTAGTAAAGATGGTGTATATCTGATTAAACCTTCTTTAGATGTTATATCTGATATAGATGCTATTTCATGCAGTAGCGTTTATAATGGATCTTATACTTGTGAAGGTGGAAAAACAAAGAACTTACAAGCTGGAATATGGTATCAAGTAGATTCAAGTCCAACTTTAACGTTTTCAGATAATGGATCTGTCATTGCTCAAGTAAGTGATGGGTTAAATTATAAAAGTGCTAGTGCCTTCAATGTTTCTAATATCGATCGTGTGAAACCAGTTGCTACGATAAAAGAAGCGAATGTAAGTGCAGGAATAGAAGGATGGTACAAGTCAGTATCCCTACAAGTTGAAAAGCAAAGTAGTGGTCCAAGTGGAATTGCTTCTTGGTATTATTGTATTACTTCTGATGAAACTTGTAATCCTACGACTGAAGTATCAATTGGAACTAATATTTCTATAGGAAACAATACAGTAGGACAAAAAGTATGTGGAAAAATTATTAGTAAAACTGGGATTGAAAGTGATATTGCCTGTGGTTTGAATTATAAAGTAGATAATATTCCTCCAACAGCTGAATTTTCAATGACAGGGGTTACTTGTAAAGATAATAATGAAATTCATCCTGATAAAGCAGGAACTACATGGACATTGTCAGGAACAAGTAATGTAACTAAAACTTACGAATGTCAAGATAAGGCAGGAAATACTTATCTTGCTACAAGAACTTACAAGTATAATAGTTGTAAAACGGGAAGTAATACTTGTCAGGGTGGTTATGAGAGTTCTGTATGGAGTGATTGTGCAACAGGAAGTAATACTTGTCAAGGTGGCTATAACCAAGAATATCGTGAATGCGCAACTGGAAGTAATACTTGCCAAGGCGGATATAATCAAGAATATCGTGAATGCGCAACGGGAAGTAATACTTGCCAAGGTGGATATTCATGTACCAGTGGAACTTTAGTCAATGGAAATCAATGTAGAACAACTTCTACAAGAAGTTATACGAAAACGCAAAAAACTCAAAGTGCTGGTACTACTGCTGCTGCTTGTCAAAACTTCTGTTCGAAATATGGAAGTTCTAATTGTCAAAAAGAGGCAACAGGCACATATTATGTTTGTCATTATACAGTTAATTCTTGCCCAAGTGGATATAATGACAATGGCTCTTTATGTTGGAAATACAATTATACATCTGCTACATATAATGCATGTTTAACGGGAAGCAATACTTGTCAACCTGGTTATGTTAATACTACATGGAATGCATGTAAGACAGGAAGTAATACTTGCAAAGGTGGTTATGTAAATACGACATGGAATTCTTGTATAAGGGGAAGTAATACATGTCAGGGTGGCTATGTAAATTCCAATTGGAATGCCTGTAAGACAGGAAGTAACACATGTCAAGGTGGTTTTGAATAAAAAAGAAGATTCAGCTTATTGAATCTTCTTTTACTATATCTTTAATTTTATTTGTATTTTTGAAACTTAATTTAGCTATTTTATTTAAAATATCAAATCCATAGTTTTGTACCAATTTAGCTCCTGTCTCGTCTACTAAGTTACTGGCACCTTTTGGTAAATGCATATTCACTATTCTTTCTAATTTTTCAAATTCTTTAATAAAAACATAGCGACTAATCATAGAAGCACAAGCAACAGATAAACACTTACTTTCTGCCTTTGTCATAAAAGTAATATTGCGATAGGTTGGTGTTTCTTTTAAATAATTAAAATATAAATTAGGTTTTGCAAATTCATCTACTACTACATAGTCTGTCTTTGGATACTGTTCTGTCATCGCAAGCAATACTTTATTATGCAATATGGCTTTGATCTTATTCATATTGATGTTATCACTGTATTTCTGATTATATTCTTGATTGGATAGTACATAACAAGCATAAGGTATTTTTTGAATTAATTTTGGTACGATTTCTAAGATTTTGGCATCATCTAATTTTTTCGAATCTTTGACACCTAACTCTTCCAAAAAAGGAATGTTTTCTTTTGCCACATAAGCACCCGTTACAACAATTGGTCCAAAATAGTCACCAGTTCCCACTTCATCCGATCCGATTGTAGAAGCCTGATAGATTTTTGTGTTTATCTTAATTTCTTCTTTATCCTTTTTCTTTTTGTCTTCACTATTTTTTTCTTTAATGTTAGAAAGTGGGTTTAAATGTCGCTCTGTTTCTTTCCATAGATTGGCATCAATATCGGCACTAACCCCTTGAAAGACCACTTTACCAGATTCATACAATGTAACTACAGTATCTGCTTCATCTGCCTGAAAAACAGCATATGCAGGTGTTTTTGGTCTCTTTTTATCCTCAAAATATTCAATCATTTTTTCTTTCGTATTTTCACTGATTTGAAAGGATATCGTCATAGTATCAACTCCATCTATTACCATTTTACCATAACACAAAGATTATTTCTTTCTTTTTTCCATTTTTTGTAATATAATTAGGATAGAAGGGAATGATACTAATATGAATATAATAGATGCAATTATTATTTTAATGATATTATTAGGCGCTGTGATTGGTTTTAAAAGAGGATTTACGAAGCAAGTACTTTCATTTCTAGGGGTATTTCTTGTCGTTGTGCTTGCATTTTGGTTAAAAAATCCTGTTTCTATTTTCATGTATGAGCATTTACCATTTTTCAAATTTGGTGGTGTTTTAAAAGGAGTAACCGTTTTAAATATCGCGTTATATGAGTTCATTGCACTCCTTATTTTAGTTGCGATTTTAACTGTCATTTTAAAATTATTGTTATTTGCAAGTTCTATTTTCGAGAAAATTTTGAATTTTACAATTATTTTAGGAATTCCATCTAAAATATTGGGCGCAATTATAGGTGCATTGGAATCCTTTGTATGGATATTTATCGTATTATATATTTTGAGTTTACCTGTCTTCCATATTGGTGTGGTAGAAGATTCTAAAATGAGACCAAGTATTCTTAAAAATACGCCAATTTTATCTCTATTTGCAGATGAGACTTTAAAAGTAGTAGAAGAATTTACATCTTTAAAGGAAAAATATGAACAAGCGCCAAATGCGAATGAATTTAATAAGGATACATTAGACTTATTTTTAGGATACAATATTATCACTATAAATTCAGTGGATAAATTGATTGAAAAAAATAAATTACAAATTGATGGTGTAGAAGAAGTGTTAGAATGTTATAGAAACCATACAGCACGTGAGTGTAGAGAAAGAAAGGAACAATAAAATGAGCGTAATCATAGGGAATGAAGATAATTTTAATGAGTTAGTTGCAAGGAATATCACAGTTGTAGACTTTTTTGCTACTTGGTGTGGACCTTGTAAAATGTTAGGACCTGTCTTAGAAGAAATTGCAAGTGAAAGAAGTGAAGTTCAGATTGTAAAAATTGATGTGGATCAAAACCCAAACCTATCAAAAACATATGGTATTATGAGTGTCCCAACTATGATTCTATTTAAGGATGGGAAACCAGTCGCAACCAAAAATGGCTACATGCCAAAAGAGTTGATTCATAATTGGATAGAAGAAAATAAATGATGTATGTCATTTTTTTCATTTATGTAGTATTTTTAACCAATATTTGGTATAATATGCAGAAAGGATGGGTGACCTATGTTTCAGAAAAAAGAAAAGACAAATGAGAAAATTGATTATCATAAACTCAATCATGTCATTAGTACATCTGAAAAAATTTTAAGAATTGTATATGTATTATTAATTATTTTAGCAATCTATATTTTGACAATGCTATTTAAAGAATTAAAACTCAAAAATACAATAATCATTTTATTAAAAACAATTTCGCCACTTTTTATTGGTTTCTTTATTGCTTGGCTTTTTGACCCTTTTGTCAAATGGTTAAAGAAAAAAGGAATCAGAAGAGGATATGGAACGATTATTACTTATGTATTATTAGTGGGTGGACTTGCGATTGTAATAGGATCTATTATCCCTGTTTTGGCAAGTCAAATCAACGATTTTGCAAAAACATTACCTTCTATTGTGGAAACGGTAAAAGGTTGGATTGATACAGGATTTAATCAATTAAGTCATTTCGAAGGGTTTGATGCCCTTGCTGTAAAAGAAGATTTGTTTCAAAAAATAGAAGACTTTGGTGTCGGATTGACGAAAGATTTACCAGAAATGATTGTTACTTTTATTAGCAGTTTCTTTTCTGGAGCAGGAAGTTTTGTAGTTGGTCTCATTATTGGATTCTATTTACTTATGAGTTTTGATAATGCGAGCGATGTTTTAATTACTTTATTGCCAAGGAAAATGCAGAATGATACGAGAGATTTATTCAATGAGGTCAATACTTCTTTAAGAAGATTTGTACAGGGTGCTGTAATCGATTGTACACTTATCTTTGTCATTACCTCTTTAGGATTATGGATTGTTGGATTAAAAGCACCTCTTCTATTTGGACTCTTCTGTGGAATTACCAATGTAATCCCTTTTGCGGGTCCTTATATTGGGGGAGCTCCTGCCGTAATTGTCGGATTTTCTCAAGGACCGATGACAGGAATACTCACACTCATTGTAATCGCAGTGATTCAATTTATAGAAGGAAACTTCTTACAACCACTCATTATGAGTAAGACTACCAAATTACATCCTGTAACGATTATTATTGGATTACTCGTGTTTGGATATTTCTTTGGTATCATAGGAATGGCGATTTCAACACCAATTATTGCCGTATGTAAATCGATTTTTATGTTTTTTGATGAAAAATATGGTATACTAAATTATAATGATTAAAGCGATGATGAAGAAAAAGTAAAAAATAAGTAGAAATGAAGAGAATTCGTGGTAGGTGAAAACGAATCTAAGTTTATTTTTGAAAGCTATCTTCTAGTGTAATTACCGGATGAAATCCGTTATCCAAAATAAGACACAATTAGGATGGTACCACGGTTTTTTTCGTTCCTAGAAAATACCCGTGGTTTTTCTTTTGAAAGGAGCATTTTATGGAATATCAAAATAAGGAACCAAAAATATTTTTGATTGCTGGAAAAGCGAGAAATGGAAAAGACACAGTAGGAGATTTTATTTGTGATTATTATTCCAATCAGAAAGTAATTAAATTACAATATTCCCATTACATTAAGGAATATGCCAAACGGATTAGTGATTGGGATGGCAGTGAAGAAACCAAACCAAGAGAATTGTTACAACAACTTGGAACTTCACTTATTCGTGAACAAATAGATGAATTTTTCTTTATCCATCGCATGTGTGAAGATATCAAGGTGTATTCATACTTTTATGATGTTATTATTATTTCTGATGTTAGATTAGAAGAAGAAATTACGACTTTACAAAAACAGTTCAAATATGTCTATGTGCTTTACGTAAGTCGTCCTAATTTGGAATCAGAATTGACCATAACACAGCAACAGCATCGTACCGAAGTAGGACTGGATCATTTTGATAAATACGACTACAAAATTATCAACGATGGTACCTTAGCAGATTTAAAAGTAAAAGTAGAAACAATTATGAAAGAGGTAATGTAATATGAATTTAAAGGATTTATATATTAATTTTTTTATTAGTAAGGGTCATAAACAAATACCAAGTGCACCTGTTGTTCCAGAAAATGATCCAACGGTATTATTTAATACCGCAGGAATGCAACCATTAATTCCTTATTTGCTAGGACAACCACATCCTTATGGCACAAGACTTGTCGATTATCAAAAGTGCATTCGTTTAACTGATTTGGATGTAGTAGGAGATAGTTCGCATCATACCTTCTTTGAAATGCTTGGAAACTGGAGTTTAGGGGATTATTTTAAAGAAGAAAGTATTACTTGGAGTTTTGAATTTTTGACATCTGTATTAAAAATACCAGTGGAAAGGCTTGCGGTTACTGTATTTGAGGGAAACGAGGATATTCCAAGAGATGAAGTGAGTGCAGGTATTTGGAGACAATTGGGTATTGGGGAATCTAAGATTGCTTATTTGGGGGTAGACGATAATTTTTGGATTGCAGGAGAATCTGGTCCTTGTGGTGGAGATACTGAGATTTTTTACTGGCGTAGTCTAGATCCTGTACCAGATTTCTTTGATCCAGAAGATAATCGTTGGGTTGAAATATGGAATAATGTATTTATGCAATATCATAAAAGTGTAGATGGAATTGTAACAGAGCTTCCCAAAAAAAATGTGGATACAGGAATGGGTGTAGAAAGAGTTGTTGCGATTTTAGAAGGTGTCGATGATAACTATCAAACTTCTATTTGGAAAGATACCATTCATAAAATTGAAGAGATTAGTGGCATTTCTTATCAGGATGCTAAGGTGAGTATGCGTATTATTGCGGATCATCTTAGAACTGCTGTCTTTATTGCGGCAGATGAGGCAGGCATTCGTCCAAGTAATACGGATCAAGGATATATTTTAAGACGTTTGATTCGTAGAGCAATTCGCCATGCGAAAAAGTTAAATATTGATATCAATAGTAATTGGGAAGAACAAATCGCATCGACAATAATGGATCAATATCAAAGCTATTATCATGAGATTGAACAAAATAGAGAAACCGTTTTATCTGTATTGAAAGAGGAAAAGAATAAATTCAATCGTACTTTAGAAAAGGGACTCAAAGAATTTGAAAGAGAGATCAATCATTTACAAACAGACACAATTCCAGCAGATGTAGCATTTCATTTATATGATACCTATGGTTTTCCGATTGAGTTAACAGAAGAACTTGCATCTGAAAAAGGAATTACTGTAGATACAGAAGGTTTTCAAATGAAGTTCAAAGAACATCAAGAAAAATCGAGAGCAGGATCTGTTCAAAAATTCAAAGGTGGTTTGTCTGGAGATGGGGAAATAGAAACCAAATATCATACCGCTACCCATTTACTAAATGCTGCTTTAAAAGTTGTGGTTAGTAAAGATGTTCATCAAAAAGGAAGTAATATTACACCAGAAAGAATGCGTTTTGATTTCTCTTGTGATCACAAGTTAACCGATGAGGAAAAGGAAAAAACAGAAGCTTTGGTCAATGAATGGATAGAGGCAGGACTTGATGTTGTTGTAACAGAAATGCCAAAAGAAGAGGCCATCAAATTTGGTGCGGAATGTATGTTTATTGATAAATATCCAGATATTGTAACAGTATATAGTATAGGGAAAGTTTCCAAAGAATTATGTGGTGGTCCACATGTCAAAAATACAAGTGAATTAGGACATTTCCGTATTCAGAAGGAAGAAGCAAGCAGTGCAGGAGTAAGAAGAATTAAGGCAGTATTGGAGTGATATTATGGCAAGAAAGAAAAATGTAAAAAAAGAAGTAGAACAAATGAAAAAGAAAAGCTCTAAATTTTTTGGAGAGTTTAAAACTTTCATATTACGTGGTAATGTAATGGATTTGGCAGTCGGGGTATTAATTGGTTCTGCTTTTCAAGGTATTGTGAAAAGTTTAACGGATAATCTAATTTCTCCTGTTTTAGGAAGTTTTAGTGAGGTAGATTTTAGTTCCTATGTATTCAATATTGGGAAATTACATCTAACTTATGGTGCTTTTCTAACCGATGTGATTAACTTTGTCATTATGGCATTTGTCGTATTTTTAATGATTAAATCGATGAATGCGTTAGAAAATTTAGGAAAGAAAAAAGAAGAAGAGAAGATAGAAGAAGTAAAAACAGTAAAGTCAGAAGAAGTTTTATTACTAGAAGAAATCAGAGATTTATTAAAAAAGAGTGCAAAGAAAAATGAGGCTCGTGGTGAAAAGATATCTAAAAAATAGATATTTTTTCGTTTTGTTGAAAAATTTTACTTTTCATTTTTCAGAATTTATTCCTAATAAAATGATTGCCAAACTGATTTATAAATGATACAATGAACATGTATTCATAAGGTGGGGATAGTATGGAAGAAACCAAGGTATATGATTACGTAGAGTTCAATGATGCACTTGCATTAGAGACAATGAGAAACGTGATGGAAATCTTACGTAAAAGAGGTTATAATCCCATAAATCAAATTGTAGGGTATTTTATGAGTGGAGATCCTGGATATATTACTAGCTATGAGGGTGCGAGAAGTATGATGATGCAATTTGATCGTAGTAAACTGTTAGAGGTGCTGGTCAAAGAGGTTGTAAAATAATGCGAGCAATGGGACTTGATTTGGGTACAAGAACATTGGGAATTTCTCTCAGTGATTCTACCAAAACTATCGCAAGTTCTTATATAACGATTCGTTTTCCAGATAGCGATTATAATGTATTATTACCGCAAATTAAAGAAATAGTTCAAGAACAAGAAGTAGATTTGATTGTACTTGGATTTCCCAAAAATATGAATAACACAGTTGGAGATAGAGGAGAAACAACACTTTTATTTCAACAAAAATTAAAAGAATATTTAAATATGGATGTAGTATTGCAAGATGAACGCTTAAGTACAGTGGAAGCAACCCATTATTTACTAGAAGCTGATCTTTCTAGAAAAAAAAGAAAGACCAAAGTAGATTCTGTTGCTGCCAATATTATATTGCAGACGTATTTGGATAAAAAGAAAGGATAGAATTATGAAAGAAGAAAAAATGACATTTAAAGTATTTGATGATGAAGGAAAAGAAGTAGAGTGTGAAGTTTTATTTACATTTGAATCAGATGAAACAGGTAAAAATTATATGGTATATACAGATAATACAACCGATGAAGAAGGAAATACAAAGGTATATGCATCTATTTATGAACCAGATAAAGATGAAACCAAATTAGAACCAATTGAAACAGAAAAGGAATGGAAGATTATTGAGACCATTTTAAATGAATTACAAGAATCTGCGAATGCAACGAAGAATGGAGAAGACGAGCAATAATCGCTCGTTTTGATGTATATGAAAAAATTTACTATAGTAGCAGGCATTTTAGTTGTCGTTAGTGCATTACTTATTATCATTGGTTGTACCATTTATAAAGTAAATATAGGAAAAGTGAGTAATAACAGTGAACTTGTTGAATTTGAGGTAAAAACAGGACAGACATTTTCTACAATTGGAGCAGATTTGAAAGAACAAAACCTAATCAAATCGGAATTTTTCTATAAATTGTATATTAAGTTATATCAGGTAAAAGGATTAGAGGCAGGTAAATATCTACTGAGTGAAAATATGGGTGTTGAAAAAATAGTAGACACATTAAAACAAGGTTCTACTTATAATCCAGATGTGATTACCATTACCTTTAGAGAAGGACTTAATATGGAGCAAATTGCGGAAGTCATAGCCCAAAATACAAATCATACAGAAGAAGAAGTACTTGAAAAAGCAAGTGATGATGTTTATATTGATTCTTTGATTGACGAGTATTGGTTTTTAAATAATCGTATTAAAAAGGATACTTATTACCCTATTGAAGGTTATTTATTTCCTGACACTTATCAATTTTTGAATAAAGATGTAACTGTAGAAGAGATTTTTACAACGATGTTAAATCAAATGGGTAAAAAATTAGAAACAGTTCGAACTGATATTGAAAAAAATGAATATTCTTTACATGAAATTATAACATTAGCGTCTATGATTCAATCAGAAGGAAATAATGTCGATGATTTTGGAAAAATGGCAAGTGTATTTTTAACGCGCTTGGATAAAAAAATGAGACTTCAAAGTTGTGCATCTGCTTATTATGGAGATCATAAAATTATGGGACGCGATGCATTTGGTGATTCGTATCTCAAAAAAAATGATTACAATACTTATGTTGTAGATGGAATTCCTGTTGGACCAATTTCCAATCCTGGAATTGATGCGATAGAAGCTGTTTTACATCCATCTGATACAGATTATCTATATTTCGCGTCTGATAAAAATATGAAAGTATATTTTTCAAAGACGTTAAAAGAACATGAAAGTACTATTCAAAAATTGAGAGAAGCTGGCAATTGGTATGGATCATAGAATCAAAGAAATGGAAGCGTATGCCACTTTACACCATGTTCCGATTATGGAGCATGATGGCATTAGTTTCCTTTTAGACTATATCAAAGAACACCATATTCAAAGAATACTAGAACTTGGTACTGCGATTGGATATTCGGCAATTCGTATGTGTTTGGTAGATTCTGCTATAACGGTTACCACAATTGAAAGAGATAGAGAACGTTATGAGGAAGCGATGCGTAATATTCAAAAATTCGGATTAGAAAATCGGATTACTGTGTTATTCCAAGATGCATTTGAGGTAGAGTTAAACGATACTTTTGATTTAATTTTCATTGATGCAGCCAAGAGTCAATATCTTAAGTTTTTTAAAAAATTTGAAAAAAATTTAAGTAAACATGGAGTAATTATTTCAGATAATCTTAATTTTCATGGATTGGTTCATGCGGATGAAGTAACTTTAAGTCGTAATGTAAGAGGCATGGTTCGTAAATTAAACCAATACACTCAATTTTTAGAAAATAATCCATATTATGAAACAACGATTTATCCAGTTGGAGATGGCGTTGGAGTAAGCGTTAGAAAAAAGGTCTAGCGTTTTTCTTTACTTTTTTAATAATAGAATATATAATAAATAATACGAATTTAAACATTTATGTAAGAACTAATTTAGATTCTGGCTCTTATATTAAAATAAAAAGTAAGTGTATTTTAATAGTATAGGGAAAGAGGTATGATATATGATAGACTATCAAAAACAAGTAATTGAACGAATAAAAGAAAAAATGTTGCAACAAGACTTTGAAGGTGCGCTTTCTATTTGTGAAAATCCACAATGTATACATTGGAGTCCAGTACAGTCTTTGCGTTTCCAATTGTTGCAAATCATGGGACGTGCAGATGAAATTTTTCCTATATGTTGCCAGAAAGAATACCAAAATGATATAGATATGGTATCTAGGCGCATTAGAATTATGAAAGATTCTGGTCAGGATGAAGAAGCCTTGTTACTTTGTGATCAATATCCAAATAATTATACCATTCAGGCACAAAAAATGCATATTTTGACTTTAAAAGAAAGATATGATGAAGCAATATCAGTTAGTAAAAATCCATGTTTGAGCAATCATCCTTCGATGATACTTCAAAGAAATAAGGTGCTTGCCTTGAAAAAACAAAAGGCATTAGAACAAATCAATAACAGAAAATTTTAAAGAATTAAGTAGATGAAGAAAAAGTTATGGCTCCAATAAAACAATATAAGTAAAAGGATGTTTTTCGTTTTTTTGAAAATATATGTTATAATGAAGACGGTGAAATATATGACAAAGATAATGGCAATGCCAGCATATCCGAATATAGATGATTTGATAGATCAAACCGATGCTATCTTATTGGGATATAAAGGTATGAGTATCAATTTCTTATTTACGGTAGATTTAGAATATATTGAACATATATTATCCATTTTAAAAGGAAAAAAGAAACAACTTTTTGTTGCACTCAATAAAAATTTTCATAGTAATGAACTAGAATCTGTCAAAGAAGTGATGCAGAAACTTGCGGATTTACAGATTGATGGAATTCTATATTATGATGTTGCAGTGATCCAAATGAAAAAGGAATACCAAATTGATATACCACTGATTTGGGGTGCAGAACATTTAACCACCAATTATGCAACCATGAATTATTGGAATCGCCATGGGGCAGATATGGCATATGTATCTGGAGAAATTACCAAACAAGAGATTTTGGAAATCAAAAAACACACCAATATGCCACTGATTGTTCCAATTTTAGGACATCTTCCAATGTTTGTATCAGAACGTCATGAAATTAAGAACTACTTAAATCACTTTCAATTAAATGGTCAGTCTTCCGTTTACTATATGGAAAAAGAGGAAAATAGATATCCTATTGTCGATAATGAAGAGGGGACTTTTGTATATGCTAGTCATATTCTAAATGGGTATCAAGAATATTTAGAATTTCAGGAAAAAGGGATTGATTACGTATTATGTAATGAGAATTTTATAGATCGAGATATATTTTTAAAAATAATCACTTTATTCCATAATCAAAATGGTAGTGATGAAGCAATTGATACCTTATTAGATGGAAATACCGATAAAGGATTTTTCTATAAAGAAACAGTATATCAGGTGAAGCATTATGATTAAAAAACCAGAATTATTAGCGCCAGCCGGCGATTTAGAACGATTAAAATGGGCAATTGAATATGGTGCAGATGCAGTCTATATTGGAGGACCTGCACTAGGCCTTCGTGCCAATGCCAAAAATTTTACCTTTGAAGAAATCAAAGAAGGATGTCATTATGCACATGAACGAGGCAAGCGTGTTCATGTAACGGTTAATATTGTCTTACATAATAAAGAAATTTCTTTGGTCAAAGATTACCTAATACGGTTGGAACAATGTGGTGTCGATACCATTATTGTCAGTGATCCCACCATTATTGAAATTGCCAAAGCAAATACAAACTTAGAAATTCATTTATCCACCCAACAATCCACTTTAAATATAGAAGCATGTCGTTTTTGGGAACAACAGGGTGTAAAACGAATTGTATTAGGAAGAGAAACCAGAAAAGAAGAGATTAAAGAAATTATAGAAAAGACAAATTTAGAAATAGAATGTTTTATCCATGGCGCTATGTGTGCCTCTATGAGTGGTAGATGTGTCTTGTCCAACTTTTTAACCGCAAGAGACGCCAATCGTGGTGGATGTAGCCAGATTTGTAGATGGGACTTTGATTTATATAATGATCAGTTGAAACATTTCGTTGGAGAACAACCTTTCACGTTCTGCAGTAAGGATTTATCGATGCTAAAGTATTTACCTGACATGATTGATATGGGGATTACTTCCTTTAAAATAGAAGGAAGAATGCGTTCGATTTATTATATCGCAACCGTTTTAAATGTATATCGGAAAGTGATTGATGATTATTGTAACAATCCAGAATCTTATCAATATAATATAGCGTACGAAAGAATATTAAGAAATTGTGCGAACAGGGATTCTGTACCTCAATTCTTTGGTGGCGAAAATGATTCTACTTGTGGCTATTATAATGGTAGAGTTGAAGTTTCCAATCAAGATTTTTTAGGAGTTATTTTAGATTATAATGAAAAAACAAAATATGCAACAATTGAACAGAGAAATTATTTTAAAGTGGGGGATACCGTTGAAATATTTGGTCCACAGTTGCATACAATAACATACGAAGTGAAAGAAATATTAGATGAAAAGAAAGAATTTATTTCCGTTGTAAGGCATCCAAGGCAAATTGTGCAGATGAAGATAGAAGAAAGAGTGTATCCGAATAATCTAATTCGTATTAAAAAAGATTGACAAAATAAAAATTCTATAGTATCATTTGTAATGTTTTATAGATAGAGAGAAGAGGCGTTCTTATGTCAAACACAAAAGAGATATATTTAACAGAAACAGGCTTAGATGAAATTAAAAAAGAGCTTGATTATTTAAAATTAGAAAAAAGACCTGAAATTATAAATGCATTAAAAGATGCACGTGCTTTAGGTGACTTAAGTGAAAATGCCGAATACGATGCAGCACGTACTGCTCAGGCGGAGGTAGAAGGTAGAATTACGGAATTAGAGGCAATGATTGAAAAAGCCGTCATTATTAAAGAAACTTCTACGGATAAAGTATCCATTGGATCTACTGTCAAACTAAAATACGTAGAGGATGGAGAAATAGAAGTATATTCTATTGTTGGAAGTATGGAAGCAGATCCATTTCAAAACAAGATTTCCAATGAATCTCCAATCGCGAAAGCAATTATGGGTTTAAAGGTAGGAAGCAAAGTAACTGTAGAAAGTCCACAAGGAAAGTACGAAGTAGAAATTGTCGAAATCAACTAAACACTTTAAGTGTTTTTTTGAAATAAACTTGAAAAAAATACCATATTCAGGTATACTAAAATATATTGATGGAGGGAATTATGGAAAAGAATAAAAATGTACATGAAATTACAATTAAAATAGAAGGAGCAGAATGGGAAAAGGCGAAAGAAGATGCGTACAAAGAAGCAAGTAAAAAAGCCAAAATTGATGGATTTCGCCCTGGAAAAGCACCTAAGGATGTGTTCTTAAAAAAATATGGTGAAGAAAATTTATGGTTAGATGCCGCAGACCGTGTTTTACAAGATGCATATACCAAAATGTTAGAGGAAAATGGAGATCTCATCATTGTTGCGCAACCACAAGCAAGTTTAAAATCTATTTCTGCAGATTATGTTGAATTCTTATTTATCTTAACAACGAAACCAGAAGTAAAATTAGGAAAATATAAGAAATTAGGTGTCAAAAAAGAAGAAGTAAAAGTTTCTAAAGAAGAAGTAGAACATGCCTTAGAAGAAACGAGAAAACGTTATGCCGAAAGTGTAGTAAAAGATGGTAGTGTAGAGAATGATGATACTGCAATTATCGATTTTGAAGGATTCAAAGATGGTGTTGCCTTTGAAGGTGGTAAGGGTGAAAACTACTCTTTAGTGATTGGTAGTGGAACTTTTATTCCTGGATTTGAAGAACAGTTAATTGGTATGAAAAAGGGTGAAGAAAAAGAAATTGATATTACGTTCCCTGAAGATTATCATGCCGAAGATTTAAAGGGACAACCAGTTGTATTCAAAGTAAAAGTAAATGAAATTAAAGAAACAAAACTTCCTGAATTTGATAAGGATTTCTTTGAAGATTTAGGAATGGAAGGTATTGATTCCAAAGAAGCATTAGAGCGTCAATTAAAGGAAAATATAGAGGCACATAAAATGCACCATGCGGAAGACCATTTCATGGATGAAATTTTAGAGAAAGCAGTTGCCAATATGGAAGTGGATATTCCTGATGCGATGGTAGCAGATGAATTAGATCGTATGGTGCGTCAATATGAAGAAAATTTAAAGATGCAAGGAATTACATTAGAACAATTTTATCAATTTACCAATTCTGATGAAACGGCTTTAAAAGAACAAATGAAAGAAGAAGCTTTCAAAAGAGTATCTTCAAGATTATTGTTAGAAGAAATTGTCAAAGCAGAAAAAATTGAAGTAACAGAAGAAGATACGGAAAAAGAAGCCAATAGTTTAGCAGAAAAATATAGTATGAAAAAAGAAGAACTTTTAAAACTATTTGGTGGTTTAGATATGGTAAAATATGATTTAGAAATGCGTAAAGCATTAGAAGTATTAAAGGACAACAATTAGTTGTCTTTTTCTATAAATTAATAGCAGACAAAAAAATTTATAAGAAACTTGTATTTTAAACTAAAATTTAGTATAATGTATATAGATGAAGGAAGCTTCATACAATAAAAAAAGGGAATACTTAGTTGTCAAGAGGCTAGGTACTACTTCCTATTTGGTTTTGTACCAACATATGTTGGTACTATTTTATTGTCATAATAAAAATTACAGCAATAAGGAGGATTATGATTAAGCAAAGTGTTTTTTCTAATTGTTTCATAATACACGCCTCCTTTCATTTACAAAAGTAAAAGAAAGGAAATAGTACCTAAGCAAACTAAGTATTCCTAAATATATTATACTATTAATGAAATATCAAAACAAGAGAATAATCAAGAATATACCAATTAAAATTCTTAGTATCCCTATCGCAGAAATGCGATTTTTTGTTTACCATTGTTTTTAAATTTTACAGATTCTTTTTCACAAAAATTTCTTAATTTGCTCATAATATTGACATAAAAAAAGAATAAACTGAATTTTAGAAAGGAGAATTTACATGTACCAAAATCATTTTAAACGTGTCGAAGAAAAATATTTGTTAACAGAAGAACAATATACCAGTTTGATGAGAAAGATTGAACATTATATTCAAAAGGATATATTTTTTGATACTACAATTTGTAATATTTATTTTGACACAAAAGATAGGGACTTGATTGTAAATTCATTAGAAAAACCTGTATTTAAAGAAAAGGTTCGATTACGGAGTTATAATGTGCCTTCTTTAGAAAGTGATGTTTTCTTAGAGATTAAATCAAAATATAAGGGGGTAGTTGGTAAAAGAAGAATGAAATTACAATTAACTGAATTTTATCAATATATGGAAAATAATCATTATGACAAGGAAAATCAAATTATGCGTGAAATTGACTATTTATTTCAATATTATAAATTAATTCCTTCTTATTTCATTGCTTACGATAGGCATAGTTATAAAGGAACCAAAGAAGATATTCGAATTACGATTGATCAAAATTTAAGAAGCCGAAAAGAGCATTTAAAACTGGAATTGGGAGATGCGGGAACACTTTATTTTAAAGAAAAAAAATATATTATGGAAGTGAAAACATTAGGAGCTATGCCAATTTGGTTTGTTCGTTCCTTATCGGACCCTGGAATATATCCGACATCATTTTCAAAGTATGGCAGTATTTATCAAAAAGATAAGGAGATGTTAGTATGTTAAACAGTTTATTTTCAAATACCAGTAGTAGTATCGAATTTAGTTCTATTTTGATTTGTTCCATTGTTTCTATCCTTCTAGGATTTGCCATTGCATATACACATAGGAAAGTTTCAAAATCAAATCAAAATTTTTTGATGACGTTGGTCATTTTACCTCTTTTGGTTCAAACAGTTATTTTAATGGTCAATGGAAATTTAGGAACTTCCGTTGCGATTGTCGGTGCTTTTAGTCTTGTTAGATTCCGAAGTTTACCAGGAACAAGTATTGAAATATTAAGCATATTTTTTGCGATGACAGTAGGACTTGCAACTGGAATGGGTCATGTTGTATTTGCGGGAATCATTACATCTATAACCATTTTATCCATTCTTTTCCTTTATCAGTTGAAATGTTTTGATTATCCTAACGAACGGATTTTGAGTATCATTGTGCCAGAAGATTTGGATTATACAACAATGTTTCAAGATGTATTTGATACCTATGTCAAAAAGGTTACCTTAGAAAAAGTAAAAACAACAAACATGGGTAGTCTATTTGATTTACATTATCGTATTATCTTAAATCAAAATACAAATGAAAAAGAATTTATAGATGCTTTAAGAGTACGAAATGGAAATTTAAAAGTTGCCTTGACACATTCCATTGATACTATGGAAATATAGGTGACACTATGAAAAAGAAACTAGTATTATTTGTATTAGCAATGCTATTTGGTATTAGTATATGGTGGATTTTACAGGACAATCATAAGATGAAACTATCTCATAGTACTACAGATTCCATTACTATGAATATCCATACAGATGATGATGACGAAAAAATTGATTGGTCTTTTTATCAAGATACCAATTATATACTTGAGACTAGTATTACACTTACAGAAGAAGGCATTTATCATCTAACAGGTACAATTGAAGATGGTTTGATTACAATACATACGAGTGACAATATTAAGTTGGTTTTGGATCATGTAAGTATTACCAATTCCAGTGGACCTGCAATTTATGTAGAAGAAGCTGGTGATGTCGTAATTGAAACAGTAGAGGGCACTACAAATTATTTAGAGGATGGAAATGTTTATAGTGGTTATGAAGAGGATGAAATAGGCACCATTTTTAGTCATGATGATTTGACTTTAATGGGAGAAGGAACTTTGATTGTTGTTTCCAATCATGAGGATGCGATTGTGAGTAAGGATGATTTAAAAATCGTTTCAGGAACTTATGAGATTACATCTAAAGATGATGGAATTCGAGGAAAAGACTCTGTTCATATTCAAAATGGTAAATTTAAAATCACAAGTGGTGGAGATGGTATAAAATCCACCAATGATACGGATTTCGAAAAAGGATATGTCTATATTGAGAATGGAACTTTTGATATTCATGCTGACTTAGATGGAATTCAAGCTGAAACAAAATTGTTGATTGAAAGTGGCCATTTTTCTATTACAACAGGTGGAGGTAGTAGTAATGCTAGTACAGAAACATCATGGGGAATGTGGGGAAGTAATCATCTTAGTCAAGCAGATTCTAGTAGTGCAAAAGGGATAAAATCTGGTAGTAATCTTGTCATACAAGATGGAATCTTTACAATTGATTCTTCTGATGATGCTATTCACTCGAACGGTTCTATTGGAATTCAGAAAGGAACATTTATAATTCACTCTGGGGATGATGGAATTCATGCCAATACAGAGCTCATTATTGATGGAGGAGCAATCGATATTGCAAAGAGTTATGAAGGAATTGAAAGCACTAAAATTACAATTAATGGTGGGAATCTCTCTATCTTCTCTCGTGATGATGGAATTAATGTTGCAGGAGGAAATGATGCTTCGGCAATGGGAAGACCCGGTGAAAATCGTTATTCTAGTAATACCAATCGGACTTTGACAATCAATGATGGGACGATTTATGTGAGTGCGAGTGGTGATGGCATTGATGTCAATGGAACTGCTTATATGAATGGTGGAACTGTTACAGTAGATGGACCAACGGATAATGGCAATGGAGCTCTCGATTATGATAGTGGTTTTATTGTAAATGGTGGAACGTTATACGCAGGTGGTGCAAGTGGAATGATGCAAGGTGTGAGCAATTCTTCCCGTATTTATAATGTACAAATTGTTTTTCCTACAAATTATACGAAAGATACCATTATTACTATTATCGATTCAAAAGAAAATGAGATACTATCTTATCAATCCAATAAATCTTATAATTCTTTAGTCATTGCTTCTCCAAAATTTCAAAAAGGAGAAACCTATACCATTCAAGTGAATGGAACTACTGATCAAACCTTTACAATCACTAGTATCACAACTTCTATTGGAAGTGGTGGAGGAATGGGTGGAAATCATCCAAATGATATGGGTCGTCCAAATGGTATGGGTAGAAGATGAAAATGATTCCACACTTTCATCTTTTTTTTAGTATAATAGATGTATATATACAAAAGAAGGAATACTATGAACTTGCGAACATGGCTAATACATTTAGATGAACAAGAAAATATCGAAAAGGTATATCAATTGATCAAACGACCTCTTTTTCTATTTATTCTTAGTATGGTCAAAAATTATGATAATGCAGAAGATATTACAGAAGAAGTCTTTTTGCGAATTTTAAAATATTACAAGTCTTATCATCCTTGGATGAATCCAAAAACATGGATTTATACGATTGGAAAAAACACAGCGTATACTTTTTTGGAAAAAAATAAAGAACTATCTTATGAAGATTGTGATTTGGAAAGGGAACTCCATAAACACAATCTCATTCAAAACGAAGATTCTCTTATGATAGAAGAGTATTTAGCTTATTTAAATGATTTAGAAAGACAAATTGTTGTCTTACATCTATTTGGTGGTCTCAATCATTTGGAAATTGCAAAACTATTATCCATGACACATAGCCAAGTACGTTCTAAGTATTCTTATGCATTAAAAAAATTAAGAAAGAAGGTGCGAGAATGAAAAAATTAGAAAAGATGATTTATAAAAATTTAAATTTAGAAATTCCAATGAAATATCCAAAGCCAAGAAAGCAAGTACATGTTTGGAAATATTGTCTCCCACTCGTAATAATTTTGCTAATAGGGTCACTGTTTTATCAACCCAAAAAAACTTCTATTCCAAATGTATTAACAAAAGAAGATTCAATTATTATAAATCATACTTATTTGGGTGATACATCTGATCGAACCTATCTTAAATTGGAAGATTGTTTTATAAGGTGTGAAATCAATAAGAAAAATGATTTATTGACTAAGGTTCCTTTGATTCATCCATGGATCAAAGATTGGATACTTGAGTATTATTTCCATCGGTATCGCTTAACATATCATAAGAATGATAGAACACTTAGTGTTACGATTGCTAAGGTAGAAGAAGATTTGGTACGATATGAGAAGAGTCTACAGGTTTCTATGATTGAAGAAATTCCAGTTACAATTACATATTATGGGGATTCTTATCAGGCAAGTTTTACAGATCAAGATTATTCTTATTATGTTATAGGTTATGGCATAGAAGAATCTTCCTTTGTAAAAATATTAAAACAAATGATAGGAGGAATCAAATGAAAAAGGGAATATGGTTAGGAATATTACTTGTATTCGTTATTGGAGGATATTTTGTAGGAACAAAATTATTTCAAGAAAAAGAACATGTAACAGAAAATGGGGAACAAAAACAAAATAATCTATTAGGGGAAGAAAAGAAAGTACCAAGAATGGTAAAGGTAAATGGTATTCTATATTATGATACCGGTAAATTATCGACAGTTGAAGGACGTTGTGGAAATCCAGATGACTATATCCATACCACTGTTTTTCCAAATGAAACACCAAGTCAAGAAAACGAATCCAATTTTGGGAGTGAATATGGATTTCAGTATGAAACCGAAAATACAATCGCTATGATTTTACCTACTGGGTGGACTGTCTTTTCTAGCAACATAGAAGATGCGAATTTGGATGCTCCTAAAAATTATGTGACAATCCAAGATGGTAAAATTGATAATCCGAAATTAGTGAATCAATTTTTAGAAAGAGTAAATCAGAATGATGAAGCAAGACTTACTTTTTATAATGAAGACAGTAAACAATTTTATCGCTTAATTCGAGCAAGATACGATATTGTTGGGGAACCTTATACAAATGTGGAGCATGGATATGAGTATCAGTTATATGTAGATACTATGAAAGTAAATGAAAATCCACGTTATCAATTTTATCAGTTTGGAACATTAGATACTTCAAATGGAATGAGATTAAAAGATAAGCAAAGATTAGCATTGTATAATTTTGCAGAAGCTGTAATGCAGATAGATGCAGAAGAATTTATCCTATATTAGGTAAATTCTTTTTTGTAACTTAAAATAACCATAACTGGTTCTTGAGAGGAATTATTTTGTAATTTTTGTTTTAACATATTATATTTTTCCAATTTTATTTGGTATTGTTTTTTCTAAAGGGTACCAACCTTTTTTAAAAGCAAGTGCAAATAAGTCTTTTTGGTTTTTTTTGAAGCTGTGAAATTCCATCCAAAAATATCACTTAAATAAGCCAAATCTTTTGTAGAAATCATAGTAGGTAATTGTTCCATTCAATCATTTCTTTCTAATTTGTTATAAATCAATTTTGATATATGTAAGAAAAAATATAGAAATTATTGACTGAAAATGACATTTTTTCAAGTGTTATGATATAATACTTGTATTGGAAGTGATATTTATGCATTTGAATAAATTTCCCCTTGTGGGTAACATATGATGAATTAAATAGAATAAGGAAAGAGGAAATTTTATGAAATTAAAATCAAGTTTCTTTTTTACAATGAGAGAAGATAGTAAAGAAGAAGAAAGTATAAGTGGAAATTTGTTGGTACGTAGTGGTATGGTAAAAAAAATAGGTACGGGAATTTATTCCTATTTACCACTTGGATACCGTGTATTGCAAAAGATTGAAGCGATTGTAAGAGAAGAAATGAATAAAACAGGTGCACAAGAACTTGTAATGCCTAGTTTACTTCCTGAGGATGTTTATGTCGCAAGCGGAAGAAGAGATATTTTTGGATCTAGTATGTTTTCTTTAAAAGATCGAATGGATCGTAATTATGTACTTGGACCAACACATGAAGAATTATTTGTAGCAGTAGCGAAAGAAAAGATAAAATCTTATAAAGATATGCCTTTTAATTTATATCAAATGGCGAATAAATATCGTGATGAACCAAGACCAAGATATGGATTAATCAGGGTACGTGAATTTATTATGAAAGATGCTTATAGTTTTGATATTGACTTAGAGGGTATGGATATATCTTATCAAAAAATGTATCGAGCTTACCAAGCCATTTTTAACCGACTTGGGTTAGACTATAAGATTGTAACTGCAGATACAGGTGTGATGGGTGGCCTTTTGTCAGAAGAATTTCAAGCGGTTACCGATATTGGAGAAGATATATTGGTTCTTTGTGAATCATGTGATTATGCTTCTAATATAGAGGTTAGCAAATGTGTTCCAAAAGAGGAAGAGAAAGAAGAATTATTACCACTTGAGAAAGTGTATACACCAAACCATGGGACAATAGAAGAGATTACATCTTATTTGAATGTTTCAGAAGATAGGGTTGTGAAGACTTTAATTTATCAAGTGGATGGAAATTTTTATGCTTGTATGATTTCTGGAAATCGTGATCTCAATGAAACAAAACTTCAAAAATTGTTGCATGCCAAAGAAGTTGTACTTGCAGAACCTGAAGATGTAGAGCGCATTACGAAAGCAAAAATTGGCTTTGCAGGTCCAATTGGCTTAGATATTCCAGTTATTGTAGATGAAGATGTCTTGAGAATGCATAATTATGTAGTAGGTGCCAATGAGACAGATTATCATTATCAAAATGTAAATACGAAAGATTTTAAGTATCAAATGTCAGGAGATATTAAAAATGTGAAAGAGCATGATGTTTGTCCAAAATGTGGAAAATCTTTATACTTTAAAAAGGGAATTGAAATCGGAAATACCTTTAAATTAGGAACCAAATATTCAGAAAGTTTAGGTTTATACTATAGTGATATGAGTAATCAATTACAACCTGTTCAAATGGGATGTTATGGAATTGGAATTGGAAGAATTTTAGCAGCACTTGTGGAGCAGAATCATGATGAATATGGTATTTGCTTTCCTACGTCTGTTGCACCTTACCAAGTTGCCATTGTAGATATTGTGGAAAATGGATATGCATGTGAGTTACATGACATGTTAGAAAGCAAGGGAATAGAAGTTGTTTTAGATGATCGTAATGTAAGACCCGGTGTGAAATTCAATGATATGGATTTGATTGGGATTCCTATTCGTATTACAGTTGGAAAGAAAATCAGTGATGGAATTGTAGAAGTAAAATTACGTAAAACAGGAGAAACAAAGGAGATTAAAATTGACAATGTTATTTCTTATATAGAACAACAATTGTCTCATTGAGAGGTAAGAAACTGTCCTTTGACCTAGTGACTATTATATAGATTACAATTTGACAAGTAGTAAGTGCAATGTTATAATAGCGCCCATAGAAGGAGCTAATAATATGGTAAATTTACAGTCAAGTATCAATGCCTTACAAAAAGAGTATAATAAACTTTATGAAAGAATCGAGAATCTAGAAAGTGGCCATCAGTTCTATCAAAAAGGCGAAAAAAGGAAAGATAAAATAGAAAGAAACACCAAATATCAAATTGAAAAAAACAAATTGAATACTCGTATTGATATTATAAAAAAGTGTATAGATTTTTTAGAAGGAGAACAAAAAATAATTATACATCTATCTACAAAATACAAAATTGATTACAAATTAGAATCAATCGAAGAAAACCATACAAATATGGGTGAAAATCAAATGAAACTAGAAAATCAATTAGAAGAACAGTATGAAGAAATGGATAAGTTAGTTACAGAGGATACTCTAGAACAAGAATATCGAAAACATATTTTGGATAGAATGTTTGTGATGCCAGTAGCGATGATGATAGGGCTATTTTTAAGTATTATATGTGTTAGTGCATTTGGAAGATTTCTAACCCCACAGTTTTCTGCACAATTGCTTGCTACCATTTCATTTGCAGCTTCAAGTAGTATCAGTGCAATTTCAATCAAAATACATAATTATAATTGTAAAAAACTGTTCCGAAAGATGGGTAGATTAGAACTACCAGAATTATTATTGGAAGAACAGTCCTATAGAATGGGAAATCATAAAGGAAAGTATGACTGGTTAATGGAGGATATCATAAAAAATGAATTGTCTTTGCAAGAAATATTTCAGTTCTATGAAAGGCGTTGTAAAATTGAATCAAACGAACCTGAAACAAGAAAGCAATCCCAAGAAAAATTCGATTCATTATACCAAACTAGGGGAACAGAAGTGATTTCAAAGGATAAAGTTGTTCAATTTTCAAAAAAATAATAGAGGTGATTGTTTGAAAAAAATATGGGGAATTGCTAGTATTATAGTGATACTAGATCAATTTATTAAGTATTTATTTACAACTTCTATGACATTTGGGGAAAGCATCCAATTGATTCCCCAATTTTTTTCATTTACATTGGTTAAAAATACAGGAGTGGCTTTTAGTCTATTTTCTGGATCACAAATACCCATTGTTGTAGTATCGATTGTTATTCTTTATCTACTATTTATTTGGGTATTGAAACAGAAAAAAGATAGATGGAATATCCTATCTTTTGGACTTTTATTTGGTGGAATAATTGGAAATTTGATGGATCGTATTTTCCGTGCAGGTGTCATTGATTATTTAGATTTTAACCTATTTGGCTATGATTTTCCTATTTTTAACTTAGCGGATATCGCTGTTGTAATAGGAGCTTGTTTCCTCATTGTTGTCATGTGGAAGGAGGAACGTATGTGCAAAAGTATGTTGTAACAGAAGTAGATTCGAATACACGAATTGATGCCTATTTATCAAAACAACTGAATTTAAGTCGAAGTAAAATTCAAGACATGATAAAAGAAGAAAAAATAATGGTGAATGCAAAAAAAGTAAAAAGCAGTTACCTTGTCAAAGAAAATGATGAAATAGTTGCAGAAGAATACCAAGAAGAAATTATGGATTTAAAACCAGAAAAAATGGATTTGGATATTGTCTACGAAGACGATGATTTACTCGTTGTCAATAAAGCGAATGGAATTGTTGTCCATCCTGCAGTTGGAAATCCTAGTGGGACTTTGGTGAATGGGTTATTATACCATTCTAAAAGTTTAAGTGATATCAATGGTGAATTTCGTCCTGGTATTGTACATAGGATTGATGCGGATACAACAGGGTTATTGGTGGTTGCGAAAAATAACAAAGCACATGAATCTTTGGCCAAACAACTAGAAGAAAAAACAACACACCGTAAGTATGTTGCACTCGTTTGGGGCGTTGTTGCTAGCGATACTGGAACCATCGATGCTCCTATTGGAAGGGATTCCAGTGACCGTAAAAAAATGGCAGTGACTGATATCAACAGTAAACATGCAGTAACCCATTTCAAAGTATTAGAACGTTTTTCCAATTGCACTTTAATTGAACTACAGCTAGAAACAGGAAGAACACATCAAATTCGTGTGCATATGAATTATATTGGATATCCAATTGTCAATGATCCTGTTTATGGTCGCCGTAAAATAATAGATGATACAGGACAATGCCTCCATGCGAAAGAACTAGGGTTTGTTCATCCAACAACTGGAAAGTATATGGAGTTTACATGTGAACTTCCCGAATGTTTCTCACATATTGTAAATCAGCTTACAAATTCATAAAATAAATGGTAATACATAAGATACAAGCAAATAGACACCAGTATATATATGGAAGCAAGAATTTACTTGCTTTTTTGTCGATTTCTTTGGTTTCATAGTAGACAAAAAGAGATGTAATCAAAGTCGCAACACAGTCTACAAAACCTAGAAAGATATTTTCTAATGTAAAGAAGAAAAATGGGAATAGTTGATTTAGAATATAATTACATAGCAAAGATTGATTATAACTTTTTAGGGTACTAAAGTGATAAATTTCATATACTTTATAAATACTAATTGCAATCAAGATATAAAGAATGGTCCATATAATAGGAAATAAGAAGCTAGGTGGTGCGAAAAAAGGAAGATTTAATGACTGGTAAAAGCCTGTATTGGAAGAAAATAGTAAACCGCCTAGAAACCATGGAGCTAAAATAAGTAAAAATTTGAGTATTTTTTTCATGTAAGCACCTCTTTACTTATCCTATGAAATAAGTTACAATATTATTACTGACTGGAGGAAATTATGGAAGAGATTATGTTAGAAAAAAGTGATGAACTTGTTATGAAATTATTACATTTTTTCATAACAGAACAAGGATATAGTCCAATCGTATTACATGGTGCAAAAAATGAAATCTGGTTAGAAAATTTAGAGAATTCTTATCCAGTTGTTCGCATTGTTTCTAATTATATTCATAATGACGAACAGATGAGTTTTGATTTATATCGTACCAAACAAATATTAAAGAAAGTGAAAAAGAAAACTTGTTCTTTACATATGGAAGCTTTATCTTTGTTTGTCAATTTGGGAGAAAGTGTCCATATAGATGATTATATTCATGCTGGGAATATCAGTTGTGCAAATATTCAAAAAATATCTGATCTTAAAAAATATCCTTTTATTTTAGAAGAGTTTCCTACAATTACAAAGAAAACCTCTTTCAAAGAAAAAGGTGTTGAACTTTTTATGAAAATTACGAAGGATATTAGTCAAAAGAATGAAGAAGAATCGAAAAAAGCACAAGCAGTATTTGAACAAAAGAAACCAATTATGACTTATCTTTTGATTGCGATTAATACGATTGTATTTCTTTCTATGTATCTATTTGGAGAGGGAAGTAGGGATGTATCTACTTTAGTCGATTTTGGAGCAAATTATGGTGCTGCGGTACGGAGTGGGGAATATTATCGTTTGGTTACGAGTGCTTTTGTCCATATTGGTTTGTTGCACTTCATTATGAATAATTATGCACTCTATATTATAGGTTCACAGATTGAAAGTTTTTTAGGAAGATTTAAATATATATTGGTTTATTTATTAAGTGCTATTATGGGAAATTTACTTTCAATTGTTTTTTCTGATTATATTAGTGCAGGAGCAAGCGGTGCCATATTTGGACTATTTGGAGCATTGTTGTATTTTGGATATCATTACCGAATTTATTTGGGAACCGTATTAAAATCGCAAGTCATTCCTTTAATTGTACTCAATTTAATCGTTGGATTTACCATTTCTGGAATTGACAATGCTGCTCATATTGGTGGGTTAATAGGAGGCTATTTACTCACCATGGCTGTGGGTGTTCCTTATAAGTCCACTCGTTCAGAAAAAATTAACGGATGGATTTTAACAACTATCTTTGCAGTATTCTTAGTTTATATGGCTTTTCATGGTATTGTACTGTAAAGTAAATGTGGAAATGATTATCTTTTGTGGTAATCATTCTTTTTTTTCGCTATAATGAATTTAGGTGAAGTATATGAAAAAAGTTTTGATTGGAATACTTGTAATTCTTATTGTTGCAGGTGGGATTGTTGGTGGAATGTATTTATTAAAGGGAAAAGAATCAACATCACAAGAAGATAAAGGAAAGGAACCAGAAGTAGAAGTGCCAGTTCCTAAATTGCAAATTATCAATGAAGATTCTAACAGTAGGCCTTATGCTGTGATGATTAATAACCATGCACAAGCAAGGAAAAATCATGCAGGGTTACAAGATGCGTATGTGGTATATGAAATGATTGTAGAAGGTGGTCTCACCCGTTTGATGGCAGTATTTAAAGATCAAACAACGGCACGTCTTGGATCAGTTCGTAGTTCGCGTCATAATTTTTTAGATTATGCATTAGAACATGATGCCATTTATGTACATTATGGATGGAGCCCACAAGCACAGATCGATATTTCTGCTTTGGGTATTTCCAATATTAATGGTTTATATGATGATGCTTTTTATCGAGATCGAACTTTAGGAGTTGCATATGAACATACGGCATTTACTGATATGGAACGTATTCAAAATATGGCAATGGCGAAAGGATACCGTACTACATCCAATCAACCTTTACTACTGAGTTACAGTATTGATGAAATTGGCTTAGAGACGAGAGAAGATGCGATGGTTGCGAATACGATTACGTTAAGATATTCTGCATATGTGATAACTTCTTATCAATATGATGCGGAACAAAAGGTATATTTACGTTCTGTAAATGATGAAATACATAAAGATGCAGTAACGAATGAACAATACCATTTTAAAAATATTATTATTGCAAATGTCAATAATTATAATTTAGATTCTTATGGAAGACAAAATTTAGATACAGTTGGAACAGGAACAGGCTACTATATTACAAATGGTTACGCTGTACCGATTACTTGGAGTAAATCTTCTAGATCCGCACAGACGGTATATTCCTATCTAGATGGAACTGAAATTCATGTGAATGATGGTAATACTTTTATTCAAATTTTTCCAACTTATCAAAATGTGGTGATTTCTTAAACCTATGTGTAAAAACATAGGTTTTCCAAGGCCTATTATGAAATTAAAAAATAAATTTCAAAAATGTTACAAAAATAATGATTAAATACGTAATTTTATGATATAATGTAATAGTACTTGAGGTGAAAGTAAAAATGGTCAATTATCATCGGGACAATCACTATATGAGATTGGTGAGTCCGATTTTAGAGAATAAAGAATTTAGTCAGTTAGAAACAGTGATACATCATGGGACAACAAGAATGAATCATTCCATTAGGGTTTCTTACTACTCTTATAAACTTGCGAAAGCTTTACGGTTGGATTATGATCAGGTAGCACGTGCTGGTTTGTTGCACGATTTCTTCTTAGATCGCACAACCGATTATGAAAAAACAAAGGATAAAGTTGTATTATTTACAACAGGACACCCTAAGGTAGCAGCTGAAAATGCAAAGAAGTATTTTCAGCTAACAGAGAAGGAAGAAGATATCATTAAAACGCATATGTTTCCTGTTGATTATCGCATTCCAAAGTATGCAGAGAGTTGGATTGTATGCGCAGTAGATAAGCTTGTTGGAACTTATGAATTTTGTCGTAAATTCAAATATCAATTCACTTATGGACTTAATTTTTCTTTATTACTAATGTTAAATATTTTAAAATAGGTCAAAACCTATTTTTTTTTGCACTTCAGTGTGTTACAATATTAGCAGGTTCTCGTAGCTCAGCAGGATAGAGCAGTCCCCTCCTAAGGGACCGATACGGGTTCGAGTCCTGTCGAGAACACCATTAATGATTGTTAATATAATTGCTATTCACTTGGGGAGGTTGCTATACATCATAAAGTTTTTGGTGATTATTTACTTAATATTTAATTTAACATTGAATCAATTTGACAATTTAGTATTTTTCATATAGAATAGCAACTAATATTTGCAAAGGAGGATTTATAATTATGGCAGAAATAAGTGAACAAGTTATAGGTCAGACTAAAATTTTGAAAAATATACTAGAAATACTCAATTCAGAATTAAATGTTAATATGTGTTTATTTCAACCAGGAATTGAACCATTAAGTGTCATTGGTAAAAATGAAACAGAGATTATTACAGAATTAAGAAATAATATTATCCTAATTTTTTCCAAATATTATAAAACCAAACAAATACCAATGAACAATTATGCGTGTAAAAAACTGTTTGGTTTGGAACGTGAAGAATTAATAAGATTAGCAGGAAGAATAAGTGTTTTAATACCTGTTATGGATTGTTCTAGTTGTGATGAAGAATTTTCTCAAATGACATTTATAAATGAGGCTAGTATATATCTAGAGAAAGAACTTAATAAAATATGTTCTAATATGATAGACAACTATTTAGCAGAACTTATATTTTTACTTCAAGATTTTGAAAATTTTACAATAACGGAAAAGCAAACAATTGAAAATGGTATGATTCATACGACTCGTATTTCTTCACCACAAATGATATCACAATTATTTAGAATTTTCTATAATGGTAATAAAAATTGCTATTGTACAATAGCAGGTGCAATAAAAGATAATCAAAAACAAAAGGTACTAAATTAGTCGCAGAAATGCGATTTTCTTTTGCTCCAATTTAGCATGTTATTTTATAAGAAAAATTTGGCAAACTAGTTTACAAAGTCAAAATAATATATTATAATGTATGTAGATGGAAGAAATTCCATACAATAAAAATGGAACACTTGACTTCTTGCAAAGTTGAGTGCTTACCAAATTGGTTTGCACCTTAATTCACTGAATTAGGGTGTTATTTCTTTATCTCGGCTACTAATAAAAGTAGAAGGAACAAAATGAGAATAATGTTATTTAGAATTTTCAAAATAAAAACTCTTTTTTTCATAATCTCAAGCCTCCCCTCTATCCAATTGAATGGAAGTTCGGCAAAAACCCAACAAAGTCTTGTATTCCTATATTCATCATACTATTTATTGGACTATTAGTAAATGATTTTACCTTATTTTACAAAGAAAAAAATAACCTTACAGATTTTAAAAATCTGTAACAAAATTGTCGCAGAAATGTGATTTTTTTTTAATAAATATTGTTTTTGTATATTTTGTTAAAATTTATTCTTTAAATTATAACAATCTAGGTATTTTAAAAAAATAATAACTTGTGCTATAATACCAACTAGGAGTTGTGATGTAGTGCTGCAGGTAAATAGAAATGGTAGTTTAAAAATACCAAAGCAAGTAGAACAATATGAAACAAGTGTAAATAGTATAGATGATGCAGTTGCAATCAAAAAAGCACTTGCGAGTGTAAATGAACAAAAAATAAATATAAATGCTTTAAGGGAAAAATTAGAAATAGAAGATCAGGAATTGGAAAGAATTTCTAAGATTCCCTTTAATGCAAATGATTTAATAGTAATTACGGTTGTAAAGAAGTTGGGTGCTTACGTAATCGCAGTGACAGAAAAATCTCCTAAAAAGTTTAGAGGTGTATTTGTAAATAGAATGCAGAACTATTGTTTGGATACATTGGAATTGTTGTTGCAAGCTAATTTGACGAGAATGGACTCTCAAGAAAATAAGATGATAAGAGTACAATTTCAAAAAGCGACTATTGTAAAGCTAAAATTATTGGGATATGTTGCGATGATTGCGGAGAGTTGTAATTGTATTTTGAAAAAACAGTATAAACAAATATCCATTCAATTAGCAGAAGCCATTAATTTAATCGCTGCTTGGAAAAAGAGTGATGATGAAAGATGGCGTAAGAAAGGTTAGGATTTTAGATTGAAAAATCTTTAATTAAGGAGAAAATTTACATTTGTGCGTTTTTATTTTAGGCCCCGTTGTTTTTCTTCGCGCGCGTCGTTAATAAAAACGGTAATAAGAACTAAAATAATGTTAGAAAACGGGATGTAGGAGCCCGTCCAGATTCACTTTTGAAGAGATTTTAAGAAAAATCTAGAAAACAGATGAGAGAAGTTTATTTTTGGTAAAATAAACCTGTATTGTAAGGTGAAGGAATTTTCTTCTTTTCTAATTGCTAAAAGAGAAGTCTTAGATGCGATGGAAAAAATATATAAACACTCACACAAACAACGAATGAATTCATTCTTTGGGCGTTATATGGGGTGTTTCTTTTTTGGGGAGTATTTATGAATTTAAAAGAAATTTTTACATTTGAAAACTTATATGAAGCATATCAAAATTGCCGAAAATCCAAACAACACAAAGGAGAAGTGATTCGGTTTGAGACCAATTTGGCTGTTTATATACATGAGTTAATGCAAGATATTTATAAGCGTAAATATCAATTGGGTTCTTATAAAATATTTTATATTTATGAACCAAAAGAGCGTTTAATAGAAGCTTTGCCGTTTAAAGACAGAGTGGTGATTCGCTGCTTTTGCGATGTTTGTTTAAAACCAAAAATAGAAAAGAAATTGATCTATGATAATTGTGCTTGCCGAAAAGGAAAAGGTACTACGTTTGCAATTAATCGGCTACATCAATTTTTAGGAGAGACATATAGGAAAGTAAGAAATAATCAATTTTATTTTTTGAAATGTGATATTCATAAATACTTTCCAAGTATTGATCATCAAATTTTAATCACCTTACTTGAAAAGATTGACTTTTCAGAAGATGAAATGTGGATGATTCGAAAGTTAATTCAGGAGCAACCAAATGCTGCCAATAAGGGTTTGCCTCTTGGAAATCAATCGAGTCAGTGGTTTGCCCTTTATTATTTAAATGTAGTAGACCGATACATCAAAGAGGTGCTGCAAGTAAAGTATTATGTAAGGTATATGGATGATATGATTTTAATTCATGAGGACAAAAAGTTTTTAAAATATTGCAAGAATGAAATAGAAAGCATATGCCATAATGAGTTAAAATTAGAACTCAATCAAAAAACACAAATTGGTATGGTCAAAAATGGAATTGATTTTTTAGGATATCGACATATTGTTACACCTAGTGGGAAATTGATTATGAAATTGCGATATTCTTCGAAACAGAGAATGAAAAAACATTTAAAAACAATGAATAAATTATATCAAAAGGGAATTGTCGATGAAACTTATGTATTGATTCGAAAAAATGCTTTTTACAATCATATAAAAAATACAAGCGAGTGTTTTCTTAGACAGGCAATTTTGTTGAAAGATATAAATAAACTGTAAAAAAATGACAAAAGGTGTCTACAATGAGCAAAATTATGTTATGATATAGGTGGTGATTTACTATGTTAGATTTTACTTTTTTAGAAACAGAACAAATATTTGGTGATAAACAATTAGATATATTTAAATTGTATGGAACCAAATGTGCAATTTCGGATTTTGCTATTTTATTAGGTGGTTATGTAGCAGATAGTACATATACAAGTGAAGGAAGTACATTAAAAGACCGTACTGGTTGGTGGTGGACAAAAACTTCAGATGGAGATAATGACGCGCGCGTCGTTAATGATGACGGTTATGAGGACTAAGATGATGTTAGGAAACGGGATGTAGGAGCCCGTCCAGCTTTACCATACTCTTCTATCTCTTCCATCTCCTCGAACGAAGTGAGAGGGGCAAGTGGACTTCTTGAAGTTGATTTTGGAGAATTTCCACAAACTGCAGTGGAAGATAATTTTGCAAGACAATTGGAAAATACATACCAAATTGGTATGAAGGAAACAGGAAACAAATATACAACAGATTCTGTTGCTTATGATGATTATGACATGCCTTTTCAGGCACGTGAATTTATTGAGTACGAGTATATGCAAGAAAGATATATTCGCTTTTTGGGTGATAAAAATGGGGCGGGAAAGGTGCTTTCAACAGGAGCAAAAATAAAAATCGGGAAACCATATTGGGTGAAAGTAGAGAAAGTTCGTTGGTTCGTAGATAAAAAGAATGACATTGTGCTTCCTAAAACCATTTTGTTTGCAGGTGTGCAATTCAATCAGATTAGAAATTATAAGGGAGATTTTGCAAAGACAGATATCAAAAAATATATGGATAACTGTTTTGCAAAAGAAATACAGACAAATAAAGTGGATTACCTGATACCTGATACCGATACCAGTATTCGTAAAACAAGACTTCAAAATCTCAATCCAGATACCACAATCGCATCTGAGAGAAGAAAAATGACATATACCGAAATGATTCAAAATTGGATTGAAGCAGGGGAATCCGTACTATTAAGAGGGCCATCTGGAATTGGAAAGACAGAGCGTATTCGTAAATTATATCCAAATTTAATCTATCTCAAATTGACCAACAATATGCTTCCTGAGAAGGTGGTTGGTTCTAGTAACTTTCAAACAGGTCAAAATATTCCGCCTAATTTTGCCAAGCAAGCGATTTTAAATTGTGCGACGGAAGAAGAAAAGAAAATGGTTGCAAGTAATATTCAAAGCTTATATGACCTTGCGGATACCATATATGAAAGATCAAAGACAAGTAATGAAAAAATTGTAATATTATTAGATGAACTTTTGAATGTAAAACCAGTGGTACAATCACTTGTCTATACCCTCGTTTTGAATCGGATTGTAGAAACGGGAAGTGGATTAAAATTGCCAGAAAATACAGTGATTGTGGCAACTGGAAATCCGCAAAAATATTCTAGTGTTGCCGAGGAATTAGCAGAACCACTAGAAAAGAGATTTGATCATATATTAGATATGGAACCACGTGTTTCAGAATGGATTTATGAATATGCAATTCCGAATCAGTTACATCCTTCTGTGATTGGATATATTGTTTCAAAATATATGGAAAATCAAAGAAGAGAAGATATTTCCTCGATTGGATACTTTTATGAAGAACCAGAGGTAGGGGAAAGGGATAAAGATCGTAATGGTTGTCGTGGTAGAACAAATGATCCAAGAGGGTGGACATCCATTTCTCATACACTATGTGCCTTTGAAAAAAATTTAGTGGAAGGCAAATATGTGGGCAAAGATGTAGAACATTTACTACAAATGTCTATCGCAACCAAATTGCGTGAATCTTGGGCAAGAGAATTTTTGAATTATTATAATATTCCAACACTTACCATAGAACAAGTCGTTAATAAAACCTATACCCAAGCAGATTTACCAAGAAACACTAATGAGCGATATGCTTCTATGGTGGCATTGTTGTTAGCTGATGAGCATCAAGTTGGTACTTGTAGAGAATTTGTTCAGCAATATTGTGATCCTGAATATCGTGAATTATATGATTTACTATGGGTTGGAAATGATGAGATGCGGATGTTGAAAATGAGTGAATTACAACAATTAGAACTGAAAAAGGGACAAATAGAGGGAGTTGGAAAAAGTAGATGAATCAGGAATTAGTAGAGTTACAACGAGGGAGTGCGACTGGTGCTATTATACTGGATTGTATGTATCAAAACTTAGGACAAACTGCATATATGGATGCTAGTATAGAAGATACCTATTTGTTTCGTTATGGAAATCCCATTTTCAAATCCAAATTGGAACAACTTTCTAGCAATGGAAAAACAACGTATTTTGTCATTCGCAGAATAGATACATTAACTATGGCGCAACAAGAAAAATATATTGGACTCATCAAAGATAGAGAATTTATGGGGTATTCAATTCCTTCCAATGTCATTATTGTTTTTACAGTAGTATCAAAAGAATCTTTAAAAAATATTGCACCCAATCTTTATCAATTGTGTGTTGTAGCATTTTAGGAGAGTTGTCTATGGATTTAATGAATGAAGCAAAAAATATTCTAATGATTCGCTATCCTCGTTTTGCAAGTTTACTTGCAGCTACACCAATTGAATATCATCGTCACTTAAAGTATCATACAGGGGCAACAGATGGAAAAAAGATTTTGATTGACCCTGATTATTTTGTAAGCTTAGAACTTGAGGGACGTTTATTTCTCTTGGCGCATGAGCTTATGCATATGCAATTTCTTCATATGTACCGTTTAAAAAAGGATGGCAAAAAGAAAGATTTAGACGTATGGAATGAAGCTACCGATGCAATCATCAATGCCAATTTGGTAAGAGATGGATTTCAGATAGAAGAAGATTATTTTACTTATCCAGATGCGTTATCCTATACAGCAGAACAATTATATGAAAAATTGTTAAATGAGGATGGGGATTATACAAAATCCACTTGGAGGGATGACCATAGTCTTTGGAAAGAAGCTTTTGAAAAAATGGAAACAGGTGAAGATCAGGTTCAAAAGCCAGATACAAAAATTGATGAAAAACAAGAATTTAGAGAAAATAGAGAGGAACGCATTGCAAAAGCCAAAAAAGATTTGAAGCAGAAAAAAGAACAAGTATTAAAGGAATGGAAAAAAAATAAGATTCAAAATGAATTAGGCACAATAGGGGAAGAAAATAATGCGATTGATTGGCTACTTCTTTTAAGAAGAGAAGTCAATAAAGACGAGATTATTTGGAGTAATCGACGTTCCATTGCTGAGAATAATTATGCATATAGATTAGAAGAAGACGAGTTAGAAGAAGAAGCGGAAACAGAGGTTTTAATTGATGTTTCTGGGTCAGTTAGTTTAAATTTAGTAAAATCTTTTTTAAGGATAATCAAACCGATATTACATCATTCCAAATTAAAAGTAGGGTGTTTTAATGAAAAATATTATAAAATGGTAGAAATAAAGTCAAATGATGATATTGATCATTTTGTGATTCCAGAAGAATCACATAAGTATGCATGGACAGAAGACTGGGATTTAGCCGTTCGTTCTTTCACAAGAAAAAAAGAAATCAATAAAATTATATTTACCGATGGAATCCCTGGTCCAGGAAATATGCCCAAAGAAGATTTAAAAAATGAAAATGTAATTTGGATTGTTTATGGAAATCCAAATTTCAAACCATGTTGTGGAAAGGTAATCCAAGTGACAGAATCAGAGTTGTTGGGAATGATATTATCAGAAGAAAAAGGAAAGATAAGATAAGAATAAACTTCAAGAAATTATGATAATTTTAGAGAAAGATATTGAAGCTTTCTTTTTTATTTGATATGATATATTTATGAGTTTGATGTATCAATATCAATTCGTAAAAAGGAATAAGAAGTGGTTGAATAATGAAAAGAGGGAGTGGACTATGAACAATTATATCGATGAAAATACACCATTTGGAATTCAAAATCAACACAATTATTCAACAATTATCCCAACGGGAGAATGTATTACTTATTTAGTACAATATTGTGCGGATGAATATCAAAAATTTACTGCACTTACAGATGAAGTAGAAAAAAACAAAGAACAACATGGTGAATATAATTACAGTTTTAAAAAAGGAGCATCTCTTTTTGAAATTGCAATTAGAGGAAAACAGTATAGTAATATTGTTTGTGAAAATTTTCAGGAATTTGAAGATGCCATCCAAGAAAAAGGATTAAAAGACATTAGTAGTTTAGAAATCAAGATGCATTTGAATTTTAAAAGAGATCGGGAAGAGGTAGGAACAGAACATCAAAATGAATTTGTTATTATCTTTAGACCTTATGAAATTTCTTTTTCAAGAAAATCAAATTATAATGAAACGATGATGAATCAAATAGAAACTAATATTGATGATGTTTTAAGAAGATTTCCGTCTATTAATAGTATTTTCTCTGCAAAATAAAAGGAGTTATCTATGGCAACTGCAAAATAAAAGGAGTTATCTATGGCAACTGCAAAAGAATACAAAGATTATATATTAGAAAAATTAGAATGTTTAGATTCTATCACATATCGTCCTATGATGGGTGGTTATCTATTTTATTACCAGAATATTTATTTTGGTGGAATTTATGAAGAAGAACGATTTTTAATCAAAGAGACAACCAGCAATCAAAAATACAATTTGAAAGAGGCACTTCCTTATAAAGGTGCGAAATTGATGTATTGGGTAGAAGATTTAGAAGATTCTGAGCGATTAAGAAATATGATTGTAGATACTTGTAAGGAGTTAAAACCAAAGAAAAAATAAAACAGATTTGACCAAATCTGTTTTTCTAATATAGTAGGGAGTGTGTTATATGATTTTAAATGTAAGTGGTAGAACAGATATTGTGGCTTTTTATTCTGAGTGGTTTCTGAAACGATATCAAGAAGGATTTGTAGACGTTAGGAATCCCTTTTATCCGAAACAAATTAGCCGGATTTATTTTGAGGATGTCGATGCGATTCTGTTTTGTACGAAAAATCCCATTCCAATATTAAACCATTTAAAATCAATTGATAAACCAATTCTTTTTCATGTAACATTAACACCTTATTTAAAGGAAATTGAACCCAATGTTCCTCCAAAGGGAAAAATCATAGAAGCAATCAAACAGTTATCTACTATGGTTGGGATTGATCATTTATTCATCCGTTACGATCCTATTTTTCTAAGTGAACAATATGACATTTCTTATCATAAAAAAGCATTTGGTCATATGTGTTCTTTATTAAATGGATTTGTGAAAAACATTATTGTCTCTTTCATCGATGATTATCAAAATGTAAGAAAAAACGGGTCTATTTTAAAAGCAAGGGGGTTTACAACAGAAGATTATAAGGAAATCGGAATTTCTTTTAGTGAAAGTGCTCAGAAAAATGGAATGACAGTACAAACTTGTTTTGAGAAAAATAATTTAACACAATATGGATTTGTAAAAGGGGAGTGCTTGTCTAAAACCTGTGCTTATCAACTCACTGGTAAAACGTATAAAAAATGGAATGCCAGAAAATGCGGATGTGTAGAAATGGTCGATATTGGTGTTTATAATTCATGTAAACATTTTTGTAAGTATTGTTACGCTAACTATGATGAAAACCTAGTTATGTCTAATTTTAGTCAACATAATTCCAATAGTAGTTTATTGATTGGCGATTTAAAACAAGATGATGTTATTAAAAGAAGAAAATGAGAGGGAAAGAGATTGTTTTCGGTACAAAAAAACGTTTCGCAAAACGTTTTTAAAGTTTGAACAGTTGGAATTGTAATTGACAGAAAAGTACAATTCCTTTTTAGATCAAAGAAAATGAGAGTGTAAAAAATTCTGTGTAAAATCCATCTAACCATGATAATTTAAGTATTAGGAATCTTAATCGGATTCCTTTTTCCTATGATTAAATCATATCATAAAACCCTAAATTGTCAAAGAAC
>CANSPQ010000001.1 GCA_947648915.1 uncultured Caryophanales bacterium | reverse complement strand
TTATATTTGGCTCTGTAGCTCAGTCGGTAGAGCAAGGGACTGAAAATCCCTGTGTCGGTGGTTCGATTCCACTCGGAGCCACCATTTATAAGTTTTAGATGGTGACTATCATTGAATGAAGAACGTGCCTGCGCTCGTAGCTCAGCTGGATAGAGTGTTTGGCTACGAACCAAAAGGTCAGGGGTTCGAATCCCTTCGAGCGCACCATTTTCGGGAAGTGGCTCAACTTGGTAGAGCACTTGGTTTGGGACCAAGGGGTTGCAGGTTCAAATCCTGTTTTCCCGACCATTTAGATTATAAAGCCTTGAGTTTCAAGGCTTTTATAATAAATGATTACTCATAGCCCTTAAAAAACACTTAATTTATTAAGTTTTTAGTAATTTTATAGATTTTGTTTTAAATGATTCAAGATGTCGATTGCTTTATCTTCATCATTTGGAATCATATGGGAATAAGTATTGAGTGTCATATTGATATCAGAATGACCTAGACGTTCCGAAATAACTATAATAGGTACATTCTTGGATAACAGTAAGGATGCATGACTATGCCTAAAGTCGTGTATTCTTATTTTTTTGACATTTGCTAAAGTACAATACTTATCTTTCTTTCTACCAATTGTTGTGGGTGCTAGTGGATTTATTCCACCAAAGATATACCAATTATCTTCAAAGCCTACACATGATTGGTAGAATTTTTTTAATTCTTGTAATTGTAAAACTAAATCTTTATCAATTTTCACTTTCCGAATTGATCTTAAAGTTTTAGGGGTATTTACAATATACTTTCCATCTTTCTTTTCTTTAGAAATAGTCTTATGAATATCTAAAGTATCATTTATGAAATCATCCCAAGTAAGAGCCAAACATTCGCCTTGTCGTAATCCTGTGTAATAAAGTGTTTCAAAGAATGTTTTATAAACTTGATCTTCTACTACCGATATAAATGTTTGATATTCTTCATAAGTCCAAAAATCTACATTCTTTTTTAAGTCAGTTTTCCTTTTAAAGTTTCCTGTCATACTAGCAATGTTTTGCTTTAATCCATAGAATTTCATTGCGTAGTTTAATATCGTTACCATAGCGCCGTGTAAACTACTGTTGTATTTGTGTTTAAAACCCTTTTCTTCGATTATACGTTGCCATTTGATATAAACACTATTGGTAATCTTATTTAGTCTGTAGTCTTTGAAATAAGGAAGAATATAGTTATTGAACCTACTTACGACAGAACGATAAGACTGTGGTTTTAATTTAAGGCTTATATGCTCTTTATAGACTAGCCACAGTTCACTAAAGAGTAGATTCGATATTTCTGTTCTATCGGATAGTTTGAACTCTCTTTCAGCCTGTAAAGCCTCTTTTTTAGTATTAAACCATTTTCGTTCAAATTGTTTGTGATTTCCATAAACATCTTCTGCATAAGTCCGAAATTTCCATTTCTTTGTTTTCTTATTTTGATATACTGGCATAATTGACTGCCGTATCATTCGCTATTACTTCTAAATACTGTTCTAACTTTGCCATTTTTGTGAGATACTCTAAATCAAGATTCAACTTTTCCACAATATATTGCATAGGAACAACAATTGTCTTTCCATTCGGAACTTCTTTTCCACATTTATGAATCTCATCTATGATGGTATCTCGCATTTTAATAGCACTATCTCTGCCACAATCCATGATTTTCATAATATCATGAACATTTGCCCATGGCTTTGATAGGATGTTTAATAACTCGATACAGGACATTATTCACCTCCTCTCTATACTGTCGAATTTGTCCGACAGCATCATTATAGAACGTAACTACAGCATTGTCAAGAAAATCCGCCACTTTTTATTGAAAAATATTTTAGGGTATGATATGATTGTTGTAGAAAGCCAATAAAGAAAGGATTTTTTATGAATAAAGAACAGTTATTAGAGCTGGTAGATAATTTAGAATTACCAAAGGAAGAATACTATATTTTATCAAGTGGATGTTTACTTTTATATGGATTAAGAGAACAAGCTAAAGATTTAGATTTATGTGTATCAACAGAATTGTTTGAAAATATGAAAGTGAAATTCAATATAGATTTATCTTCTAAAAATGATTGTGGATTTTATCGTTTGAATGATTTAGTAGAAGTTGTTGTTAATAATAAACAAGAATTCAATAGGGATTTTAAGGATGGTTACCCAGTAGAATCATTACAAAGTATTTTAGACTATAAGATAAATAGAAATGCACCAAAGGATCAAGCAGATATTGTCAATATTCAAAATTATTTGAATAACCAAGAAAAGCAAAAGAAAATGATGTAGAGGTGGTATCATGGATGAAAACAATTTAAAGTATGATTTAAAATTGATATTGTTAGGGGCTCGTGAGAAGAAAGGCTATTCTCAAAGAAAATTAGCTCGAATTATTGGTATTCATCATTCTACTTTAAATGATATAGAAAATGGAAAAATAAAAAAGATAGATGTAGAGGTATTAAGAAAAATTGCAGAGGAGCTAGATTTAAGTTTAGAGTTACTATTGAAAGCAGCAGGATATAATCAAGTAGTGAATATGTTTAAAACACAAAATGATCCTCTAGATAAAAAATCAACTAGGGATTTAAAAAATATGATAGAAAAATATCAAGAATCACAAATGGCTTTATTGGATGACTCCTATCAAAAAAGAGATAATGTGGCAAAGTGTAGAACAAAATTACATCATATGATGATGTTGCTAGAAAAATATGATTATTACCAAGAAATATATCCAATAGAGAAAATATTAGCAGATGTGAAAAAACTTTATGATGATTTAGAAATAAGTGCAGAAAAGTACGATTATAGTAAATTACCTAGAGAGGAATAGAAGCGAATGAAATATGAAGACTTAGTGATAAAATCAAACAAAATCATAGAAGATATAAAAATAGAAATAAATAATTTAATGATTGGAATTTCGTACAAACTTGAATATAGAATCAAATCGGAAGACCATATTTATCGAAAGTTGGAAAAAATAATTTAAAGAATATAACTGATGTAGAAGATATTATTGGATTTCGAATTTTAGTAGAGAATGAAGATTTATGTCATCATGTTTATTCAATATTGACTAATTATTATAATCCGTATAAAATTTCTAACTATTTCTCTAATCCAAAGGACACTGGATTTAAAGCCTATATATTGAAATTGCATAAATATGATATAAATACTGAAATTCAAATTATGACATATGATATGAAAATCATTACAGAGGCAACACATTTTATTCATGAACAAACAAAGTATAATAATTAATCATATAGGTATATAAGTACTACATCCTAATTATATTATTTTGTTTATTGAAGTGAGGTAAAAGTATGCAATATGAAAATGAACGATTTATTGTTTTTTATAATCATAATGATGAAAATATTGAACAATTAATTGCTACACTAGAATCAAAATGAAATGAAAAAGAAATAGCAAACAAAACTATTTCTTTTCTATTGTAACTGTATAACCATATTTTTTAGCAATTTTCATTAAAGTTTCAAATGTATATCTTCTAGTGCCTCTTTCATAGCCTTGAACAGTCATTCCACTTAATCCAATGTCTTTTCCAAAATCAGGTTGTTTTTTGCCTGTCCATTCTCTTAATATTTTCATAACTTCTTTTTCTTTGTAATCATTAGCAACTATTTTCATACATCACGCTCCTTATTGACAAGCATACACTATGTATGTATAATTGTGATATAATCCATTCGTAATGTATGGAATATTAGAAGGAGAGATAGAGTGTATCAGAATGATCCTTATAAAGGAACTAGGGATGAGATAAGTGGCAAAGACTTGGAGAAAGTAAAGTTAATCACATTAAAAGAAAAGGAATTTCGTAAAAATCGATATGTAGAAGAAATGGCTCATTATGCAATGTTGTGGTTAAAATATTTTAGAAATGAGAATACAAGTTATTATAATTTGGTAAATGCAGTTTTATGTGATGAGTTTCATTACAGTAAAACTGAAATTTCTAATATGGTGAATGAATCCATTTGTGTGCTAAAGAATAAGTATAATATTGATGTAACTTCCTATGATCCATTGATACTATCTTCATATGTACCATTTTATCAAATTAAAGAAGATGTGAAGTGATTCACATTAAGCCAAAAAAGAAGTTAGGTTTGCTAACTTCTATATAAGGGTTTCAAAAGGGAAGATTCCCTTTGCACACCGTTATTGGCTTGCCAATATCGTAGTGTGTTACTACAATGACTATCTAAATGATTTTAGTATATTCATCATAGTATTTATCATAGAGTTTTTCATGTTTTCTTTCAGTATAATTGTCAACTGCTTTTTTAAACCATTTAAAGGGTCCAATTATAGAACTTAAATATCCAATAATTGAAAAACCTAATGCAATGACTTTTACAGTTATTTTATTTGAATTTGAAGAAAAATCTTCTAAGGCAACATATAGTAGTAGCATAATTACCGCAATAAATAGTAAATGGAATCCTACGTTTAGAATAATATTATAAATTTTAATATTATTGTCCGCTTTCTCCATAGCATATTTTTGACATCTTAAATATCTTTCATTATTTTCATTCTCGTTTTGACTAATTCGTTTTTGCAGTTCATCCGCTTTTTCCTTATATTTTTGTATCTCAATAGCTTTCAAAGATATTTCTTTATTACTCTCCATTTGAAGAACGTCAATAATAGTTTGCTCATTTATATTATTCTCATCCCCACCTGTTATTTCCATCAAATCAGCTTTTTTGACATTATCTGAAAGTATTGTATTAAGTATTACATCAGTATTGGTAGAACCTGATTTTTCCATTTTTTCGGTTGTTTCCTTAATTTTTATTAACATTTTAGGAGATGGCTCAAATGCAGCTAATGCATTTGTTATTAATTTTAATTTTGGTAAATCTGGATTATTTTGATATGTCTTTAACCATAAGATAATGGTTAATTCATTATCACTTATGCAATGTCCAATTTTCTCAAAATGTGGTATATCGAAAAAGGATTTACTTAATCGTACTAGTTCATAATTAAGCGTTACAAAAACTGCTTTACAATCTTCAATTTTTGATTGTTCTTTGCCTTTACGAATCATATTAATAGCATTTATAGAATTGACATCATTATATAGGGTTTTTTCTTTAACCTCATTTCTATAATTTTCTTTTAAATATGATAGAAGTTCTTCAAAACCAATAACATAGTCATGTGTATTATAATCAGGCGTTTCTACAATTTCTATGTTATGAGCTTTAATATTATCTCTTAAACTTGCAAGAATCATTTCTACATCGGATTCATTATATCCATCAAGGTCAAGTGCTTCTAAAGTTTTATCAGTATTAGTCCTTGATAAGTTGTTCTTATAACAATCTATAATATACTCAACTTCTTTACAATTATGTTCAAAGCATTTGATCTTTGCACCTTGTTGAATGAGTAAATTCACTAACTCTTCTGCCATCTTGTTTTGTTCTGTTGTTTTATATCCCAATACATTAAGCATGAGGGGTGCATCAAAATAAAATTGAGTTTTTTTAAGAGTTTCTTTGTTGTTATTCTCAATTTGTAAATATATGGCACTAGTAATCATAAATCCTTGAATCATATGGTAGAAAGATTGAAATAATGGAGTTTCTTCTTTTGCTTGTTCCATTATAAAACTACTTATTCTATAATTTACTGCACCATCATTTACCTTTAATTGTGCAAGGCGATCAATATTTTTGATTATTATATAACCGTTTTTTTCCAAAAATATATTTAACAGTTGCTCAACTTTTGTAATGTCATCACTTTGCTTGATCATTTTATGTTTAACCAAATAATTCCTCAATTCGCTAACAACAAATTCCATTTCTTTCGCAGCTTCATTTCTTTGCCTGGTAAAATTTTTTGCCTCCTTACTTAAGTCTTTACATAATATGTATTGATGTTCAAGTTTTTGTAATATATTTTCCTTTTTACATAATCGAACTATTATCTTTCTTATAACTGCAATTGGCATATTGTCAAATGAAAAGTCAGTTTTCATCTTCTCACAAATATTTTGTAAGTCAATGACATCGTTAATATTGTAGTCATTATGTAGAATATGTATTACAAAAGGTTTTAGTAAGTCAATATTGTCTTTGTGTTCATCATTCCATAGGTATGATAGCATTGCAGTGCTAACCAATGAGTTTTTATTATTCATAATCTACTTCCTTTCAAAAAAACAGCATTAAAATCATAGATTCTAATACTGCTAAATCTGACTAGATTATAACACAGTTCGACAAAATATTCCATATATTTCAACTAAAACTCTCTTTCACAATCTTTTTCTTGGCAGAAATGCAATTTTTGATTAATTTCTTCCTGTTTTGAAGTATCTTTACAAATATCCTCAACATCTTGTCTATTATAAAAATCATGATTGTAATAGTCGATTACTTCATTTGTTACAATATCCTTTTCTTTTTCAGTACCTAGATGTAAGATTTTACGAAACATGAATTTTAAAGTTTGGAGAATATGGTGTAGGAGAGTATGCAAAGAATTGTTTTCTTGTTGTAGTTTCTCATTTTGATGTTTTAGGTTATTCACTTCATATTGAATATTTTGTTTTTCCTTTTCTAAATCTTTATAGTTTTTTGTATAACTGTATAATTCATGATACAAAGCCATTGTTTTAGGTGTTTCTTCAATAACTGCTTTTGCTTGTTTCATAAATTTTTCAACTTCATAAAAAGTGTCTTTATCCATCTGTACTTTATTCCCAATGATTTTATATTTTCGATTATTGATTTTAGTTGAAAGAGAATCATAGATATTTGTTAAGCGGTACTCTTGTTGCTCTAATCTTCTATCTTGTTTTCGAGTCATCTTTTTCATTTCTTTCATCGAAAGATGTATATTATCACTATTTTTGATACCTCTTTGTAAATCAAAGCTATTTTTAACCATTCTATCATGGTATTTGTCCTGTAATTCACTTAAATGGATTTTATCTCTAATATACTGTTTCTTACTAATGCTATATTTTTCTGTATTAGTTCTTTTATCCAATTTACGAACTAGTGGAACAACGACACAATGGAGATGTGGTGTTTTCTCATCCATATGGATAGTAGCATGCAATACCTGTTCCTTGATATATCCTAAATCTTGATAGACAAAATCCATACAAGTATTTGCCCACCTGATAATTTCTTCTTTCTTCATATCTTTAAAAAAGAATGTATCACTTGTAAATAATAATTCATCTGCAACAACACTTTTAGAATCATTTACCATATCACGGAAAGATTTTTGCCTTTCCTTTCGTGTTGTTTTCATTTTCTCATCATGTTCTTTCCTATATTCTTTTGTGATTTCATAGAATTGTTTTACATATCTATTATTACATGGAACAATATCAATATTATCTTTGCTTAATTCTAATCGGATATTAGGATTACTTTTATAGGCTTGTTTTTCACGTTTGTTATGGCTACCAATTTGGGCTAGATCAGAAAGTGTCTGAATTGGCTCACTTCTAAAAATCGCATAACTCATGGTTCAATCTCCCATAATTCAATATCTTGTGTTATCTTTCGTAAATTACTTTCTAATGCACTTTTAAAATAGCCATATTGGTTGGTAATGATTTCGCCATTTTCATCTAATCCTTTATTCGATTTCCATTTTTGAATAATATAGTTCACTGCCATAATGATTTCTCGATATTCGTATTCTTCTAACATTTCATTGATGAAGTTATCATATTTATAAAGTTCTAAATCATCTTCTTTTAAATATTTCTTAACAATTAATTCCATTGTAATGGGATGAAAGTGTTTATCTACTTTATCTATTTGTTTTTTCGTATTTATTTCATTTGTATTTATTTGTAGGTCATCTTGGGTATTCGCATTATCCGTATGCGGATTATGGGTATGCGGTACTTGGATAGTTGGATATTCATAAATAGAATAGTTGTAACCAAATTGTCCTTTTTCATTTTGGATACGTTCTCTCATCAAATAGCCATATGCTTCTAATTCATGAAGAGTAGAGCGAATGGCTCTAATGTTTTCTTTACTTACCTTACATAATCCATTCATAGAATAATCCCAGTCATCAGGTAAACTTAACATAAATGATAGTAGTCCTTTTGCTTTATAAGATATATTTTTATCACGTAAATGATAGTTACTCATAACTGTATAATTTTTATCTTTGTTAATTCTAAAAACTGACATGAACATTCCTCCTTTTCTAGCACTTATTCAGCACTTAAATTTTCTAAAATTAAGTGTTTCAAAAAGGAATCATCCGTAATGAAACGGAAAAAATCCACGGTTTTTTGTGGATTATGTAGTAATCAATTTCTTTCTAGTTCGTCCTGTTTTCCCGACCATTTAGATTATAACAGGTTAATCCTGTTTTTCTTTTGAATCAATAGGTTTAAGGATATTTATAATCGCTTAGTTATATTTAAAAATGTTTATAAAAAATAAGTGGTGGATAATATTTTGTTCAAATTTATATCATATATATGATATACTATTAACAGTTAGAAAGGAAGTGGACTATGAAAATAATGGATTTTATTATAGAAAATAAGGAATACTTAGAAGACATTATTACCAGAAGCACCTATCATTCCAATGCAATTGAAGGTAGTACACTGACCTATGCAGAAACTTATGCTATTCTTTTCAATGATAACAACTTTAAAATTAACAATAAAGAGCCGAGAGAAATCTATGAGGCAATTAATCATAAAAAGGCAATGTTGATTTTATTTGATAAACTCCAAAAAAATGAATTAGAGTTAGATGAACATTTTATTAAACAAATGAATGAAGTAATAAATCAAGATATTAAAGATACAAAAGGGTATCGAAATGTTAGAGTAATGATAAGAGGAAGTGAACATATTCCCCCAAGTCCAGAGAAGATTAATAATTTAATGATGTATTTTGTTTATAATTATAATCATGATGAAAACACAGATATTTTCTATAAAGTTGCCAGTTATCATTTAGAATTTGAAAGTATTCATCCTTTTGAGGATGGAAATGGTAGAACAGGAAGATTATTAATTAATTTTGAATTGTTAAAAAATAATATTCCGCCAATTGTTATTCCAAAGGAAGAAAGAACAAAATATTTTGAATTCTTAAGAAATAAGGATGTACAAGGCTTGGCAAATTGGCTAAGAATTTTATCCAAAAATGAAAGAGAGCGAATAGAATCTTTTAAATCTTAGTAATAAATTACATCTTATTTACCACTTAAAAAATCCAAAATTCTTAAATTCGGTTAAACGATTTTAAACAGATTTATTGCTTTATAATTGATTTTCAATAGGAAAACAGTATCTTTAAATTTTAGTAAACTACTAAAATCAGACCTGTTTTCCCGACCATTTAGAAATTAAGGACTTGGTATTAAGTTCTTTTTTTGTATTTAGTGCAACCCCTTGCTTCCCTCCTTGCTAATCTAACGTGGGCAAGTGTTCTACTAAACACAGGAGCTATTTTCTTATATAATTTTTACTATTGAAAAGTGATGATTTTAATTATCAATCTTGTTATAATATGATGGAACAAGTAGTAGTTATATAATTGTATTAGGAAGTGATAAAAATGCGATATGAAAATGATCAATTTATTATTTATTATAATTCTAATGATGTAAATATACGCTATTTGATTATTACATTAGAACAAAAATCAAAGGATATTATGGAATTTTTTGAATTAAAACGTCTTAGTAGAAAAATAGTTGTAAAAATCTATGATTCAATCCATGGCTATAAGGAACATTTGATGCCTTTGTTAGAACAAAACGGAAATACATACCATGAATGGATGATTGGGGATACCCTAGATGATAACATTAACATACTAGCACTTAAAGAATGCCATAAATTGGAATCTCATAAAAATCATACTTTAGAGGATCAGGCAAAAAGTATTTTGCATGAATTTGTACATATATGTCATCATGAATCATTAGGAGAGAATAATTCACATGGACATATATGGTTTTCAGAAGCACTAGCAACCAATCTGTCAGGACAAGATTATAGTGGAACTTCTATCACTTGTACTTATGAGGAGTTGAAATCAAATTTTCCGAATGCATCAAATAAATATGCGACTGCCTTTTTAATGGGGAAATATATGTTGGAAAATTATGAAAGAAGCTTTATTCTAAATTTGATTCATAATTGGCAATTACTAAATGAATTTGCTCCAGAGTTATTTGAAAAAACAAAAGCTTATTATAGTAAAAAAACCAAATGAACATTTAAGTATCGTAAAATACAATCACTAAACATCTAAAATTGTATACATTTGCCTTACAGATATGATAAATATATTACAAATTCGTCATTTATTTTATCAAAAACATGGTAAAATAAGTATAAGTGGTGAAGTGTATGAAAAATAAAAAATGGATAAAACCTTATTTATATTGTCTTGGAATTGCCTTTTTATTTCTAATGGTTTGTAGTAAAAATTCATTCTTATATCGTATCAATGACTGGGTAGACGCCAATGCCTTTTTTACAGTAGGAAAGGGAATGGTAAGAGGGGTTGTTCCTTATCAGTCATTATTTGAACAAAAAGGCCCTCTTTTATATCTTATCTATGGAATTGGCTCCCTTATTAGTTACAAAAGTTTTATAGGTGTATTTCTACTAGAAGTAATCTCCTTTTCTATATTCCTTTACTACACTTATAAAATTATTACTTTATTTTTTGAAGCAAAAAAGGCATATTTTGTAATACCGATTTTTACATTGTGTATTGTAACCCTAGGCTCTTTTAGTCATGGTGGTAGTGTAGAAGAATTTAGTTTATCTCTTTTTATGATTTCTTTTTATCATTTGATTGCTTATTTAAAAGATAAAGATGTTATGATTTCTAGAAAGACAGTTTTATTAACAGGTATACTCGCAGGTTGTATCTTATGGATGAAGTATACCTTATTAGGATTCTGGTTTGGTTGGATGATGTGCGTATTTATACTGCAATGTTATAACAAACAATACAAAGTAGCATTTCAAAATTGTTTTATTTATCTATTTGGTATGTTACTCGCAACAATTCCTTGGATGATTTATTTTGGAATCCATAATGCTTTAGGTGACTTATGGAATGTTTACTTTGTAGTCAATATGAATGCTTATTCTAGTGCAGGGACTTTTATAGATAAAATTGTGGAAACATTCTCATTATTATTTCACAATTTATTTGGAAGTTTACCAACCTTTTTTGGAATTGTAATTGGATTTTTCCTATTATTTCAAAAAGGGGATATGTGGGGTAAAAAGGGCGCTAATTTAACTTTATTTACCTGTATGTTAACAACTGGAATCTTTATATATATTGGTGGGACTAGTTTTCATTACTATCCATTTGTTTTGACACCTTTTATATTAATCGGATTTTTGGAACTATTATCTTATACATCAAAACAGGAATGGAACATATCTAATGCTTGGTGTATTTTCTTTAGTTTTCTGGCACTTTATACCATATGTGGAAATACGAGAATGGTGAAATGGAAGAAAGAGGACTATGCACAATATCGATTTGCAGAAATCATAGAAAAAAGTGAGGATAAAACATTACTCAATTATGGCTTTTTGGATGGTGGTTTCTATACAACAACTGGTATTATTCCAGAATATTACTATTTCATGAAAAATAACATTGATTATGAAAGATATCCAGAAATGATGGATGAACAAAAATCGTATATTCGAAAGAAGAAACCTCATTTTGTCGTGATTCAAAAGGAAAATCCAGTAGGGTTACCAACTTTCTCTAAAGATTATAAACTGATTGATTCTTATACCCAAAGGTATCAAACACGAATGATGACCTATTTCTTATATGAAAGAAAAGCATGATACGGATGATTTCCGTATTTTTTGTATACAAGTGTCAAGTTTAGAATTTCTATCCAAAAAATAGAATCAAGTTATGCTATACTGATTATAGGAGTGGTTTAATGAGAGAAAATATTCGCATGTTTTTAAATTGGTATCGTGTTGCCAAACCCAGCAAGAAATATTTTTTTATTGCCTTTATCACAGTTTTAGGGGCATCTATTTGTAGTATTATTGAACCTATTTTTGCGGCCAATGTGATTACCAATATTAACCTCGGAAAATATAATTTGGTATATTTATTTTTAACAATTGGTTTTTTATTTATTGTGTTACGTAAAGGGTTTTGGGATATCAATTATCGTATTTATTATAAGTTACTCAGACATACTTATATGAATTTGGAAGAGAAAATCTTTGATAAAATCGCCAATGCCAAGAATGTGAACTTTGAAAAAAATTCGAAAGAAAAATTGATTAATATTATTCATAATGATGTATATAATGTGGCAAATTTTGCGGATTTACTTGCAACCCGAACTGCAAGATTATTGCGACTTATCTTAACAATCGGCGCTATTTTCTTAATTAATATTCCAGTTGCTTGTGTCATTATTCTAGTGGACATTTTGAATTTTTTTATCCTCAATTGGATTAATAATCGGATTGCCAAATCGAATAAGCGAATTTCCGAAGCTCACGATGTACAATATGAAAGTTTTTCTGAAGTAATGGATTCCAAAGATATTATGAAGGATTTAAATGTAACAGGACAAGTCAAACGAAAATTTTTAAATAGTTGTAACGGATATATCAAAGAGAAAAATCAGTGGAATATAGACTATTGTTTCTTAGATCAATATTTTCATGTCTTTTATCAATTTGTAATCTATGCGATGACCATCTTTATTGTTTATATGGTATCAAAAGGGCAAGTATCTTTAACGTTATATTTCTTAATTGTTCCTTATTTAAGTTCAGGAATTGAAGTAGCCAATGACTTCATGACCATTTTAACAGAAATTAAAAAAGCAAATATTTCTACCAATCGTGTATCGATTATTTTAAATTTTACAGAGAAAGAATTACTGGAGTTTGGAAACAATAAAACCGATGATATTTTAGGTAATATTGACTTTAAGAATGTAAGTTATAATAGTACCAGTCAGGAAGAGCATAATAGTCGTATTAAAGATATCTCCTTCCATATTCCTGAAAATGAAACGGTCTTATTTTTAGGACAAAGAAATTGTGGAAAACGTACGATTTTCAATTTACTCAGAAGAGAGATGAAACAGGATCGGGGAGATATTTATGTAGATGGTATTAATATCTGGGATTATACAGAAAAAGTGCATAAAACCAATGTGAATTATTTAACAACAAGGCCTTATTTCTTCCATGGAAGTATTATGAAGAATTTAGAAATGGTATGTCGTGATAAACAAAAGATAAAAGAAGTATGTAAAATGTTAGAGCTAGATGATTATATACTTACCTTACCCAAAAAATATCGTACGGATATCACCAATTTACCAGAGGGAAAAAAATATTTGGTTGGTCTTGCCCGAACATTGTTAACGAATAGTGAGATTATCATTTTGTACGAATTTCCTATCGCATTATCAAAAACTGAGAAAGATAGTATTAAACATGCGCTTGATAAACTATATGGAAAAAGGACAATTCTCATTTTTTCAGCGAGTGAAGAATGTATCAATCTTGTTTCACAAGTAATCAAAATAGAACGTGGAACCATTGAATCTATCTCGAAAAAGAAAAAAAGGTAAGGAAAGTATCGAAAGATACTTTTTCTCGTATTTTAATTTTGATATAATGAATGAAAGATAAATAGAGTGGATGATATTATGAAAAGAGTAAATGAATGGATTTGTAATCATATTGAAACAATCATTGTATGGTTTCTATTGTTGGGACCAATTTTTGATTGTGCGACTGCACTTTCTCTTCATTTATTACACATTCAGTTTACAGGTATTATTGTGATTAAAATTTTATTTTTGGGTTTATTGTTATATGATCTGTTTTTTATCAGTAAATGTCGGTATAAAAAACCGATTATAGTAGTAACATGTGCGATTATCACTTATATGGTTATCTTTGTCGTACAGACAATATTGCTAAAAGGATTAGATGTATTCTTTTATGAATGTCAATCTATGGTAAGGAGTTTCTTCTTTCCACTTACGCTATTGGCACTTTACAATTTACATTTGGAAAAAAGATTGCAGGTTCATTCAAAGTATCTATGTGCTATCTTACTATTTTATCTTGGTTTGATATTGCTTCCTCTTTTGACCCATACTGGTTTTGATAGTTATGCCTATAGTAAGACAGGTACGATTGGATGGTTTTATTCTACAAATGAAATTGGTGGAATTCTTTCAATTCTATTTCCATTTTTATTTTATTATTTTTTGAAACAGAAAAAGTGGATTTTATTTGTTGGAATGGTTATTCTAATGGTAGTTTATTTTGCGATTGGAACAAAAGTACCTATTTTAAGTGTACTCATTACCATCGTTATTTTTGGAATCTCTTATCTGATACAAATGATACAAAGCCATAAATGGAAACAATTATCTTATCTTGGTATTCTACTGGTAGTGGGGCTTACTTCTTTGATTTTAATGGTACCAAAGACATCTTTTTATAAGAATATAAAAATTCATTTAGAGTTTTTGGAAATTCATTCTGTATCCGATCTGTTTACAATTCAAAAAATAGACCATTTTGTATTTAGTGAACGGGTTCGCTTTTTCAGTCAGTCATTTGACAATTATAAAAAAGCGCCTTGGAGTCAAAAACTATTCGGAATTGGGTATATTGAAAACTATGGGACAGATGATGTGAATGTAAAATTAATTGAAATGGATTATTATGATATTATGCTAAGACATGGCATTATCGGTGGTGTGATCTATTTTATCCCTTTTCTATGGATTTTGATTTTAATTGTAAAGAGAATAAAATATGACTTTAAACTAGATTACATTGTTAGTATTCTACTCATTTTATTACTTGCTTTATTCTCAGGGCACATTATTACAGCACCATCTGTTAGTATATTGGCGGCTTACATCTTGGTTGGATATTTGGAAGGGGGCAATTTGAATGAAAACAGGATTTGTAATGGTCAATTATAATGACTATGAGAATATCAAAAAAATGGTAGATCAAGTACAGTCCTATTCTTTATTAGATCGAATTGTCATTGTGGACAATCATTCAACGGATGACTCTTTATCAAAAATAAAAGAACTTGCGAATGAAAAAATAGTTGTGTTAGAGAGTGCCCATAATGGTGGTTATGGAGCTGGATTAAATATCGGTGCAAGGTATTTGAATACACTATACGAAGATTGTATCATTATTATGAGCAATACCGATATTGTAATTGATTGCGAGCAGGACATTCAAATTTTAATGGATACATTTGATACAGATACTGCAGTAGTTGCTCCCATTATGAGGGAACATACGGGGTATAATTGTGGATGGAAAATACCTTCTCCTTGGCAAGATATTTTACTCAGTTTACCGGTCATTTATAAAAAATATCAAAGAAAAATGCATTATACGTTAGAACAGGTCAAAAATAATATTGTAGAAGTAGAAGTGGTATCAGGTAGTTTCTTTTTGGTAAGAGGTGCTGATTTAAAAGCAGTTGATTATTTTGATGAAAACTTATTTTTATATTATGAAGAGAATGTGTTATCGAAAAAACTACAACAAATACATAAAAAAGTAGTGATAAATGGAAATGTAGAAGTTTTTCATAATCATTCTATTACCATTGATAAGGTTCATACCAGTGTCCAAAAATACAAAAATTTAAAAAGAAGTCAGTATTATTTTCAAGCCAAATATAATCGTGCAGGTATTTTCAATCGTATCACAATGAAGATTTTGTTTTTTCTATTTACATGTTTCTTAAAAATAAGAAAGCATTAAGACAAAAAGTCATATATATTATGGCTTTTTATGTTATAATAATAATGAGTATGTTATGGAGGTAGTTATGGCAAAACAGGATATCGCAATTGATGTAGAAAATATGACCAAAGCATTTAAAGTATTTTATGATAAACCAAGTACGCTAAAAGAAAGACTTGTTTTTTGGAATAAAAAGAAAAGTGAAAGTAGAAAAGTATTAGATAGTATCAATCTTAAAATCAAAAAAGGAGAAACAGTTGCTTTAATTGGAACCAATGGTAGTGGTAAAAGTACTTTGTTAAAATTAATGACAAAAATTATTTATCCAACTAAGGGAAAAATTACGACCCATGGGAAATTAACCTCTTTGCTTGAGTTAGGAGCAGGGTTCCATCCTGATTTTACAGGAAGAGAAAATATCTATTTTAATGCATCTATATTTGGATTAACGAGAAAAGAAATTGACAGAAGAATTGATGATATTATTGCCTTTTCAGAATTGGAAGAATTTATTGATAGTCCAGTTCGTACTTATTCTTCAGGTATGTACATGCGGCTTGCCTTTTCTGTTGCCATCAATGTAGATGCGGAGATTCTATTAATTGATGAGATATTAGCAGTGGGAGATCAACATTTTCAAGATAAATGTTTTGCAAAATTACAAGAATTAAAAGACAGTGATAAAACAATTGTCATTGTGAGTCATGCTTTAGAATCTATCAAACAATTGTGTAACCGTGCGATTTGGATTTATGACGGTAAAGTAAACATGGATGGAAATGTAGATGAAGTTGTGGAAGAATATATTAAGGTTTGTGGGTGATATCTATGTTTAAAAATTTATATCAATATCGAGAATTATTAAAGAGCAATGTCAAAAAAGAAATCAGGGGAAAGTACAAGGGTTCTTTTTTAGGAATTTTATGGTCATTTGTCAATCCGTTATTACAAGTACTTGTATATGCAATTGTATTTCCACTGATTTTAAAAAGTCCAGAACCAAATTATGTTGTCTTTTTAATTATCGGAATTTTACCATGGACATGGTTTACAACCTCTTTAGGTCAAGGAACCTTCACGATTATAGGAAATTCGGGAATTATCAAAAAGGTTTATTTTCCAAGAGAAATATTACCGATATCTGTTGTGACAAGTGGATTAATCAATTTTTTAATTTCCTGTCTGATTATTTTTGCGTTTCTAATTTTTAGTGGTATTGGCTTTAGTGGATATCTCATCTATTTGCCACTCGTGATTCTAGTACAATACATAATTACCTTAGGTATCGTATTTATTACCAGCGCGATTAATGTATATATTAGGGATGCAGAATATATTATTAACTTTATTGTTAACATGTTATTTTATGCTACTCCTATTTTATATTCACCAGATGTTTTTGCAGGAACAAAATTTGAATTATTAATTAAGTGTAATCCTCTTGCAACGATTATCAATGGGTACAGAGATATTTTATTTCATCAAGTTATGCCTGATTTGAAAATGTTATTTTTAGTATTAGCCATAGGATTTATTGTTTTATTACTAGGTATTCAAATATTTAGAAAACTAGAACGTGGTTTTGCAGAGGAAGTTTAATGATAGCGTTTATTATATTACATTATAACAATCTAAAAGATACAATCGAATGTATAGAATCAATTACAAGATTAAAGACCGATAAAAAAATCCAAATTATAGTAGTAGATAATCATACATTGAATGAGCAGGATGCAAAGAAACTAGAAAATTATGGGATTCATCTCATCTTATTAGATAATAATCTTGGTTTTGCAAAAGCAAACAATATTGGTTGTAAATACGCGATTGAAAAATTTGCGCCGGATTTTATAGTAGTAAGTAATAATGATATTGTGATAGAAGATCCTGATTTCGTTACGAAAATATATGAAGCGGAATCAAATACTCATTTTGATTTGCTAGGGCCTAAAATAAATACCAATGGTGGGCAATCAGTAAATCCATTTCCGGTATATAAAACCAAAGAGGAAGTAAGAAACCAAATTCAAAAGACCAAAAAACTAATTAAAATATATGAAAATTTGTTATTACGAAATTTACTCAAATATTATTTGAAAATAAAGTCTATATTAAAAATAGAACATTTTGTAACCAATGGAAGTAAAACAGAATATCAGGCTGCTTTACATGGATGTTTTATTATATTTTCAAAACATTATTATGAGCAATATGAAGATGTATTTTATAATGAAACATTTTTGTATCATGAAGAAGAATTTTTATATCAAAGAATTTTAAATGATCATTTAATTTCTGTTTATGAACCAAGTATTGAAGTGTTTCATAAAGAAGGGGCATCATTAGATTATCAATATCAAAAGAAACAATATTCAAAACTAATCTTTAAAAATAAAGAAATTTTGAAATCATTAATATTATTAGAAAAAGAAATGAATCAATATGAAAGTAGGAATACCAAGTGAAAAATAAAAAATTATCTGTTATCGTAGCTGTATATAATACGGAAAAATATCTTGAAAAATGTTTGGAAAGCTTATTAAATCAGACATATAAAAATATTGAATTAATAGTAATAAATGATTGTTCCACCGATAATAGTCTAAGAATATTAAAACAATATGCAAAAAAATATAGCAACATAGTTTTAGTTGAAAACGAAAAGAATCGTGGGCTATCCTATTCTAGAAATACTGGACTTGATCATGCAACGGGTGATTATATTGGATATATAGATTCTGATGATTACATAGATTCTACTTATTATGAAAATATAATGGAAAAAATTGTCAGTGAAAATGCTGATATGGCAATCACTGATATGAAAATTGTATATGAAGATTCCAGTTACCCTGACCATATTACGAAGGGTTGCGATGGGGAACTTACTAAGTTAAACTTTATTAAAAATGGGTTAGCAGCCTCTGCTTGTAACAAAGTGTTTAAAAAAGAAATTATTTCAAAATATCGATTTGCAGAAGGAAAACTAAATGAAGATTTAGCCGTTATTATCCCCTCAATTGTAGAAGCGAATAAAATAGTATATGTACCTGATAACTATTACTATTATGTTCAAAGAGGGGGCTCTATACAAAACTCTGGTTTTTCTGACAAAAGATTTGATATTTTTTATGGTGTTGAATTGACACTCGAGAGAATAAAAAAATGCAAAAATTATGATAAAATATCACAAGCAATTATTTATGAACAACTTATTGTATTATTGATTTATGTAATTCCAAAAGAAAAGAATCTTATAAGAAGGTATCAAATATTAAGAAAATTTGATAGATTATCACAAAAATATGAAATCAGACAGAATATATATTTTTGGCAGTTTTTAGAACAGCAGGGGAAAAAACATGCTTTATACTATAAAATCATTTTTAAATTGAACTGTAGTCATTTATACCTATTAACTGATTTCTTTATGTTGGTATATGATGTAGCAAGAAAGCTACTGAAACCAAGGGGAATTAAATTGGATGCAGATATGAACGATTTAAAAAAAATGGCTATAAAACAGTCTAAGAGAAGAGGAAAAGTGTCTATATCTGTAGTAATTCCCAATTATAATTATAAGAGGTTTTTATATCAAAGACTTTATAGCATTCTATATCAGAAAGAAAAGATTAGCGAAATTATCATTCTAGATGATTGTTCTAAAGATGGAAGTAGAGAATTAATTGATGAAATTGTAGATACGTTAAAAAATATAATTCCGATTAAAAAAGTTTACAATGAAATAAATAGTGGTTCTGCATTTAAACAATGGGAAAAAGGTTTTAATTTAGCTACATCTAAATATGTTTGGATAGCTGAAGCGGATGATTATTGTTCCAATAATTTACTTAAAAATTTGATTCGACCTATTTTATTGGATGATAACATTGTAATAAGTTATTCGGATACTGCATTTATAGATGCGGTGGGGAATAAGATTACTACTTCTATTGTACCAGAAATTGATGTTCAAAAAACAGGTCACTGGGATAAAGATTATATCAATGAAGGACAAAATGAGTTTGCAAACTATACTTACTTAAACTGCACAATTGCGAACGTTTCTTCTGCCTTAATCAAAAAAGATGATTATTCTAAAGAATTTAAAATATCAAGTCAATACAAACAGGCCGGAGATTGGGTATTTTATGCAAATGTTATGCAAAAGGGAAAAATCGCTTACTCCAGTAAAACTCTTAACTACTATAGGGTTCATGGAGACAATGTAACGAGTACAACCAAAAAAGAAGCACATATGCAGGAAATTAAAAGGATTCATGATTATTATGAAAAAACTTATGGTTTAAACAAACAACAAAAAAATCAAATAGAAAAAAGAAACAAATTTTTAAGAAAAAACTGGAATCTAAAATAGAAATATATGTCATTAAAGCCATGGAGGTAGTATGAAAAATTTAATAAAACAAATTTTAAAATTTGGGGTTGTAGGAGTTATTGCTTTTTTCATTGACTATAGTTTACTTTACCTACTTACCGAGTTTTTTCATATTCATTATATGGTCTCATCCATTATCTCATTTACAGTCTCTTTAGTTTTTAATTATATCGCAAGTATTTATTGGGTATTTGATGTCAAGAAAAAACAAACCTATAAAGAGATTATTGTATTTACAATTCTTAGTGTGATTGGTCTTGGAATCAATCAACTTGTCATGTACCTTATGACAGATATTGGAAAAATATATTATATGTTAAGTAAATTGGTTGCGACTGCAATTGTGATGGTATGGAATTTTATAACAAGAAAAATATTTATTGAAAAATAAACTGTGGAAAAAAATCTACAGTTTTTTGAATTGAAAAAGGATTTATAAAAGTTATGGACTATGTTATTAGTAGAAGAGTAAAAAGGTGAATCAAGGAAAGGAGAAAACATGGTCCAAGAACAGATACTTGAGTTAACGAGTGACACTTTGTTTAAAGCATTTATGGTGAGTAAACATACCAATCGATTAAAGGCAAGAATGATTCACTTGATAACAGGAATCGATGAGGAATTACTATTAAAAGCAGAATATCAAAGCATAGAATTACCAGCAAAACATGACCAAGATAAAATATATAAGAGTGATGTCATTGTAAAAGTAGATAAACATCTTTTAAATATTGAGATGAATACAAGTTATTATCCGGAATATAAAATCAAAAATAGTGAATATGCGCATATCATCGCAAGTCAAGCCTTTGAAAAAGGTGAAAAATATGACAATCGTTTTGTATGTCAAATAAATTTAGATGATTTTGATGTCTATGGTTTAGATGAACTGATATATGAGATTAGGCTTATGGAAGTAAAATATCACCTTATTGAAGATAAAAATTATGCATTATATCATATCAATCTATCCAAAATAAAGAACTTATGTTATACTAATGATGACAGAAAAGAACTTGTGAATATACTTAAAATATTTAAAACAACCAACATAGAGGAATTGGATAATTTAAGGAGTGAGGATTATATGGATGAAGCAATTAATGAGATCAAAAGAATATGTCAAGATGATAGAATCATAGGACTCTATAATGCTGAAAAAGTGGCAAAAAAAGAAATGAATAATCGACTCGATTATGCGAAACAACTGGGACATGAGGAAGGCTACGACGAAGGAATTGAGCAACGCAATATTGAAATTGCTAGAAATATGTTACGTGAAAATGCTAAAGTTCCCTTTATTTCAAAAGTAACTGGTTTATCCAAGGAACAAATTGAAGAATTGAAATAGATTCTTTTTTCTGTAAAGTGTTACTTTCCTATTGTACTTTTCTTTACTAAACAAGCGAATTATCGTATAATACCATTAGGTGAGGTTCATGAAAAAGGTAACCATTTTAGCACTCCATCTAGGATATGGAGGAATTGAAAAATGTATCAGTATGCTTGCAAATAACCTATCGGATCAATACGAAATTGAAATTATTTCTACCTATAAACTATATGAAGAACCGGCATTCTCTCTTAATTCTGATATAAAAGTGCACTATTTATTACCAAAAATGAAGCCCAATAAACAAGAATTTATAAATGCCATAAAGCACATTCACCTTATCAAAGCTTATCAAGAATATAAAAAAGCAAGAAAGATTTTAAAATTAAGAAAGAACAAGATGATAGAAGCGATTCAGAATTGTGATAGTGATATTATCATTTCTACACGTGATATCCATAACAAATGGTTAGGAAAATATGGAAAAAAAGAAACTATCAAGATTGGCTGGGAACACAACCATCCGCATGGCAATCAAAAGTATGCGAAGAAAATCATAAAATCGGTACAAAATCTAGATGCATTTGTTGTTGTATCACCAGACTTAAAAGAATTTTATGAATCTAAGATTAAATGTCCTTGTTTCTATATTCCAAATGCGATTGAAGATATTCCAAAAAAAATATCCAATCGAACAGAAAAAAGAATGATTTCTGTTGGTAGACTATCTCATGAAAAAGGGTATACAGATTTGATTGATGTTTTTGATATCGTACATCAAATGAATCCAGATTGGCATTTGGATATCATTGGAGATGGGGTAGAGCGAAATTTAATCGAACAAAAAATCATCCGCTTGCATTTAGACAATGCGGTGACATTACATGGATTTCAGGATAAGGATTATATCAATGAGTGTCTACTAAATTCCTCTATCTATGTAATGGCATCTTTGACAGAATCATTTGGAATTGTATTATTAGAAGCATTTTCTTATGGACTTCCATGTATTGCATTTGATAGTGCAGAAGGGGCAAATTTGCTAATCAGTAATAATTGGGATGGTTATTTAATTCCAAATCGAGATGAGCATCAAATGGCAAAACGAATTTGTGAGTTAATTCAAAATCAAAATAGGAGAATTATTATGGGAGATAATGGATATAAAAAAGCAGAAAAATATCAAATGAAAGAAATAAAAAAAGAATGGCTTTCTTTATTAGAGAATGATTTGTTATGAAAAAAGTATTATGGATTTCTAGCCAAGGAGGACATCTCAATGAATTATTACAACTAGAGTCCTTATTTTCAAAATATGATTCCTATTTTATAACAGAAAAAACCAAAGCAACTCAATTTTTAAAAGAAAAATATCCCAAAAAAACGTCTTATTTACTTTATGGTACAAAACATAATATGTTGATTTATCCATTTATTTTACTTGCCAATTGTTTTATTAGTTTATATCATTATTTACGTTTTAGACCAGATTATATTGTAACAACAGGTTCCCATACGGCAGGGCCGATGTGTTCAATTGCCAAAATTATGGGAAGTAAAGTGATTTATATTGAAACGTTTGCCAATAGTGAAAATAAAACTGCAGCAGGCAAGCTCATTTATTTATTTGCAGATTTATTTATTGTACAGTGGGAAAGCATGTTAAAAGTATATCCAAAATCCAAGTTTGGGGGGTGGATTTTTAAATGATATTTGTAGTGTTAGGAACACAAGATAAAAAATTTGAACGATTATTAAAAGAGATAGAGCGACTTATAATGGATGGAATTATCCGAGAAAAAGTAATTGTACAAGCAGGCTCTACCAATTATAAATCAAAATATATGGAAATTCATAAGATGATTCCCATGAAAAAATTTTTAAATTATGTCGATGATAGTGACTATATCATTACCCATGGTGGAGTTGGAACGATATTGGATGCAATGAAGCGTGATAAAAAAATAATAGCAGTTCCAAGACTGAAAAAGTATGGAGAACATGAAAATGATCATCAGATACAAATCATTCAAAAATTTTCAAATGCAGGGTATTTAATTGGTTGCAATGGTGTAGAGGATTTAAAAGAAGCGATTCAAAAAATAAACCAATTTGAACCAAAAACATGTCATCTTGGCAATGAACAGATGTTAAATTTAATTACGAATTATATAGAAACAACTAATTGTGATAAAAAGAAGAATATAATGTTGGACATTTTTTATATAACATGTGCTTTAATTGTTCAAACGCTATTATATTTCTTATTAGCAAGGAAATTGAATACGATAGATGCCATCTCAATTGGTTGGATCGTTTCCTATATTCTATTTATTATGTATAGATACCAAAAACACCAGTATTTCTTTGAATTTATCTGGTTTATTTTCCTTGCATTTGCACTTATACTATGGTTTAATTTATGCAATGGAAGTGTAATGGTAATGTTAGGGATTACTTTTATTGCCAACATGATTACTTGTATCAGTCATAACTTATTATACAAAAGGAGAAGTTAGTATGAAAAAACAGTTATTGAGTGTTATTGTCTCTTGTTATAATGAGCAAGATGCAATTCCTTATTTTTATGATGAAATTATCAAAATAGCGAAACAAATGGATTACTTGAATTTTGAATTTTTATTTGTCAATGATGGTTCTAAAGATAATACTTTAGAAGTAATCAAAAATCTTCATCAAAAAGATAAGCGAGTAAGGTATGTATCATTCTCACGTAATTTTGGGAAAGAGGCAGCTATGTATGCTGGCTTAGAGCATGCCAAAGGAGATTATATCACGTTAATGGATGCTGATTTACAGGACCCACCAGAATTATTAATAGAGATGTATGATGCCATTCAAAAGGAAGGATATGATTCAGTAGGAACAAGACGGGTTACAAGAAAAGGGGAGCCACCAATTCGTAGTTTTTTTGCAAGATGTTTTTATAAATTAATCAATCGTATGTCCAAAGTAGAAATGGTAGATGGTGCAAGAGACTATCGTTTAATGACAAGGCAAGTGGTGGATGCCATTTTATCGTTAAAAGAATACAATCGTTATTCAAAAGGGTTATTCAGTTTTGTTGGATTTGAGACCAAATGGCTAGAATATGAAAATGTGAAAAGAGTAGCTGGGGAAACCAAATGGTCTTTTTGGAAATTATTTATTTATGCCTTAGATGGTATTACAGCATTTTCTACAGTGCCTTTGATGTTATCAGGTGTGATTGGTTTATTATTCTGTATTGTTTCTTTTATAGCAATCATTATCATCATTGTAAAAACACTCATATTTGGTGATCCAACAGGCGGTTGGCCTTCTATGGTTTGTATTGTTTTCTTTGTAGGCGGTATTCAACTATTTTGTACTGGTATTATGGGGCAATATTTATCTAAGACATATTTAGAAACCAAGAATAGACCAATTTATATTGTAAAAGAGACAGAAGATAAGTAAAAATTGTAAATTATATTGTGATTAAAATATGAAAACTAGATACAAGTCTAGTTTTCTTTTTGACTATTTGGTAACGTGGGTTGAATTAATTTCAAATAATGAAAAGGAATTGAAGAAGATATGTTGTATATATAAGTAAGGAGTAAGAAAGGAAGATGTAAATGAAACAAAATAAATTAGAAACAATTACAAAGTTACTTGAGGGAAGTGAGATTCGAAGCATATGGAATGCTGAAAAAGAAGATTATTATTTTAGTGTTGTTGATGTAATTGGGGTACTTACAGATAGTAGCATTCCTAAAAGATATTGGTCAGATTTGAAAGGTAAATTAGAGGAAGAGGGAAGTCAACTGTACGAAAATATCGTACGGTTGAAAATGAAAGCAGCAGATGGGAAAGTAAGAATTACTGATACATTAGATACAAAAGGAATATTAAGATTGATAGAATCTATTCCAAGTCCAAAGGCAGAACCATTTAAAATGTGGTTGGCACAAACAGGAAGTGACCGAATTGATGAAGTATTTAATCCTGAACTTGCAATTCAAAGGGCTGTGCAGTATTATCGGAATCGTGGCTATTCAGACGAATGGATAGAATCAAGATTAAAAGGAATTTTAAATCGTAATAAATTGACAGATATATGGAAGGAAAATGGAATTACAGAGAACTATGAATATGCGATATTAACCAATGAAATCTACCAATCATGGTCTGGAATGAAAGCAGCTGAATATAAAGCATTCAAAGGGATTCGTAAAGAATCATTAAGGGATAATATGACAGATATAGAAGTTGTATTAACTGATTTAGGAGAAATTGCAACGAGAGAACTTGCGAGTGTTCATAGACCATATGGATTAGAAGAAAATAAGAAAATCGCAGAACTAGGTGGTCATGCTGCAAAAGTAGCGAAAGAAGATATTGAAAGAAATTTGGGTACATCAGTTATAAGTCCAAAAAATAAATTAAAATATCAATATAAAAAAGATAGGTTAATAAAATAGTTATTGTTTCAGTATTATACATAATATGGTAAAATAGTTATAGTATTTATAGTTTAAAAGAAATGGAGAGTATGTTATGACTGATAAATTACCATTTAAAATTTTAATAGTACACGGAAATGAGCAAAATAATTATGATCTACTTCCTCATACAGATATTGGCTATAATCATGCATTATTGTTTACCAAATATTTTGAAACTCATTATCGGGATGATGAAGAACTACAGCAAATGGATGTTAGAACAAATCCAAATACAATCAGTTTGGCTTTGGTGTCTCGTGGTGATATTGTAATACTCGATACAACTACTTACCGAGAGAATGCTATTAAAAAATATGGAAAATCACTTTTGTTTATGTTTCCAGAAGAATTAACAGAATTTCAAATAGAAACAATGGAAAGTTTGATGGAATTATTTGAAAATGCTGATGAATATACAATTTGGTACGACTTTGTCAAAGTAAATGGTGAAACAAAATGCCATTGTTCAATAGGAGATAGTACCAACATAGTAAAGAATCATTTAGAAAAATATCAAAAAGGAAAGAAAAAATAAATAAAAGGTTATTAAGATGGAGAAAAAATATAATTTTATTAAAAAATGTAAGATCTTTTTTCATGGATTTGGGAAACAATTTCTAGTAATTGGTATTTTGGGATTGATTACAAGTTCCATGAGTTTTATTGAGCCAATAATAGATGCGAATATAGTAACAAATATTACACAACTAAATCTTGAAAAAGCAATTTTTTTAGCCCTTATTCTTTTATTATTAAGGCTGATTATGCAGCTACTTTATTATTTATCCAATGTATTATTTTCCAGTGTAAAATTTCGTTCTATTTTAAATATTCGTATGAAAGTTTGCAATGCTTATGTTAGAATCAAAAGTAAAGTGTTAGATCAAAATGAATCGGGTGTATTTTTAGAGAGAATTAAAAATGATCCAAGTGATATTACAGAGTTATTTACCGATATTCAAGACTATGTGATTGGAATTATTACAAATTTAGGTATTATCTTTTATGTATATTTGATTCATCCCATAGTAGGCTTATTTTATACAATTGCTATTTTAATTTTATTTGTGATTCAAAAATATCGTATTTCTGTTTTAGTCAGAAGAAAAAAGGAAAACAAAAAAATCAACGAACAAAATACCACGGTATTGAATAATCTCATACAAGGAACAAAAGATATTAAATTATTGGATTTAAAATCCACGTATTTGGGTTATGTGGAAGATACCTTTCAAAAAAACTTTGCAAAAAGATTAGAGACGAATAAACAAACTTATATGTTTTGGGCGCTATACTACTCTACAAGAGAAACGTTGTCTTTTTTAATTTTAATGTTAGGTGGGTATTTCGTCGTCCAAGGGAATTTATCTGCAACCAATTTACTAATTTTATGGATGTATCGTAGTAATATTTATTCCTTTGTGATTAACGCATCTAACTTAGCTGAAAAGTTAAGTACATTTAATTTGTACTCTGAAAGAATTATAGAACTGATGGATAGTGAAGCTTATGAGCAAGAAAAATATGGAACAAAAAAACCAAAGGAATTAGCAGGTAATATCCAATTTGAACAAGTTTCCTTTGGATATCAAGAATCTAATGTTTTAAAGAAAATTAATTTTAAAATAGAAGAAAAACAAACAGTAGCATTCGTAGGAAAGAGTGGGAGTGGAAAGACGACCATATTTAATTTGTTATCAAAGTTATATGATGCAGAAAAAGGAAATATCTATATAGATGATTATTCCATTGAAGAACTCACGGAAGAAAGCATTCGTAATAATATCGCAGTTATTGGACAAAATCCTTATCTCTTCCATTTAACCATTAAGGAAAACTTAATGTTGGCAAATCCCAAATTGAAAATAAAGGAAATGAAGGAAATCTGTAAACTAGTTTGTTTAGATGAACTGATAGAAAGTCTTCCCAATCAGTATGATACCATTGTTGGAGAAGGCGGAGTAAACTTTAGTGGTGGAGAAAAACAACGACTTGCGATAGCACGTGCTCTCGTCAAAAATACACCTATTATTTTATTAGATGAGGCCACAAGTGCGTTAGATAATACGACACAAATGAAAATTCAAAATACATTAAAAAACATAGGTAAGAATAAAACGATTATTGTAATTGCGCATCGTTTAAGTACAATTATAGATTGTGATAAAATATTTGTATTAGATAAAGGAAAAATAGTAGCGCAAGGTACACATGAAACGTTATTAGAATCTTCTAAGATTTATCGTGATTTGTACACGCAAGAGACATGAGGAAGTGATTTCATGAATTTAGATTTCTTAAATGAAAAACAAAAAGAAGCTGTTGTTACAACGGAGGGACCTATTTTGGTAATTGCTGGAGCTGGAAGTGGAAAAACAAGAGTACTCACGACAAAAGTTGCTTATTTGGTACAAGAAAAGAAAATCAATCCTAGTCATATTCTAGCAATTACATTTACCAATAAAGCTGCCAAAGAAATGAGAGACCGTGTAATTGGGATGTTAGGTTCTATTGCTTATACAATCCCCATTTCCACATTCCACTCATTCGGTTTACAGCTAATGAAAGAAAATTACGAAGCTTTAGGTTATAAACCCAATTTTACAATTATGGATAGTGATGATACCTTAACCATTATTAAAAAAATTATCAAGGAATTAGGTTATGATCCAAAGGAGTATAACCCAAAAGCCATTCGTAATAAAATAAGCGGTGCGAAGAATGAACTAATGAATGCGAAAGAATATGAGAAATATGCAGCTACCACCTATGAAGAAGTTGTTGTAAAAGTGTATGAACGTTATGAAAAGAAACTAAAAGCAAATAATTCCTTTGATTTTGATGATTTGCTTATGAAACCGATTGAACTTTTTCAGAGTCACCCAGAGGTCTTAAAAAAATATCAGGAACGCTTCGAATATATTTTAATTGATGAATATCAGGATACCAATGAGGCACAATATATGTTAACGAAAATGCTAAGTGCAAAATACAAAAATGTTTGTGTTGTAGGGGATGATTCTCAAGCAATTTATGCATGGCGTGGCGCGAATTATAAAAATATACTAAATTTTGAAAAAAATTTTAAAGATACGAAAGTAATATTATTAGAGGAAAACTATCGTTCTACGCAAAATATCTTAAATGTAGCAAATAATATTATTAAAAACAATAAACAAAAAAAAGAAAAAAATCTTTGGACATCAAATGAAGAAGGCGTTAAAATTAAGTATCATAAAGCTGATAATGAAAAAGATGAAGCATTTTATGTGACAACTGAGATTCAAACTCTTCTAAAAAATGGTGTTAAAGAAAAAGAAATCGCAGTTTTATACCGTACCAATGCGCAATCTAGAAATATGGAAGAGATGTTATTAAAAGAGAATATTCCCTATAAGGTGGTCGGCAGTTTTTATTTCTATAATCGAAAAGAAATTAAAGATTTGATTTGTTATCTGAAATTAATATACAATACAAATGATGATATTTCTTTTAATCGAGTTGTGAATGTTCCAAAAAGAGGAATTGGTGAAAAATCATTAGAGTCTTTAAGTATAAAAGCAATGAATGAGAACACGAGTTTGTTTGGTACAATTACAGATGGAAAATTATTATCATTTAAACACATGATAGAAGAAATTCAAAAAACGGATTGTTCTTTAACAGAATTGGTTGATCTTATCCTAGAAAAAACAGGGATAAAAGAAGAATTAGAGCATGAAAAAACATTAGAAGCAGATATTCGTTTAGAAAATTTGGAAGAATTTAAGACAATTACCAAGACATTTGAGGAAAAAAATGGTATTATATCATTAGAAGACTTTTTGAATGAAATTAGTCTTGTATCCGATATTGAAGAACATAAGAATAATACAGATGTTGTAACGCTTATGACAGTACATTCTGCCAAAGGACTCGAATTTGAACATGTTTTCCTAATTGGTATGGAAGAAGGAATTTTTCCACATAGTAATTCCTTAATGGATATGGAACAGATCGAAGAAGAACGAAGGCTTTGTTATGTTGCAGTTACAAGAGCAAAGAAGACACTCCATTTAGTGAATGCAAGGAGAAGAACAATCTTTGGAGATTTGAGCTATAACATGCCAAGCCGTTTCATTGATGAAATTGATGAAAACTATCTAGAAATAGATGAAGAACAAAAAGTACAGGCAAAAACGCAAACGTATAAAGAGGATAATATTGATACATCAATTCAATATCATATCGGAGAGAAAGTAGAGCACGAAAAATTTGGTGTTGGAATGATTGTAGGAATTGAAACAAGTATTCTGACAGTTGCATTTCCATATCCTCATGGCATCAAGAAATTAGTAAAAGGTCATAAAACATATAGAAAGGTATCAGGTGAATAATATGTTATTAAATATTGTAGATAGTATTAATAAGATTGCAAAAGATTTTCAAGGATGGATTGTTGCAAATGGAAGTAATCCTCTTTTATGGATTGGATTATTTTTTGCAGGCTTACTTATATTTTATATTACATACAACGCATTACATAAAGATTAAACAGAATAAATATTGAAATAGATAAATCGATATGCTATACTAAAAATGTCAAAATAAATCGTAAAATAGTTTGCGAGTAGGGAATGATTATGTTAGCTATTTGTAAACGGGGGGGGGTATACCCCTTTTTTTTATGGTTTATTTAAGAAAGAAAGGAAGATTTGAATGAAGAAAAAAGGATTTACATTAGTAGAATTATTAGCGGTAATCGTAATACTAGCAGTAATCGCACTAATCGCAACGCCAATGATAATGGATGTGATTGAAAAGTCAAGAAGAGGAGCAGCGATAGAATCAGTAAATGGGATCTTAGAAGCAGCAGAGAACTATCAACTAGAATCGATGTTAGAAGGAGAAGAAATCGAAAGAACAATTGATTTAACAAGTGATATCTTAACTTATAAAGGAGCAAAACCAAGTAGTGGAACACTTGTAATAGGCGAGAATGGAAAGATGCGTATTATCGCCAAATATGGAAAATACTGTGTTGAAAAAGGTTATGATGATGAAAGTCCAAAAGTAGTAGATAAAGAACCGTGTACATTAGAAGATGTAGTAATAGAATCACCAAAAGTATATGGAATCAAAAGAGCAATAGAAACAGAATCAAGTGCATGGGAACGAACTGATGATGCAGTAGGATTAGTGGCAAATGCACAAGTGGGAACAACTTCTGTACAAAACGATTTTGATCGTATTTATCCATGGGGTGATATCAAATCCTATAATTACAATACAGATACGAAAACAATAACTGCATGGTATGGAGAAGATAACTTCAAATTTGATGGAAGTAACGGAGAAGTATTAACTTATATACCAGAGTTTTATTATAAAAGAGTACAAAAGAATGGATATGAATATATAGCAATTACCAAAGACTACCAAGAAGGATACAGTAAGAGTGAAGCATTTAGTGTAGGAAGATATACAATGTCAGGAGATACAACTAGAGTACATAGTAGGAGTGGAGTAAAGCCATTCACAAATCATACCATTACTGAATTTAGAACATATGCCACTAATTTAGGAAATGAATTTGGACAACTAGATTATCATTATTTCATCTTACAATTATTATATTTAGTAGAATATGCAGATTATAATAGTCAATTAAAACTAGGAGCAGGATATACGAATGCATCACATACAGGACCAATCGCAAGTGGAGGATGTGATATCTTAGGAATGCATTCTGGAAGTGCAGATGGGTCAGATAATAGTTCAATTATTTATAGAGGAGTAGAGAATATATTTGGAAATGTATTTCAATTCATAGATGGAATCAATATCAAGGACCATCAAACATATATTTGTTATAATAAAAATCAATATGAATCAGATAAATTTAATGAATGTTATCAACCTATTGGATATGCGAATGCAGCTACAGAGGGATACATATCAAAAATAGGATATGATTCTGACAATCCTTTAGTTGCATTACCAATTGAAACATTAGAAAATGAGAACACTCATGTGGGTGACATTTATTGGCCAAAAAAAGGAAATATGATAGTTGTTGGTAGTGGTGGCTATGATAATGGCACTAATGCTGGTTTATATATTTTGAGTTGTAGTGTTGACTCGTCTGCATCATGGGAGTTTATTAGTGCCCGCCTTCTTAAAATTCAATAAACAAGAGTAATAATATGTAGTTTATAATCTACATAAATAAATAAATAAAAGGATCTAATGGTCCTTTTATTTAGCTTTATTGATTAAATTAAGTTCTTTCTTAAGTTGATTATTTTGGTGAATCAACTGATACATTTCTTTCATTAATGGAGTTCCACACAAACCGTTATATCCAGTCTGAATTAATTGTTCTATAGTAGAAATGGAAATGCGAGTTGGATTTTCAATTATAAATTGTATCATTGCCCATTCCATTAGTATTTTTTGTATTCCATTTTCTGAAGCATGCAAAAGTTCTCTTCTGACATTAAGATTTAATTGAATCTCCATAAGTTCTTTTTTCATTTGCTCATGATTTTTATTGTTTCTTGGATAGATATTATTGTTAATATGTTCCTGTAATCTAGCAATAATAGGTATATTTTGTATGTACTGTGTAATATAAAATTGTAATTTATCCCGATTTGGAAATTCAGAAATATCAATATGTTTTCTAGACAATTCATCTTCTGCAATTCCAATTGCATTTAATCCTGCATTATCCTTAATCGCATATAGTAAGGAATTGTATTGTCGTAAAATAGAATCAAATGTTTGCGTCAATATATCCTCTATTGGTTTAATCTCGTCTGGTTGAATTTTATCTAATACTTCCATAAAATCACATCCTGTAACTATCATAACATATATTTTTTATTTTGTTAATCTATAAAGTATAGGAATATTTATTCTAAAATATTCAAAATGTATTTTTAGAATTACGAATGTTTGGTATAATAAAAGTGGTGATACAAAGATGATAGAGAGTAGGATAAATGAGCTCATACAAATAATCAATCAGGCAAGTTATGAATATTACGTCTTAGATAACCCTACTATTACGGATCAAGAGTATGATGATTATTATAAAGAGCTATTATCATTGGAGGAAAAATATCCGGAATTTAAAAGAGAAGATTCTCCAACCAATCGTGTCGGCGGAGAAGTGATTGATAAATTTGAAAAAGTAACGCACGAAAAACCAATGCTTTCCTTTGATGATATCTTTAATGAAGAAGAAATTATCGCTTTTGATGAGCGAATTCGTAAAACGATTCCCAATCCTACTTATACAGTTGAACCTAAAATGGATGGTTTATCTGGCTCTCTCATTTATAAAAAAGGAATTTTAGTGAGAGCTGCAACTAGAGGAGATGGAATTACAGGAGAAGATATTACAACCAATGTCAAAACAATTAAATCTGTTCCGCTTCATTTGAAACAAGATATTGATATTGAAGTGCGTGGCGAAATTTATATGAGTAAAGTCTCTTTTGAAAAAGCCAATATGGAAAGAGAGAAAAAAGGAGAACCGCTGTTTGCCAATCCTAGAAATGCAGCAGCAGGATCTATTAGACAATTAGATAGTAAAATTACGGCATCTAGAAATTTAGATTTTATGGCTTATTTTATTCCGAACCCAGAAGAATATGGAATAAAAACACAATCAGAGTCCCTTGAATTTTTAAGAAAATTAGGCTTTGTAACAAACCATAAACTTAATACGGTTGCACATACTGTTGGTGAAATTATTGCCACTATTGATGATTTTGCTTATCAAAGATCCGATTTGCCTTATGAAATAGATGGTGTTGTTCTGAAGGTCAATAGTTTAGCAGATGAGGAAAAATTAGGATTTACTTCAAGAGTTCCAAGATGGGGAATTGCTTATAAATTTCCTGCAGTTGAAGTTTTAACCACCTTAAGAGAAATCAAATTTACAGTAGGAAGAACAGGAAAAATTACACCAAATGCTATTTTTTCACCGGTCCATGTTGCTGGTTCATTAGTGTCAAAAGCTACTTTACACAATGAAGATTATTGTAATGAAAAGGATGTTCGTTTAGGAGATATCATATCAATTCGAAAGGCGGGAGATGTCATACCAGAAGTGGTGGAAGTGAAATTAGAAAGAAGAAAAGAAGATACGGTTCCTTTTCACATGATTACCGATTGTCCAATATGTGATACTACATTAATTAAGAAAGATGCACATCACTATTGCCCTAATGATCATTGTCCTGCGAGACATATTGAAAGTTTAATTCATTTTGTTTCCAGAGATGCAATGTATATTGATGGTTTCGGAGAACGTATTATTGAGGACTTCTATAACATGGGTTATCTGAAATCATTTACTGATTTCTATTTCTTAAAAAATCATAAGGAAGAATTGATGGAATTAGAAGGATTTGGTTCTAAAAGCATCAATAATTTATTAGAAAGTATTGAAAATAGTAAAAAAAATTCCTTAGACCGGTTACTATTTGCGATAGGAATTCGTTATGTAGGTAAAAAAACAGCCAAGATTTTAGCAGAATATTATCAAACGATGGAAGCTTTTTTAAAAACCACTTATGAAGAATTGGTGGCAATTGATAATATTGGAGAGATGATTGCTCAAAGTATTATAGATTATATTCAAGACGAAAAAAATCTAAAACAAATAGAAGAGCTAAAAGAACTGGGTCTCAATATGGACTATCAAGGAACAAAAACAATTGTTAACGATGCCTTTCAAAATAAGACATTTGTATTAACAGGAACCCTAGAACATATGACAAGAGATGAAGCAAGTTTAGAAATTGAAAAGCGTGGTGGAAAGGTAACAGGTAGTGTCACAAGTAAAACAAATGTTGTTTTAGTTGGAAAAGATCCAGGTAGTAAATATGAAAAGGCAAAAACACTAGGAATTACAGTATGGGATGAAAGGGATTTTTTGGAAAAACTATAATAAATAAAGATTGACTGCATAAAAATGGTTTGCTATAACGAAATTGTTAAAATAAAGCCCCATATCTGAAAGATTTATTGCAATAGGAGAGAATAATCTCCTTTTTTATTAAGTGATTAAAAATTATTTTATAAATAAAGTTAAAACAAATTTAATACAATGAAATAGGTGATACTGTGATAGCGCGAATTTTTTTCTTTCTCATCGGATTTGGATTAACAGTAGTTGGTGGTGTATATATGATAAGTTATTTAAATTTGCTCACAATTGGGTATAATTTCCTAGAATATGTGAATTTTATAATTAGAAGGATAGAATGTTTAATCGCGTTAGTAGGTATTCTTTTCATTAGTTTATCTATCTTTATACCAGGAGGACATAAATATGAATTACATATATGATATTTTATTAAATTTTCACGAAATACTTTATGACTTTTACGATTGGAATCCCAATGATAACATTATTAATGTAAGAAAAATACCATTATTTAAAATCACAAGTAATCAATTAAAAGAAATCAAAGAAAACAGTATTCGTTTTGATTCTGAATTTTTAAAAAGCTTTCAGAATCGAACAGAATTATTTTCAGGGAAAGATATTAAATATATTGAATACTGTTGTTTATTAAGTGATGGTTCGGAGACACTTGCAGTTTTAATTAAAAATAATCATGTAGAGAAAAGTCATTTATTGGTAGATGAAGAATTGGAAGTTTTAGAAGTGGTTACACGATTGAAAGAAGAAACGATTAATTACAACATATTAAAAAGATCTAAAAATACTGGATTTAAGACCAGAAAAGAAGCGGAACTAGAAAAATCAATTCGACATAACCTAAAAAAATTAAAAGAAGAAAATGAATTACAACAATTGCGATATTTATATTATGAATGCTTCAATGAAAAAGAAGAAAATAAAGACAAAATTTTATTTCGTTTAGAGAATGGTCTAGAGAAAAACTTTGATTTTATTGCCACTAAACTAAATCAATTTTTTCAATTAATTCATACATCAAAATAATATGTTGTATATTTTAAAAAATAATTAACAGAATAGTAATAAGGAGGAAATATATGAAGAAATTAATTGTAATTTTATCTGCACTTACATTGTTCACTGGTTGTGGGTGTAATAAAAAACTAATGGATACACCAACTAAAAAGGTAGAAATGTTTTTTGAAAATTACCAATCATTAGATGATGAAGTAATTTCACAATTAGATAAGATTGTTGCTGAGGAAGAAAATTTCAATACGGAACATCGAGCATCTTATAAAGAATTAATGAAGAAACATTATAAGGAATTGAAATATGATGTGAAAGATGAAAAAATAGATGGCGATACTGCAACTGTGACAGTGGAAATTGAAGTAACAGATTATTCGAAAGCAATGAATGATGCAGATAAATATTTAGAAGAACATCCAGATGAGTTCAAAAGTGAGAATGGCGAATATGACAAATCACAATTTATCACGTATCGCTTAAAACAATTAAAAGATGTAAAAGACAAAGTAAAGTACACTCTAGATTTAACTTTATCAAAGGTAGATGATGAGTGGAAATTAGATAAAATTAGTGATGTAGATGAACGCAAAATTCATGGAATGTATGTATATTAAATTCATGCTAAATAACATGAATTTTTTAATGCTTAAACATCTTTTTCAGCATAATTTGTCCATTTCTTCATATACTTTTTTAGGTGAATCGTATGAAAAAAGTAATGGTCCTATTGTTTCTTTTATGTCTTCCACTTTCTGCAAAAGCGATTGGAACAAGTGCCACTTCGGCTATTTTAATGGATCAAGATAGTGGTCGAATTTTATATGCAGAAAATATTCATGAGGTAAGGAGCGTAGCAAGTATATCAAAAGTGATGACAGCAATACTGGCAGTAGAAAGTGGAAAACTAAAGAATAAAATAACGATTGGTGATGAAATCAGCGATGCCCACGGTTCTGGGATTTACATCAAAAAAGGAGAAGTTCTTACATTAGAAGATTTGGTATATGGCCTTATGTTACGGAGTGGGAATGATGCTTCTTTAGCCATTGCGCACCATGTAGCAGGTAGTGTCGACGAATTTGTAAATCAAATGAATCAAAAAGCAGTAGAACTTGGAATGAAAGATACGACTTTCTATAATCCCAATGGTCTTGATGATGAGGAAGAAGGTAACTATTCCACTGCTCATGATATGGCGATTTTAATGAGTTATGCAATGCAGAATCCCGAATTTGCAAAAATTACAGGAACCAATAAATATAAACTAAAAACAAATATGAATACCTACATTTGGTATAATAAAAATAAGCTAATCAGTCAATATAAATATACAACAGGAGGAAAAACTGGGTTTACAAAAAAGGCAAGACGTACTCTTATTACGAGTGCCTCTAAAGATAATCTTAATTTAGTTGTTGTTACATTAAATGATGGGAATGATTTTCTAGATCACAAAAATTTATTTGAATATGGTTTTTCTAATTATAAAAATTATCAAGTATTAAAAAAAGGAACGTTAGAAATAGAAGATGAATACTATAAAAACTATAAAGTATACATTAAAAACAATATTTCTTATCCACTTCAAGAATGTGAGAAAGATACATTAAACATAGAGTACCAATTTATTAAAAATAAAAATATAAAAGAAGAAACGGAAATTGGAACCATCCATTTATACTTAGGTGATAAAGAGGTGAGAACAGAGCCTATTTATGCATCTCAACCTGAAAAACCAAAAAAAGGCTTCTTTACAAAACTAAAGGAATGGTTTAAAAACTTATGGTAAATAAAATATGGGGTTTTCTCATTATAATAGGTGTAGTAGTATGTCTTGTAACAGGTAAAGTGGATGTCTTAAATAACGAAATACTAGAGAGTACCAAGAGTAGTTTAGATATGATCATTAAAATATTTCCAGTAATGGCACTTTGGTTAGGAATTATGAACATCGCAACAGCTTCGGGATTACTCAGTAAATTATCACATGCCCTTTCTCCACTATTGCAGAAATTATTTCCAGAGATTCCAAAAGGGCACGAATCCTTAAGTTTAATTGCATCCAATATCACAGCCAATATGTTTGGACTCGGTAATGCGGCTACACCATTTGGCTTAAAAGCCATGAAGTCATTACAAACTTTAAATGACAAGAAAGATACTGCATCAAGGAGTATGATTACATTTTTAGTACTCAATACAAGTGGTGTGACGATTATTCCAACTACAATCATTTCCCTACGTATGATGTATGGCAGTCAAAATCCAACGGAAGTTGTATTCGCATGCATTCTAGCAACTTTAATTTCTACGATAGGAGGTCTTATTATTGATCGTATACTTGCAAAAAGAAGGTAGCTTATGATAGAACAAATTTCAAGTTATGTGATTCCATTATTAGTACTTATTGTTGTACTTTATGGAATTTTCAAAAAAGTAAATGTGTATGATGTATTTGTAGAAGGTGCGACTGAAAGTTTTGACATGGTATTTACAATGTTTCCTTGTTTGTTGGGAATGATTTTTGGAATTAATCTATTTCTAAAAAGCGACATTTTAAATTATGTATTTGCACTGCTCAAACCGGCTTTTTCTCAATTAAATATTCCAACAGAGATATTTCCGATGATGTTATTAAGACCCATTTCAGGTAGTTCTTCTTTGGCAATTTTAAATAACCTTTTTGCTACTTATGGACCTGATAGTTTGATTGGAAGACTGGGATCAGTCATACAGGGATCTACTGATACGACCTTTTACATCCTCACACTTTATTTTGGAAGTATTGGAATTAAAAAAATAAGATATTCCTTATGGGCTGGGCTTGCTGCCGATGTGATCGGAATTGTCTCCGCTATTATAATAGTAAATTGCTTTTTTGGATGAAATTGACTGCAAGTATAATTTGCGTTATAATTGAGCTACGGAGGAATTATGATGAAAAAAGCCGTATTATACAGTTTAGTATTTGTTATGATAGTTTTACTCACAGGATGTAGTAAAACACAAAAACTACATTGTACTAAAACTGAAACTTCATCTGAAAACTTAGAATTAATGGAATCTTTAAATATTACATTCAAAGGTAATGAGGTGACATATATGTCTATTTATTCTGAAATAGAGATATCGGGTAGTTATACAAATTATATAGATGAATTTTCCAAAACATGGAGAGAACAATATGCTAATTTAGAAGGAAAAAAAGGAATCGAGTATCATACAACAAGTACGGACCATGTTTTATCTGTCATAATTAATGCGAACTTGAAAAAGATGGATAAAGATGCAAAAAAAGAGCTGAGTATTGGTAGTGTGAGACAATCACTAAAAGATGCCAAGAAAGAATTAGAGACAAGTGGTTATACTTGTGAATAAAATCAAATTGACTTCTTATTGAAATTGCTATACAATAGTGAACGCAAAAGGGTGATTTTTGTGTCAAAGAAAGAAAAACTTCTTATATTAATATGTTGGATGAACTAATGTATTTGTATGAAAATATGCGAAATAAAAACCATAGATATCAGGACTTACTTACTTTAAAATGTAAAATAGAAGAAATAAGAAATTTTGCTCAAGTATTAATGACATCTATTCCAGATTGCTATCAGATTGTTGTACAGGAAGATTGCATGATTGAAACTGGAAAACTGGTAGAGGTTCAAACTACGATGACGGGTTATCCAGATGATATATCTTCTAATATAAACTATATTGGATTCCTTCCAAGTAGAGGTTATCTAAAACCAATTTGTCGTTATGATCAAGAAGAAGGAATGCGCTTCTTTATGAAGAGTATAATGTCAAAAGATGAGACTGCTAATCACTCTTGTTGGGATAAAATAGGAGTACAGATGACTTCACAAGGCATTTATCAAGTTGATTATGGAGTTGTTATCGGAAACGTCTTTGTAAAAAATAGAAAACTAGAATTTGATAATGCAAAAAAGTTATCATAAGATGGATGCAACCATCTTTTTTCTTGCAAAAATATACTTTTCTGTAAAGAAAACCAAAATAGAATTTTGCTACATTGCAATTCAAGATAAACTTAGGTATAATAAGCCATAGGTGAAACGATATGGAGAGATTGCAAAAGATAATAGCGAATAGTGGTTATACTTCAAGAAGAAAAGCAGAAGAATTGATTCAAAATGGAAAAGTGAAAGTGAATGGAGTTACAATATATGAGCTTGGCACAAAAGTAAATACTACAGATCTAATTGAAATCGATGGGAATATCTTACAAAAAGAGGAACAAAAAGTTTACTTTTTATTGTATAAACCCCGTGGTGTTGTAACGACTACCAATGATGATAAAAATAGAAAAACAGTAGTGGATTTAATTGATACACAAATGCGTATTTATCCAGTAGGAAGATTAGACTATGATACAACTGGTATTTTATTACTTACAAATGATGGTGTACTAGCAAATGCACTTATGCATCCTAAGAATAATATTGATAAAGTGTATATTGCAAAAATAAAGGGATTAGTTGGGAAAGAACAAATCAATCAGCTACAAAATGGTGTTATTATAGATGGCCAAAAAACAAGTAAAGCCAAAGCGCGTATTAAAAAATATGATAAAAACACGGATACTTCTATTGTAGAATTGACAATTCATGAAGGAAAAAATCATCAAGTAAAAAAAATGTTTGAGGCAATTGGATATTCTGTTGTAAAATTAAAAAGAGAAAAAATATCGTTTTTAGATTTAACAGGGTTAAAATCAGGGGAATATCGTATGTTATCTCCGAAAGAAATTAAAAAGCTATATTTTGAAATAAAATAAAGCTAGGTAAATAATTTTAAAAAATGTACAAATTTAGACATTTGTATGTTTTTTTTGTTAGAATGAAAAAATTGTTATAATAGAAAAATGAAATTATGATAAAAGTAGAAATCAAAAATAGAAAAAGTATCATTTGTAAGAAAAAAACAAGTATGGTATTCTCCTAAAAGAACTGGAGGAATACTCATGAAAGATGTACGCAAAGAAAAACTAGAAGAAGGAAAAATTATCCCCTTAACATATGATTATGTATTTACAGCAATATTCAATAACCCCGAAAATATAGATATTGTAGAAAATTTTCTATCTTGTTACCTAGAAATACCACTTGAAAAAATAAAAGGGAAAGTAAAACTGTGTTCAAGAGATTTACAACTAGAAGGAAAACAAGAAGCGAATAAACAAGTAGATTTAATCCTAGAATTGGAAGATGAAAAAATCAATATCGAATTATCCAATAAAGTAAATCAAGGAACGATTGACCGAAATATTATATATGCATGTAATATACATTCTGGAAACCTAAAGTATGGAGATAACAGTTATAATAAGATAGGAAGAACCATTCAAATTAATTTAAACAATTGTCGAACTAGTAACAAACTAAAAGAAACCTACTATTTCAGAAATGAAGAAGGAAAAATATTAAGTGAAAAATTTAGAATTGACTTTGTAGATATGGTAATTGGAAGCAAATTATGTTATACTGATAGTGAAAGCAACTTAACAAAATGGTGTTTTGCATTTACAACCCAGAAAAAGGAAGCATTTCAAAAAGTGGTAGGGGAGATAGAGATGGAAGAAAAGGCAAGAAAGAAGTTAATAGAAGAGGTAGATAAGTATAGCACAGATGAAGAAGTAGTGGCATTATATTTGGCATATACAAGACAAGAGTTAGAATATAATACATTTATGGAAGATGCGAAAGAGGAAGGATTAAAACGAGGAATAGAAGAAGGGTTAAAGCAAGGGAAAAAAGAAGGAATACAACAAGGAATACAACAAGGAATACAACAAGGAATTGAACAGGGTATCGAGCAGGGTGCTGCAGAGAGAAATAGAGAAATTGCTAGAAATTTACTCGGGAAATATGATATAACCGAAATTTCCAAAATAACAGGGCTAACCGAGATGGAAATTCAAAAATTATATAAAAACTAAAAGTTTTTTGATTTCTATAAAGGATGGTTAATTTGCAAATTATAAAAAATATGATATAGTATAAATCCAAGAGGTGGTGCCTATGCAATGGAACATGGACACATTGGCAATTGTTGGTGTATTTCCATCCTCTCCTGCAGCACAAGCTTCTAACATAATTGGATACATATATTTAGGAAAGTGTGATTTCAATGGAGTGCTGTCACTAGATTATGCCGTGCACGAGGATTATAGGGGAAATAAGTTAGGAATTAGAATACTAAAAGAAACGAGAAAATTTCTGATTGAAAATATGGAAAGTGTAAAAGCAATCGATTTAGCAATTCAAAAAAATAATATATGGAGTATCAATACGGCTTTAGGTGCTGGTTTTGAATTCCATAGACAGATGGATGATATTAAGCATTATCGTCATTAAAAAAGAAACTGTTTACGCAGCTTCTTTTTCTTCTTCTATAAAAATTGCAGCTGTTGGACAACCCTCCAAAGCATCCATTACATCATTTTTTAATACTTCATCCATAGTATCTACAGTATTAGTTTCTTCTTTTGTTTCTGCAAATCCTTCATCATTTAACTGAAATACAGAATCTACAATTGCCTGACATGCGCCACAACCAATACATAAATCTTGATTTACTTTCACCTTTTTCATAACATCACCATATTCATTATATAAGAAAAACAAGTAGATATGCAAGTAAATGTTTTAAAAACGGAAAATTTATGTTATGATAATACTAGAGGTGATATGCTTGACAAGTAGAATGGAACGTTATTATAAACCTACTAATCGTACCTCAAAAAGAAGCGAACGTAATCAAGATTTATATCGCGAAATTTATGAGGATGGAGAATATAGTAATATTGAAGGAATTGCTACCATCGAAAAATCCAATGAAGTAGACATCACCAAAATAAAAAATATGTTAAAAAATAGAGAGCAATATCAAAAACAAAGACAATTTAGACAAATGATAAAAGAACCTATAGTAACACAACCAGAAGATATTCCTACTCTAGAGGCAGAAAAAAATTACGATATCCGTGATATCTTAGATAAAGCAAAAAACAGTAAAAAAGTGGAAGAAAAATACCATCGGTTAGATAATACTGGATACAATATATTAAAGAACCTAAAAGAAAAAAGCAAAACAAAAGATTATGAACAAAATGAACTAAGGGAATTGATTGATACCATTACAAATAATAGTGAGTTAAATCAACTAGCTACAAGAGAATTAAGCCTTGATATGTTTGATGATTTAAAATCAGAAGATAATACTTTAGTTGAAAATAAAGATTCTATTAGGACCTTATTAGAGGAGGCAAAACAGGAAGAATTAGCTAAAAATGAAGAGAGAGGGGAAATGGATAAATCATTTTATACCTCTAGTTTAAATTTTGGCGATGATGATTTTGAACAATTGAAAGAAACAACGAAATTAAAATTGAAACCAAATGTAGTAAAAACAGGCTTATCCATTATTATTGGAATTGTAATTGCTGGAATTATTTTCCTTATTTATAGTTTATTAAAGTAAAAGAATTCAGTCGGAAGAATTCTTTTTTCTTTTTTGAATAAATATAGAAATTGCAATGACAATAAAAACACCTAGAGAAGCAAGTCTTAAAAGCGGAGCGATATAATAGATATACCAATTAAAGAAAGTATTATCCGGTATTAAGTACAAACTCGCAAGTAACATAAGCGTTACAATACTTGTAGGAAGTAGCTTACTATTATGCTCTAGTTTAATACTATTACTAATATAATAAACTGCAAAAGTAACACAGAAAAATAAACCAAAAATCCATTGTGCTGTAATAATATTCTCAATGCGATCTAAAAATCCAAAAAGATTAACATGCTTTAATATAATATATTCAGGATATTGGTAAATACTTGCCAAATGAATTCCTAAAATTCCTAAAGTAATAATGCAAAAACCAAAAATAAATAGTAAAGCAATAAAATAAGAAATCACAACTGATTGATTGAATTTTTTCGGATTTACTACCTTATTTTTAGGTACAATCAGTAATGCAAATATAGGCATAATCATCAATGTGACAAAGTAGAATGTTGCTTGCAATGGTCTTGTAACCCCAAATTCCAAAACAGGTTTTAAATTAGATGTGTCCATACTAGGAATTAAACCAATGAAACCAATCGCAAATAGAATTATATTGATAACCAGTAGTAATAAACTCACTCGAGATACGGTTTCAATACCCTTTGTATTGGCATAAATCGTAAGAATAGAAAATACAATTCCAATTACCATAAGAGGTGTTTCTGGCAAAAATTGAGACACAATAAAATTAATCAAATTGAACATATAATTATTGGCAAAAATAAAGATAAAAATGGCACATAGAATCGTGACTACTTTTCCAATCTTCTTACCATATAATTTCTCTAATTTCTTTGGAAATGCTAAGTCAGGCTCATAGTTTGCAATATAGAGAAATAAAAGTAAAATAGGAATTCCTACAATAATACCTAATAATACAGTGATATAAGCGTCAATTCCAGCTGCTTGTACAAGAGAATATACACCAATTCCCATAAAAGCAGACACTATAATTAAAATTAGCATTGTATTATATTGTAGGCAATTGATTTTGTTTTTCATCTTGTAATCTCCTTTACAATATTTCCTTTGGTTTGTAATTTCACTTTTGAAGAAACTTCAAATTTAAAATTTTCAATCAGTTCTTCACCGTACTTTTCCTTTAATTGTTTATAAGTATTTGGATTGCTTTTATAAAGTAATTCTTCAAAACCAAAAATATCTGTTTTATAAGTTTGAATTATTTTTAGGATATCTTTTTCAATTGTTTCTTCTATTTCTGTATTAATTTTATTCTCTAATAGTTGAATGGAATCTGGACTTAACAAATTCATATTACAATTAATTTCCTTGATACTTGCAGTAGCTTTTACTTGAATACTAATTTTTTTGTTTTCAATATCGGGCTTCAATTTCGTTTTCGTAGAGATTAATTCAGCTGTAAATTTACCATTTTCTGAACAGTATGCTGTAACAATCGTGTTTTGCATATTATTTTGAACATAATTGTAAATACGACTTTCTTCTTCTGTCAGATAGCCCATCATTTTCTCTCCACTGAAAATTGCAAGTGGTGTTAATTTCACTGTTGCATCTGGAACCGATTGTTTGATGTTATCTTCCCCTTCGCCTTTTTTTGTATTTCCAACTACTTCTACTGATGGAAGAACAATGTTAGTACGCTGATTCAAATAAGTATTTAATAAATCTTCAAAGGTTACTTTAGTTGCCATTCCATAAAATTTTACATCTGTTGTAATACTATCATGAATATTTTTAGAATTTAGTGTTTCTAAAGGAGTAAGTACCTGCATAACATTCTCCGTAGAAGCTTCTCTACTTATTACTACAAGGAAATCCTTTCGAAACTCGGTATTTCGGGCAAAGAAATCTAAGATCTCTTTGATGCCCTCTTTTGCAACTGTTTCACTAATTACTAAAAGATTGATATGGTTGACATAGAGTCGACGTGGTGATTCTAAAATAATCGTACGCAAAGCATGTTGAAGTGTTGGACCTGTTTGTTCGTATAGAATAAACTTAGGTTGACTTCCGCTATAATTCGAGTCACTACCTTGTTTCTGTGTATTCAAAACTTGAACTGTTACAGTGTATCCTTCACCATCGTCTGCTTTATCAATTCCAATCGCACTTGTTAAGGCAATTTGATTAAGTTCTCTATAGTTATAACATCCTGTACATAAAAGTAGGAATAAACATGGTAATACCCATTTGACTTTTTTCATCATTTTTTCCTCCTTTGCATTGTTCGATTATTGGATAAATAATTTGGACGTTTATTGAGGGATTTGAGTGGAAATTTAACGATACTATTTTTTAAGGAATCAATATCTGTGGGAGTAAATGGCATCAAATATGGTTTTCCAAATGATTCTAGGTGACTTAAACGAATAATAAAGAAAATAGTCATCGCAAGAACACCTACAATACCTAAAAAAGCACCACCAAGCATAAATAATAATCGATACCATCTGAGAGCATTTTCAAGCTCATATTCAGTAAACGGTAAAGAACTAATAGCCGTAATCGCAATTACAATAATCATAATAGGGGAGACAATTCCCGCGCTTACTGCAGCATCTCCTAAAATTAAAGCTCCAACAATGGACAAAGCACTTCCACTAAAACTAGGAACACGTAGATCGCTTTCTCTTAGGATTTCAAACGAGATAATCATAATGACACCTTCAAAGAAAGCAGGAAAAGGAACGCCATCTCTTTGTGTTGCAAAATCAGCCAACAAATCTGTGGGAATCATTTCTTGATTGTAGGTGATGAGAGCAATATAAACTGCAGGCGTAAATAAAGCAATAATAAAAGCTAGAAATTTGATGATTCTAGTAAAGGTAATGTTCATGCCTTTACCATAAACATCTTCCATTGTTTTAAAGTAGTCATTTAATAAACTAGGTACAATTAAAATATAGGGACTGTTATCTACTACAATCGCAACCTTTCCATTTAATAAAGCTTTGGAAACGATGTCTGGTCGTTCCGTTGTAATAATGGTTGGGAAAATTGATTTTGTTTCCTTTTCGATAAGATTTTTAATCATCCCACTATCAATAATACCATCAATATCAATTTGTTTTAATTGTGTCATTACTTGATTTACTAAATCTTCCTTAACAATACCATGAATAGACAAAACACCTACCTGAGTTGCTGTATATTTACCAATTGTTAATCCCTCAATCCATAAATCGTTGGTTTTAATTCTTTTTTTGATTAATCCTAGATTAACTTGATAGTCTTCCACAAATGCATCTTTCGCACCTCTTACAGTGTTTTCTGTTTGCGGTTGACTGATTCCTCTAGCAATATTGGCTTTGGTTTCTAAAGCGAGTGCTTCTTTTTCATCTTCAATTAGTATAATGGTAAAACCACGATGTAAGTAAAAACAAATTTGGTTATAATTCTGTATTCTTTTGACTTTGAAGTTACTAATATCGTTTTCGATTCGTTCAAGTATATTGGTTGCTTTTATTTTTTCCTGTTCAATATGATTTAAACTTCGAACAATAAAATCGCTAATTTTATCACTAGAGGTAAGTGGTTCATTATAAATAATATAAATATTTTTCTTTTGAATTGTTTTTTTTCGATAAATAATATCGGTTAAATCATTGGTCTCATTCTTAAGACGATTTACAATCTGTTCTATATTTTCTAACATACGATCACCATATTTCTAATGATAGTATGTACAATTTTAAAAAAAGTATCAACAAATGTTTTTCATTCAAAATGAAAAAAATTCTATGATATAATATTTCTAGGTGATTTATAATGGAGCAAATTTATACAATTGAAAAATTAGATCATCAAGGAAGAGGAATTATAAGAAAAGATGGAATTGTTATTTTTGTCGAAAATGCCTTGCCAAATGAACAAGTTGAGGTTCAAGTTGTAAAAGAGAAAAAAAATTTAAAAGAAGCAAAAGTTTTGAACTATTATAAGCAGAGTTGTAATCGTATTACTCCACGGTGTCCTTATTATAAAGAATGTGGTGGATGTCATGTAATGCACCTACCATACAAGAAACAACTAGAATGGAAGATAGAAAAAGTAAAAGAGATTATGAGGAAATTTGTAAGTTCTAATGTTCCGATACAAGAAATAGTTGCATCTGAAGAATGGAATTACCGTAATAAAGCTACTTTTCAAGTAAGAAAGGAAATAGGTTATTTTAAATATAAAAGTAATTTAATTGTTCCAATTGAAACTTGTGATTTAGTAGATAAAAAAATACAAAGCTTACTCTCTGTCATGACAAAGTTGGATCTCAATGATTGCTCACAGGTTATTGTAAGAGCAAGTAAAAATCAAACAATGGTTATTTTTCAAATAAACAATCGCTTCAACCAAACTAAAATGATAGAAAATTTAAGCTCATATGTAAACTCCATTTATATCAAAGGAAAGAAATTAAAATGTATCTATGGAGAATCATATATTGAAGAAGAAATAGGCGATTTTCTATTTAGAATTTCTCCAGATTCGTTTTTTCAAGTAAATACCAATCAAGCAAAAAAATTATATGACATTGTATTAAACTATGCTTCTGTAACCAAAGAAGATTCCATTTTAGATTTATATTGTGGTACAGGAACAATTGGACTTTATATGAGTCCTTATTGTCATAAAGTACTAGGGGTTGAAATCAACAGGCAAGCGATTATAGATGCAAGGGAAAATCAGAAACGAAATCATATTGATAATGCAGAATTTATTTGCAGTGATGTGGCAACCATAGTAGATAAAATAAAAGAGGATTATAGTGTTATTATTGTAGATCCACCACGTAATGGTTTAGACAATAAAACGCTTTTCTATTTGAAAAACTGTAATGCAAAACGAATTGTATATGTATCATGTGATCCAGTTACACTAGCACGTGATTTAAAAGAGTTAAAAGAAATATATCATATAGATGAATTAACACCAGTTGATATGTTTCCGCAAACTTATCATGTTGAATGTGTGTGCGTGTTAAATAGGCGGCAACCTTTATAAATAAAGAAAGAATACACTATTCAGCAGTAGTCAAAAATGGTAAAAAACGATTAAATTATTGATATTTTTACTGTTTTTGAAAAAATCTTATAGAGGTTGTTTGTGTAGTATATGTTTCATTATACCAACCTAACTGGTAAATGCCCACTGGTTGAATTTGACAGTAAGGAGCAGGTAAATGCAAGAAAATAAAACTGAAATTAGACCAAGCAGAATTTGGAATAATAAGTGGATTAGTAGAATTTAAAAATAAGTTAATAAGAGAAAAAGGGAATGTTGCTCTTATTAATGATTAATTATTAAAATATATTTAAATTTATAAATTATGTTTTCAAATACACTTAAATATGTTATGATTTAAGTGTGAAAGGAAAATAAATATGAAATATGAAAATAAAATCTTAAATTTATTTAAAAATGGTTATTTGATTACTAAAGATGTTACTGAACATAATATTCCTAGAACTTACCTTACTAAACTTATTAAGAAGAATAAAATAGAAAGAGTATGTCGTGGAGTTTATATTAAAAAGAATGTTTTGATTGATGAATTTGTGATTCTACAAAGTAAAAGTAAATATGCAATCTATTCTAATACAACAGCCCTTTACTTACACGGATTTTCTAATAGAATTCCTATCAAATATGATATTTCCATTAAAAGTGGATATAAAGGTTCGCTTCAAAAAGAAGAAAATGTTAATCTGTTTTATACAAAGAATGAATTGTTAAATTTAGGAGTAATTAACTATAAATTAGATTCTGGTAATATTATAAAAATATATGATTTAGATAAAACTATTTGCGATATTATTAAAAATAAAAAGAAAATAGACCTCGAAATTTTTAATAAAGCCATTAGAGAATATTTTTATAGTAAAAAGAAAAACACATTAAAATTATATGAATATGCTAAAAAGATGAACATTTACAATAAAGTAAGAGACACTTTTGAGGTGCTTAAATGATTAAGAACAGAGACAGTTTAAAAGCAAAAATATCTAACTTATCTAATAAAACTAATATACCCAATAAATATTTGATTCAAAACTTTATGTTTGAATCATTATTAAAAAGAATTTCGAAGTCTAAATATAAGGATAAATTTATAATTAAAGGTGGACTTTTATTATCGTCTATCTTTGGAGTAAATTTAAGAAGTACTATGGATTTAGATACTACTATAAAAGGCTTATCACTCTCTAGAGAAACTATTACTGAAGTTCTTAATGAGATTATTAATATAGATATAGAAGATAATATCAAACTTGAAATAGAAAATATTAAAGATATTAGAGAAGAAGAATTATATTCTGGTTTTAATGCTAATTTAAAAGCTGAATTTGATGGTTTGAAAACGAACTTAATGATTGATATAACTACTGGGGACGTTATCACTTATAAAGAAGTAGAATTTAAATATAGTACATTATTTGATAATGAAAACATTAATATTATGACTTATAACTACGAAACAATTATTGCAGAAAAGTTTGAGGCAATAATTAGTAGAAATATTGATAATACTAGAATGAAAGATTATTATGACTTATATATGTTTGTTAATTTTAAATGGAGTGACATTAACAAACATATTTTAAAAAATGCAATTTTAAATACTGCTAAGAATCGTGAAACGATGGATTATATAGATAATTATAGTGAATATATAGAACTGATTAATAATGATTCAAGATTAAAAATATTATGGAATAATTATCAGAGCAACTACGAATACGCAAAAGAAATATCATTTGAAGATACAATAAAAGCAATTAAAGTAATTGGTGAAATTGTTACACCAGTTATAGTTTAAAGTATGATGAGGAAATAATGGATAAAATGAAATATTCATAATAAACGTTGTACTTATTTTGTTTGTACATTATGACATAGTCAGTTATAAATGAACATATAAATTCAGTTAGTTATAATGAGAATATGAGTGATAATAGACTTCAATTATAATATTTAAGGAGTTATAAATATATGCGGAATGAATCAAAAACCTTATTAGAATACTTAATAAAAACACAAAATAAATCCAAAAATGTGATAAAAACAATGATACAGAATGGATCTATTTTAGTAGATGGGAAAACAATTACAAAAGCAAACTATCCTGTTTCAATGAAAGATTTGGTTACAATCAAACCAAAACCAATTGTATATCAGAATTATGAAATTTCAATATTATATGAAGACCAAGAACTGATTGCGATAGAAAAACCAGCAGGTTTACTTACAATTGCAACCAACAAAGAAAAAGAATTGACGGCTTATTATATGGTAAGTCAGTATGTAAATCAAAAAGAACACAAAAAAGTATTTATTATACATCGCCTAGATCAAGAAACTTCAGGTGTTTTAATGTTTGCAAAAAATGAGAGAATCAAAAACTTATTGCAAAATAATTGGAATTCTATTGTAAGAGTAAGGGGTTATTATGCATTGGTAGAGGGAACTGGATTACCGAAAAAAGGAACAATCCATACATGGTTACAAGAAACGAAAACACATATTGTTTATTCGAGTAAAAGTAGAATCGGAAAAGAGGCTATTACGCATTATCAAGTATTATCTGAAAAAAAGGATGTAACTTTTTTAAATATACATCTAGATACGGGAAGAAAAAATCAAATTCGTGTGCATATGAAGGAACTTGGACATCCAATTTTGGGAGATATAAAATACGGAAATAAAAAGACATTTTCAAGACTTGCATTACATGCTTATCATTTAGAATTTGTTCATCCAATTACAAAGAAAAACATCTCTATTGTCTCAGAGATGCCTGAATGCTTTCTTTCATACCTATAAAAATAGAATCGGAATTAGTAGAATAATAAATATAAGGATAATCCATTTCATAATACCAAAATAAATGAGTAAAAATCTGCGAAGGACACTACGCTCTGATTTTTCGTCAAAGTAGTAGTTCTTTTTATATTTACGGATTATTTTTTGTGTACATAGAGTACGAAATGTAGCAGATGAATTTTCTTCTCCTGATAATGCATTTAGAATACTCTCTTTTGGTACTGCATTTTCTTTTGACATTGCATCTAATTGTTGGAAGGATTCTTTTATATTAGAAGTCTGTTCTGAAGCTTCTTGTCGTAATGCATTATTTTGAGGAAAAAGCTTTGGATCTTCTCCTCTTTTCAGTTGTGAAGTAACACCGCTAATTCCAAGAAGTGTAAAAACTAAGGATATGATATAATCCCGCATTATCGCACTTGCAAATTCAGAATTTTGGTATAACCACTCTAGATTTTCGAAACTTACAACTAAATCATTTTTAGAAAGAAGTAATAACGGAATAATAACAAGTGTAACAATTGAAACGGAAATAAGAGATAATATTGTAATAATCAGTGGTAACTTTTTATCTACTTTTCCTTTAAATAATCTATATCCAATGAGTGCACCCATCGCAATAAAAACAGCAAGTAAAGAAAACATCATATTTCCATAGATATAGAGTAATATCCATGGAATTGAAGCAATTATTCCACCAATTAAACCTCCTATAATTCCAAAAACATAATGACTAATATTTTTCATTTGATTCACTCCCATCTAATATAGTTATCAATTTTTCAGAAAATTAAAAATATACTTAATCACAAATTACAAAGTGTTTTGTTCCATAATTCCGTATAAAAATATTTGTCTAAAAAGATTTTCCATTTTATAAAACATTTCTTCGTTTCTCTAGTTCATTTTTATATAAATAAATACAATCTTGAACGTCACTTGTTATTTCTGTGTTACTCCATAAGGGACTTCCTGTAATAATTATCTTTCGATATTTTTTCTCTAAATAATCAATTCCTTTAACCTTATATTTTTTATGAAATAAATTTTTTAAAAAATTTCCTGTCAAGTTTACCTTTGTTCTATATTGATATTGATATGCAATTTGAATTATACCATTTTCTTTTAATTGATTACTAGCGTTATTATGAAGAAAATTTATGTATTCTTCGGGGGTCATTCCACCTGAAAGTTCATCTAACAAATAAGTTTCAAGATTAGAAAATAGCATTATATCATACAATTCATCTGATTGCCCAATTTCCAATACATTTTTTTCTTCAAATTTAATTGCAACAGAATCTATCCTCTGTTTAGTAGTATTATAATTATTTTCATTTCTTAAATAGGGATTCAAGGAAATTATTTGTTCTATTGTTTTAGGAGTATCAAACAATCTGGAGGCAAAAATAGAGGTTCCAGAATAATCAAATGTTTGATATATAAAATCCCAGTATTCTTGAAATATAAAATTCATATAAGGTTTTATTCTCAAATACATATGGTAATCTAAACGATTATTGCCAGATAAAAATTCTAAATATTCTTTATATGTAAATGCTTTAAGCGCTGCGTACTTAAATGCTGCAAATGCAACTGTTAAAACATTTACATCAAAATTGCATACAGATTTACAACCTTTGTAAGCAAGATTTAAACATTGATCAAAACTACCTGTAACAGTTAAAATATCTTTATTTTGGATATCTAATTTATCTATATATGATAAATTTTCAGTTGTAAATAAATAAACTTGGGAATATTTAGAAAAATCAGGACGTACCAAAGAATATGATTTTTGATTTAAAAATTCAATTGTCTTTTCCTTTGCCTCTTGCAAATTAAATTCCATATTTTATGCCACCTTTTTCTAAATGTATACTTTTACATATTAAGTATAACATATTATGTACTATGCCTACAATCAGATTTATTGTATATTTTTCTAATCCTTATAACTCTCATTATGTCTCAATCATAGAATAATCTAATTTTAGATAAATATCCTTCACATACTATCAGAATAATCTATGCTATTTTTTCATTTGCTAGCAATTTTGTTTTATGTACTAAACAAAATTATGTTTTTCGGCATTTTTGTTCATTGAAAGTATAAAAGCATTAATATTTTCATCCCTTAATTCAAAAATTGGCATTTATTTACATAAAATGGGTAAGAAAAATGTTTATGATTGTCTATAATAAAATAAATTGTACTTTTAAAAAATACTTTTTTTTTAATCTGTTTTACGATATACTATATATTAGAATAGGAAGGTGGATTATGTTATTTAGAAAACCATTTGCATTTTTAATTAAGTATTTCAAAGTAATTCATTTTACCTTAACAATTATGATTGTATATTTATTGCTCAAAACCAATACGATTTTCAGATTCATTAGCGAATATATGAGTTCAAATTTATCTACCATTGGAACCAACATTACATCTAATTTATTTTCACCTATTATGATAATTGTTATTATTGGTGTACTTATTTTAACATTTATTATTTTGGGACTAATGAGTTTCAAAAAAAAGCCAATTCGCTTTTATGTATTCAATATATTCGTTTATAGTTTTATGGCATTTGTATTTATATTTTGTTATACCAATATCAAAACATTAGAATCAGGATTACTAAGTATAAGAACTCTAAAAATAATGCAAGATCTTTGCCTATTCGCATTAATCGTACAATCATTAAGTTTAATTGTAGTTGCGATGCGTGCAACAGGATTTAATATTAAGAAATTTGATTTTGACCAAGATTTAGAAGATTTGAAAATCGCATCTGAAGATAATGAAGAATTTGAAATAGACGTAGAATTAGATACGGATCAGTTAAAAAGAAATTTACGTAAAAAATTAAGACATGCGAAATATGTATATATAGAAAATAAGTTTATGATCCATATGATTGCCTTACTTGTTATTGCTGTTATTTGTGCAGTTATTTATTTAAATGTAGGAGTATATCATAAAATATATAAACAGAATGAAGCATTTACGACAACCGAGTTTATGATAAATATAGAAAATAGTTATCTTACAAGCAAAAGTTATCATAATGAAGAGATTAAAAAGGATAAAAAGTTTTTGGTGATTCAATATCAAATTCGTTCGAATTATCAGGTAAATAAAAAAGTATTTAATCCATCTCGTTTTACTTTAATGATTGGAAATACTTCTTTTCATGCAAGTGATAATTACAAAGAAGTAATGTATGATCTTGGAAATATTTATCATAATGAATATATGACAACTACATTTGAACCATATATACTAGTCTATGAATTACCAAAAGAATTGAATACAGAAAAAATAATTTTAAAATATCAAGATAAAAATGATAAAGTAATTGAAACATTGATTACACCAATTGATGATTCAACAAAAACCACTACTTCTTATTTATTAGGTAGAGAGATATCACTTACACAAAGTATTTTAAAAAAGAGTAAAGTCAAGATAGCTTCTTATGAAATAGGGGATACTTTTATCAATAATTACATTTATTGTATTACAGCTAATAATTGTTTAACAGGAGTAGAGTACATTAAACCAAGTATGAGTGATAATTATGATAAAACATTAATGAAAATAGTTGGAAATTTTACATTAGATGAAAATTCTTATATTCATAAATTATCTGATTTATATAGTGTAATCAAAGATTTTGGAATGATTACGTATGAAATAAATGGGGAAGAAAAAACGATACATAATTTGAAACAGGTAAAACCAAATAGACAGACCGAGGAAAATGTCTATTACATTGAAGTTCCAAAAGAACTAGAATATGCAGAACATATTACAATTTCTTTCACATTTCGTGAGTATATTTACCAAATTGTTGTAAAATAATGTCAAAAATATTGAATAATCACTTGTAGATTAAGGAATTCATGTTATAATAAGAAAGAGAGGATAGATAGGATGAAACGACTGCCAATTCTTTTAGGGTTATTTATTTTACTATTGCCGTTTCAAACAAAGGCAATTATTTGCTCCAATGAGGATAAAGTAAAATATCAAACATTAGCGAGTAATATTACATCTAGTTATACTTATACCGAAGAAAATGGACGCATTTCATTTCAAATTACGCTATCCAATATTCCAGAGGGTTTTATCATAAAAGATATTAAGAATAATAAAACCTATAATTATCAAGGTAATGAGATTACAATTTATAATTTAAGATCAAATACAAGTTATCGATTTGATGTTTATACAAATGATATTTATTGTAGTAATCAGTTATTATATTCTCATTATGTAACAACTCCACCATACAATCCATTTTATCAAGATGAGGTATGTATCGGGATGGAAGAAAATGAATTGTGTCAGAAATTTACAAATATGACACTTTCCTATAATGAATTTAAAGAAAAAGTAAATAGTTTAAAAGTAGTAGAAGAAAAGCCAATTGAAAAAAAAGAAGAAGAGAATATTAAAGGAATATATGATTATATATTGGAATTCTATTTGGATTATTATTATATTGTTTTACCAATATTTATTGTAGGTGGAATTATTATAATTTATAGATATAATAAAAAAAGTAGCCTATTTTAGGGGGTGTACAAATGAAAAAAATATTAATAGCATTTACTATCTTTTTAGCAGTGTTTACAGTGAATGTAGGGGCAGAAGATTTTTGTGCGACACTAGAGCCTAGAAAGACGCAAATAGAGTTTAGTTATAAAAATAGTAAAAAAACTCTGTACATTGAAAAAATATCAGATAGTAAGAGTTCTGCTGTAGCATTATGTTTAAACCCAGGATATAGTGTCGACCCAACGGAAAATGCATATTATAGAAATAATAATCAATTACCGTTAATAATAATAAATAATAGAGATAGAAGAGCCGTTCAATATATATTAAATGCGAATTTAGGTAGTGAAATAGGACAGGTAAAATATCTAGTCACTCAAGTATATTTTTGGCTAAGAGCAGATGGAATGTCAGGTTTTGATAAAACTTTATTTGAAGGAAATGCGTCAAATGCATTGATGAGTTATTATGTTGGAGTTAGACATTATAGTAATGATAAAAGTCAAAATTTAACAAAAGAAGCTATAGATGACTTTGAAGAAATATTAAATATAGGAACAATGTATATGGGAAATCTTTATTTTTATCATCATAAAAATGGAGGATACTATCAACGCTTTTTAACAATTATTACTGGTGATCCTTGTACAGAAAAAAAGACTTGTACAGATGTAAATAATGTATCGCATGATATTACTTCTTGTGTGAATAGTGGCAAGGAAGAAAATTATTGTAAAAGTTTGTATTGTCCGCAAAATATAACATGCACAGATCCAACCATGCAGAATGTCGATATTACAAGTTGTGTCACTAGTTGTATGAATGGAAACCCAAGTAAAATGACGGAATGTCGTGTTGAGTGTGCAGCTCAGTATTGTCCTGATGATTCTAATGATTATGTTTGTACAGATAATAATGGAAATGCGCACTACTTATCAGATTGTGGCAATATGGATGAAGAAGCATGTAAAGAACATTTTTGCTCTGAGCCACCAGCTCCTGTTTGTAGAGGTGGTGTATTAAAAACTATAGGAACACCTGCAGTTTGTGCAAATGATAATCAAACACACGTTGGACATTATTGGCAAGAATTAGATGGAAGCGAGTGTGGCAACGCGAGTGAGGACGGAGAACCCACAAGAATGATTGGAGACGGAAGTGTTGCATGGTTATACTGCAAAGAGGAAGCATATCAATATTATCCTGGGGGCATTGCTAACCCAGTACCTGTTGGAACACACATTGTATGGCCAACATCTACTGCAACATTAAATACTATTTGGGGAAATTTATATTCTTTAAGTTATGAGGGAATTAAAACTTGTAAAATTAAATTTTCACCAAATACAATGTCTCAAGAAGATATGAACACAACATTTCAAGCACATATAAATAACATAAACCAAACAGTTAATGGTATTAATTATGTTGGAGAACTTGAAAATATAAGAAGAACGGTTGCAGCAAGAGGAAAAATAGATAGCAAAGGACTTGCAACCGAAGATGCTTGCGCATTTATTGGAGATCGTGCATATGGAGATCAACAATTAAAAAGCCAGAGAGAATTAGAAGAAGCAAGAGCTGAGTTAGATAAATGTACAACAGTAACCAATACAGTAGATCAAAACTATGATAAAAGAAACAGTTGTAAAAGAGAGTGTGCTGATACTCCTCATAATGGAGGTGATGAGTACAACAGCTGTCTAAATGATTGTGATAGAAACAATCCACCTAATAATGTCACAACAATAACATCTACGTGTACTAATAATGAAAAAAGTCAACGTGAAGCATTGGTGAATAAAAAGCAGAACGAATTAAATGCTATTAATGCTAAAATTAATGTTTGTAAAAACTATATTAATGCATATAATGGGGCAACCGAATTTTTAAACAATATTGTATATGCAGGAAAAACAAAATGGGATCCATCTGACTTATATTCTTTTGAAAGTGATACATCTATGTCATATAATGATCCAGAATATGGAACAACCCATCAACTAAAGTTGTCAGGTCAGAGTTTTGGATGTGAGGGATGTGACGCAACAGAGTATGTACGTCAACATTCAGATGTTTTAAAAACTTATACAATTTCTGATCTGCCGTTGCGTGGAGGTTTAATGGATAAATATCTAGAAATAGTACGATTAATTGATGAAAGACCAATTACAATTACAGCAACCGCAACCTATTCTTTACCAGACAATTTATATCATTATGTAGAGAAAAGAACAAATAAACCATCAATGAGTATCCCAACTGTTGACTATATTAAAATTGGATATAGTAATTTACCAATATCTTCTACGGCAAATGTAAAAGAACCATATGATTTAAATATTATTGTAGATAGTTTAGGCCAAGATGGAAAATTTACAGAACTTGCGAATCAAAACCCATATGTATGTAATTATTCTGTAACAAATGCACCTACTGATGAGTGTGTTTGCCCAGAGGGAACAAAACATGCTGGAAAAGATTTATATTGTAAGATATATGGATCTAATAGTAGTTCTACAACGATTACGTGTGCTGATGCTCAAATTCTATATTGTGATAGTGACGAGACCTTTGACGAAGTATGTGAAGATGATAAGTTTTGTCCAAATGATAGAACGATTAAAATTACCTCTTGCTTGAATAACGGAAAAACCTACGATTATTGTGTGAGTACTTTATGTAATATAAATGAGGATTTCCATTGTCCACATGGAACATATAATGATGGAATGAATATTAAACCTTGTGTATTTAGTTATATGAGTTCAGGATATTCGAAAGATGAGGCAGTTAAAATTTGTCAGGATACTGTTTGTCCTTATGGTGGAATTAACATCATTTATAGAACTATTTCACTTAGAAATCCATTCCCAGGGAAAACAGCTGGCTCAGGGGTAAGTAATACTACCAATAAGTTTAGTCTAGATCCACATATAGGAAGATATCCAGGATCAAACTGGAATAGTGTAAAATTAGTAGAAACCCAAATATTAAAAAACCGTGGTGTAGAGGGTAACGCCGTTTATCAGAAAGATCCACTTTATACCTTTATATTAGATACCAATACCATTAAAGAAATACGTAGGTATAATGATTCTCGTGATGATGGCTATGCAGATTTTACATTAGTTTGTAAAGATGGTGTAGCTTGCTTAAGTAATTTTATAAGAGAACCATTATATGGTCTTCAAACGGATAAAAGTGTATGCAGTAGTTCATCACATAGTGATTTCTATGCATGTTCAGAAAGATAGAGGTGAAAAGAAGTGAAAGAATCGTTTTGGGGTATATTTGTTATCTTACTCGGTGTCACATCAGTTGCTTTTATCTTCTTTTTCCAGAATGTCACCAATACAGATGAACAAAACTATATCCTATTAAAAGAAATTACAGAAGCGGCTATGTACGACGCTGTTGACTTAGCCTCTTATCGTAGAACCGGTACTGTTCGTATCGATCGTGAAAAATTTGTTGAAAACTTTATAAGGAGGTTCGCAGAAAGTGTAACCATAGGAAATACTTATAAAGTTGAAATATATGATGTGAACGAAACACCTCCAAAAGTAAGTTTGAGGGTTTCCACTAAATTACAGTCCAATGTAACAGAAGAAATTATCGATTTTGATATTTCCAATCGGTTGGATGCGATTTTAGAAACACCATATTAAAGAAAGGAAGAAAAATATGAATAATTTTATGATTGCATTAAAAAGATTTTTTAGAAACAAAAACACAGTTACGATTATTGGAGTAATCGCGATTATCTTAGTCTTATTCTTTGGATATCGTATCCAAATTAACAGAATGGTAAACCCAGTTAAAAGAATACCAGTAGCAGCACAGACCATTCAACCAAGAACAAGAATTACATCTGACATGATTGAATATGTCGATGTAGCACCAGTTGTATTGCAGAGTAACGTAATTCGTTCATCCGCATTTGTGATTGGTAAATATAGCAACTACAATACTGTAATTCCAAAAGGAAGTATGTTCTATAGTGGAGTTGTAGTAAATGAAGCTGATTTACCAGATTCCGCATTTGTTGAAGTAGCCGATGGAGAAGTTCCTTACAATATGGCTGTTACAATGGATAAAACTTATGGAAATTCAATTTTTCCTGGAAATTACATTGATATTTACATGAAAGCTGTAAATGAAAATGGACAGCTTATGGTTGGTAAATTAGTAGAAAACGTAAAAGTATTAGCTGTAAAAGATTCTGCAGGAAGAAATGTATTTGAAAATAGCGATGAAGCTCGTACACCAAGTAGTTTAATCTTTGGAGTACAACCAGAAATTAACGTATTGTTATTAAAAGGAAAATACATGACTGCTTTCTCAGCTGAATTATTCCCAGTACCACATGGTGGAACTGCGGTAGTACCAGAGGGAAGCACTATGGTAAGTTCACAAACTTTAAGAGACTTTATCAATGCTAATACTGTTCCAAATGATGAATTAACTGCAGCAATGGGGCAAGTAGAAGGTTAATATATGAATGATAATATGTTCTCCCAAATTGATTTTGGGCCTATCAAACCTTATTTAGAGGATGATGACATTACTGATATTTCCTACAGTAATGGTGGACAAATTCATTTAAAAACATTATCCAAAGGAAATTTTCGTGTTGAAAATCCAGATATTAATGATGCATTAATGGAAAAATTAGCATTTCAATGTTCCAATGTAATGGGAAAGTCATTCAATATGGCACATCCCTTCTTGGATGCAGAGGGTGCCGAATTACGTCTCAATTTCATTCATGAGTCCATTGCTCGTAATGGAATTGCTTGTGTAATTCGTAAAACTCCAGCCAAAATAAGACTTGAGAAAGACAAATTGTTACAAGACAAATACGTTGATTTAGATATCCATGATTTTCTAGTACAGTGTGTTTTAGGACATTGCAATATTATTGTATGTGGGGAAACTGGTTCAGGTAAGACCGAATTTATTAAATACTTAGCTTCTCATACGAGAGAAAATGAGAAGATCATTACAGTGGAAGATACACTAGAACTTCATTTAGACCGAATTTTTCCACATCGTGATATCGTTGCGATGAAAACCAATAATATAGCTTCATATACAGATGTATTGGTAACTTGTATGAGACAAAATCCAAAGTGGATATTATTATCCGAAGTACGTAGTGCAGAAGCAGTAATGGCAGTTCGTAACTCTATTTCGTCAGGACACTACATTTTATCTACAATCCATGCGGATAAAGCCTCTTCTATTCCACATCGTATGTACAGCTTGTTAGAGACAAGTCAGGATATTGACCAATTCTTAAAAACAATTTACCGTTATATCCAAATAGGCGTGTATATTCGTGGATATCAAGATAAAGAAACCAAACGTTTTGTCCGTGAAATTGCCGAAGTAACAGAATTCTATGTAACAGAGAACAATGAAGCGAAATATAATACAATTTATCAAAAATCAACATCAGGTAAAGTTATTAGAAATCAACCTTCTAAATATTTACTTGATTACCTAGATTCACAAGGTGTTATTTTATCACCTAATGTAATACAAGCAACTTCACAAAATAATGTGAACAATCAACAACAAGTAACCACAAATCAAAATATTTCATATGAATAAAGGAGGTATTTAAATGGAAATATTCGTATTTATCCTAATTGCTTTTGTAATTATATTTATTCTTGCTTACCGAAATAGTGCAGGAACAAATGTCTATAAATATGTATCAAAACAAGTAGGAAATGTTTATGATAAGTATGCTCCTTATTCTTTTAAAGAAGTAAGAGAAAAAGTAAAAGAGCTCGGACAGGAATATACCAAAAAACAATATACATTACAAGTGATCATATTTGCCGTTGCGGCAGCTGTAATTTCATATTTATATTTCTATAATTTATTATTATCAGTTGTGTATGCGGTAGTTGCTGTTATTACGATTCCTTACCTTACTTATCTAAGATGTAAAAGAATTTACAGTGAATTTATCTTTGAACAAGTTCAAGTATATACTACCAATACCATTATGGAATTTGCAACAACACAATCCTTTATCAAAGCACTAGAAGGTGTTTATGAATCAGGTGTATTAGAAGATCCTGTAAGATCAGATGTCAAAACAATGATTGATCTTGCTTATGAAAATGGTACGATTGAACAATCTATTCAATTTATGAATCAAAAATATGATTATTTTATCGTAAAAAATATGCATCAATTATTCTTACAAATTACAAATGAGGGTTCAAAAAACTCAAGTGATGCATTAGAAAACATGTCACTAGATATTGATATGTTGGTGGAAAATGTTTATAGAGACCGTTTGGACAGAGCACAATTCCATAAAAAGTTTTTACAATTTGGTGTTATTTTATATTTAATGGTTATGTTAGTTCAGTTTTTATTAGGGGTAGAATCTTATATTAAATTATTAGACAATGGTTTGGTTCAACTATTATTGCACGCAATTATTATTATCAATACTTATTTCTTATTATCAGGTGAGAAATATTACAATGAGAATGTGGGGGCTGAGTAATGGAATTTATTTTAATCGCACTAATCATTTTATTTGTATTAGAGTATAACAAGAAAATTGATACACAAAAGTTTTTAACAGATGCAGAACCATATTTCAGATTCCTAATGGAAGATGACTATAAATTTTTACTAACGGTACGTCATGGAAATGAAGTAGATGTCAACCGTGAATTTTCAAAACGTTTGCGTAATGGTTTAGTTGTAATTGTATTTATCATATTCATTTTCATGCTTTCTAATCCTTCCTTTGTAAATATATTATTTGCATTCATTTTAGGATTTGTAGTATTTAAGTTGCCATATACAAGTTTACAAAAGTATTATAAGGCAAATTTAAACAAAATTAATCAAATGTTACCATATTATCTAAAAAGCTTGGAAATCTTAGTGCAACACTATACAGTACCAGTCGCAATTCGTAAATCTATTGATACCGCACCTGAGATTTTTAAACCAGGACTTGAAAAAATGATTACAAAAATTGAGGCAGGAGATTCTAGCGTAAATCCTTATATGGATTTTGCAAAAGAATATCCTGTTAGAGACTCCATGCGTATGATGCGTTTGTTATATCGTCTTGGACTAGGATCACAAGAAAACAAACAGGAACAACTCGTTTTATTTGCAAGAACTGTATCTACATTACAAAATAAGGTACGTGAACAGAAATATAAAAATCGTTTGGACACAATGGAAAATAAGACAATGACAATGTTAGTTACAACTGGTGGTGGGATCTTGTTATTGTTATTATTTGCAATGATGCAGATGATGAATTTTTAAGAGAAATCGAAAGATTTCTTTTTACTATATAATAAATTCAAAAAAATTATCATAAAAAATTGTTTAGAAAAAAGGAATGAGTAAAAAATAATAGTATATTATTAGTAGAATAACATAATTCTAAAACATCTTGACAATGTGTTAAAATATGTATAGAATACACATAAGTAATTTACAAATTCTGTAAATTATGATATATTTTAATTACGAGGGAGGAGAAAAAAATGAAAGCAAAGGAGAACGCTTTAAAAAGTGATTTAAAGCAAGATATTAAGAAAATTATTGCTCTTGCTAAAAGTAAAAATTTAGTTCGTTCTTATAAAGAGGCTTTTGTAAAATACCCCGTTGAAAATGAGCAACACAAAGGAAAACTACAAGCATATCAGACTAAGTAGAAAGGAATGAAAAATGATAAATGTATAACGTTGGAGATATCGTATTTGCAAGCGAATATGACTATGCTGATGGGAGCAAGGGGAATAATCATTTATTTGTAATAATTGATTACGAAAAAACAGGTAATAATTTAGCAATATCAATAGATTATTTTGGTATGTTGATTTCATCACAGATTCAAAAGCAAAAATATAAATATAATATTCTTATTCCAAAAAATAAAAAGAACGGGTTAAACAAGGATAGTATTGTGAAAACTGATGTATTATACCAATTGCCAAATAGTCATATAATGATGAAAGTTGGAACCGTAGATCCAGAAGAAATTGAAACATATATTGAAAGTTTTAAAAAATATCTTTGTGAGATTTCAGAAGAAAAAGTAGAAGTATAGTATTTAAATTCAGCGCTAGTATAGGTTGTTTTTTATTTTGGTTTAAAACTTATTTTTTATTTAAATGATTTAAAATAATTGACTAAAAGATGTTTTAAAATATATATATTTGCTTTATAATAAAATCATATGGTGATGCTATGAAAGAGATGAAAAAATTTGTAATTGCCTTTGGTATCCCAATTATTATATTTATAATAGGATATTACTTACTAGGATATACAATAAAAAGCGAAAATTTTATGATATCGGATATGAAGGCACAATATGTTTCTTTGTTTTCCTATTTACGAGATGTATTTATGGGAAAAGAAAGCATACTATATTCTTTTTCTAAGGGTATGGGCGGAAGTATGATAGCGACATTTGCCTATTACTTAGCAAGCCCACTCAATATAATTCTAATTTTCTTTTCAAAAACGAGTATTCCAATTGCCTTATTTATTTTAATTGTTTTCAAAATTGGATTATCTGGTGGAACCATGCATTTATATTTACAAAAACATTATCCACAAAATCACAAGATGAATTATCTATTTTCAACAGCCTATGCACTTATGGGGTATACAGTACAATATTATTTTCATGTGATGTGGCTAGATGCTGTATATCTATTACCACTTGTTTTACTGGGAATTGATCGATTGATTGCATATAGCAAAAAAGGAATGTATTTTAGCTTCTTATTGTTAACAATTTTCAGTAATTTTTATACAGGCTATATGACTTGTATTTTTGTATTCTTCTATTTTTTGATTCAAATGTATATAAAAGGTCAAAAAATAATATCAAAAACAACTTTTCATTTTATTTTATGTTCCATTTTGGGTGTAGGGGTTACGATGTGTCTATTACTTCCTACCATAATTGAACTAAAGAGTGTATTTCGCTATTCGGTAAATAACATGTGGGATATTCATTCTATTATTAACAATTTGAAAGAATTGCTTGCAAAACTCTATATAGGTGCCCATAATTGTAAGAACGTACTCAATGCGCATGGAACCAATCTATATTGTGGTGTATTTTCTATTGTGTTAGTTTACTTTTATTTTGTAAGTAGTGATATCAAAAATAAAAAAAGAACATTTTTTCTTCTTGTTCTAATATTACTAAGTTGTATTGTTCCATTTTTCATTTATTTATGGCATGGATTTTCGATGCCTAATTATTTCATGAATCGAAACTCTTATTTATTTACCTTTTTTCTTATTGCTGTTGCAACTTCTACTTATTCTAAGATAAAGGTTTCTATCAAACAAATAATTTCACTTATAATTATATATATATTAATGAGTATCATTCTCATTTATTCAAATTATGAATATTTAGGTTTTGAGGAAATTGTTATAACAGGTATATTTTTACTTTTATATAGCATTTTATTATATCAGAGGGGGAGAAATCAAAAAAATATTTTTTCAATTTTATTTTTTATCATTGCATTTGGTGAAATATTACTGAATTTTGAGCTTACCTTTCAAGGCGCAAGTGACAACATCAAACTAGAAAGTATGATTTCTAATTGCCAAAACTCTGATCCTATTTATAGAACAGGGCATGCCGATTCTTATAGCGGATTAGATTCTATGATTTGTAATACAAAAGAACTCACAAGTTTTTTATCAACCAATTCCAAAGAAATTTATCACTTTATGAAGAAGGCAGGTTATCCAACAACTGGAGTATCAAACATTGATGTGAATACAAATACCATCGTAATAGATTCTTTACTTGGAATTCAAACTTATATAACGTCGAGAGAAAAAAGTACTGGATATGATATTTTAGAACCGATTGATTGGATTACAGAAGATAACATTTTATATCAAAATCCATATAGCCTACCAATTGGTTATTTCATACATCATAATAGAATAAACTTAAATGAATCGAATGCTTTTACCTTTCAAAATGATCTATTAAAAGCATTCACTGGTAGTAATGAAGATGTATTCAAAATGATTTATGAGAGCAAAGATACTGAAACAGAATATAGAGTGCCTGTTTCATCTGGAGATTATTACATACAGATTCACTATAAAGAAGGCAATACCTTACAACAAGATATTGCACAAGTTACTTTAAATGGAAAAGAATTGAAAGAGTGGGAGGCACATGGCGTCTTTCAAGCAACTCAGGTAGAAGATTTAATAGAATTAACCATTCATCCAAAAGGAAAAACTCAGGTAGAAGGAATTTCGATTTACCAATTGAATGAAGAATTATTTCAGCAACAAATAAAAGTGTTACAAAAAAATACATTGCAAAATATTCAAATAAACCAAAATGAATTGTATGGAGAAATTACATTAGAAAATAATTCTATACTATTTCTTTCTATTCCTTATGATAAAGGATGGCATATAAAAGTGGATGGAATTCCTACCTTATCTACTAAAGTTGTAGATACCTTTTTAGGAATAGAATTGGAAAAAGGAAAACATCAAATCGTTTTAAATTACATTCCAGTAGGATTACCTATAGGACTCATTATTTCTATATGCAGTATATTTTTATCTAGTTTATATTTTATCATATGTAAAAAAAAGTAAAGTATTATGGAATTGTTTGATAATTCAAGTAAAACGTGTTATACTATAAACATAGAAAGTGTAAGGTGGTGATAGAATGAAAGAAGTAACTGGAGAAGCAAATATGACAGTTGTAACAATCATATTAATTGGTGTTATTGTCGCAATCGCTACACCAATCATTACAAATATGATGAATAATACAAGCGCGAGAAGTGAATGTCATAATAACGGTGGAGTATGGACAAATGGTACTTGCTCTGGAGCGACAGGTGCATAATTTTTAGGGTGGTGTAAGATATGAGACAAGCAATCGGAAGTACATTTCTATATAATATTATGATTGTGTTTATTGTGATTACTTTCGGTTTCTTGGCGGCAACCTTAAGTTATATGAAATCCTTTAAAGTGAATGGGAAAATTGCTAATTCATTAGAAAAATTTGAAGGGTATAATGAATTATCAGCAGCAGAAATTGAAACATCTTTAGCCAACTTAGGGTATCGCTCAAGTAGCAATGGTAATTTAAATTGTCCAACTCATAGACATAATGGAATAGAATATCAACCTATTACAAGGATAGGGACAAACTATAAATACTGTGTTTATGAATATCCGGAAAAAAATAGTCGATATTTTATTTATGGAATATTAACTTATGTTTATATGGATATCCCTATCGTTGGTGGAACATTTTCCTTACCTATTTATTCCGAAACAGAACGTATTTATGAATTTAGTCAAAGATAGTTGGTGATAAGATGAAAGAATCAATTGCAAATGCATATATACTTCAAATTGTTATTGTTTTTGTAGTTATATTTATATTCTTTTTTGCTGGTTCTTTGACCTATTCAAAGGCGTTTAAGGTAAAGAATAGAATAGTAGATATTATTGAAAAATACGAAGCATATAATGATGCAGCAAAAAGTGAGATTGCTTCAACATTAAGTGAAATGGGATATCGTGTAGATACAACGAACAAAGGGTGCCCAACACGTAATGGACAAGAGTCAATTGTCACTACAAATAACGGCTACCGTTATTGTGTTTATGAGTATGATACAAATAAAGGAAAATACTATGGTGTAGCGGCTTATATGTATTTTGATTTTCCAATTATAGGAAATCATTTAGAATTTCCTGTGTATGGGGAAACCAAAATAATGGGGATAATAGGATAAAAGGGAGGAATAAATCTAATGAACGTAATTATAGCAAATAAACAAAAAGCAATGTTACAAGGATTAGAAATTGATGTAATTAAAACTTTAGAAGGCGAATTTTCCGTCGATGATATCATTACACAGTTTCAAAATTTCTTTTTTCAGAGAATGATTTTGGATATTACAGCTCTTAAAAATTATAAAGATATTAAAACATTACAAAGGTTATCTATCTCCCTAGATATGGATAAGGTAATACTATTGCTAGATGACTCCGAAGAAAGTGGATCAAATGATTACTTATCAAAATTGATTTCTATGGGAATTTATAATTTTACGAAAAACATAGAAGGAATTATGTATCTATACAATAATCCTAATACTTACCGTGATGTTGCTCACATTCATCAATTGGACGCAAATAAAGTGCAAGATGTTGTAGTAGAAAAATATGTAGAGGTAACTGAACCTGTTGTGACACATAAAATTATTGGGGTGAAAAATGTCACCAAACAATCAGGGGCAACTACATTAATTTATATGATGGTAAAACAGTTAGAAAAAAATTATTCTGTCATTGCATTAGAAGTAAACAAAAGCGATTTTCGCTATTTCAATGATAAGAAGTTAATCTCTATTCCAAATACAGATATTGGAAATGCAATCGCAAAATATAGAGATTACAATGCCATATTAATTGATATCAACGATAGCAAAGAAGCAGAAAGCTTTTGTGATGAGGTTCTTTACTTAGTAGAACCATCCATTATTAAGTTGAATAGGTTAATGCTAATCAATAGCAGTGCATTTAAAGAATTGAAGAATAAGAAGATTATTTTAAATCAAAGTTTATTAAATGCCAAAGATGTGCTTGATTTTGAATATGAGTCAGGATCTAAAATCTATTATAATATGCCACCATTAGATGAAAGAGAAAAAAGTATACATGCACTCAATTTGTTGTTGGTAAGATTAGGTTTTACACGTCAAAAAACCGATGAGCAAGAGAAGAAAAATAGTATTTTAGGATTATTTAGTAAGTAAACATTGACAAAAAAAGGAAAAAAGGGTATAGTGAATAAGAAAGAGACAAGTTTCCTTGTTTCAAATAAGAATTATAGGAGGTTTTAAAATGTTAGAAGTGTTAGATATGGTTACATGTAATGGATTAGGTGGAAATATTGATGATGTTATTCCAGATACAGTTCATCTTGTAGTAAATATTATTAAAATTGTTATCCCAATTATATTAGTTATCTTTGGTATGATTGATTTAGGAAAAGCAGTAATGTCTAATGATGAAAAAGAAATGAAAGGCGCTCAAACAAAGTTAATTAAAAGAGTATTATATGCAGTGTTAGTATTCTTTGTTATAGCATTGGTACAATGGATTTTTGGTGCAATAGATGCTGATTCAGTAAAGGGTACTGAAAAAGAAAAAAGTTGCTTTAATTGCTTCCTTAACGGAGATTGTTCTAAGCCTAAGCCCTAAAGTTTAAATAGGCAAGATTTAAAAAAAGTAATAGGATTTATATTTCTTATTATTTTTTTTTATGTTATAATATATTTGTGAAAATTTAAGTTTAGGTGATTATATGCAAAAAACATTAAGAAATATATTTCTTTTATCAATTGTATTATTTATTTGTAATGTGGGGAAAGTAGATGCTGCTCCAATATCTGTTGAATATGTGGATTCTAATGGAATTTCATGGGTGACATGTTATAGCGAAGATGTTGGTATAAACTCTTATTGTCAATTTGATAATGAAGTAGGAATAGAATTTCATGGTGTCAGTGAAAATGATTATAGAAATTTTAATACAGCTCCTAACACAGTTTGTTATGTGACTCATGATGCCTTTGAAAAACACCTTTTTTCTAGAAGTTGCTCTGAAGTAGATGGATATGATGCATCAAATGATGTAAAAATGACATTAACCAAAAGGATGCCTTCTGAAACTTTGAGTTGCCGATATGAAATTCCAGGTACAACCCCTAGTGTAAATTTTAATTACAATAGTACAGGGACAGCTTTAAATACTTATTTTCTTGTGAGTCAACGTGATAATAGGAAGATAAGCCTACATTTTGATGGAAGCAATTGTTCTGGCGATTCAACATTAAGTGGTTGCCGTGATAAATTATATTGTTTATGTGAAAATTGCGATTCTATTTACGGAGAAATTAAACTTAATATCTCCTTTGAACAAAAGGAAGGATATTCAAATTGTGCTAACTTTACACATACAATAGGATGCGTAGGAAATGATTGTGTTGAAATTAAAGATGATGATATTCAAGAAAAATCGGCAGGGTGTAATGTATTTGGAGATAGAATAACAGATATATTAAAACAAATAATTGATCTGATTCAACTTGCTGTTCCAATTATAATCGTTATTTTAACTATTATTGATTTTATTGGTATTGTATTATCTGGGGAAGAAAAGAACTTCAAAACAGCATGGTCAAAATTAATCAAGAGACTTATAATAGGTGCTGCAATTATATTCTTACCAATGCTATTAGCATTTATTATTGATATGAGTGGAGCCCTTGCTCCATATGGAATAGAGAGAAATCAATTATTTTGCTCATTATTTTAAAGGAGGTGTAGATAGATATGACAGAATCATGGGGTGCTGATCTTTTTCGTGGATTGTTTGCAGCAATCGACCGTACAGTTTTTTCACTAATTTCTACAGTTTATGAGATTATATTACAACTTTCTAAAGTAGAGATTTTTGGGGAAACAGAAATTAATGCATTTGCAACTAAAATTTATTCATTATTAGGTATATTCATGTTGTTTAAAGTGTCGTTTTCCTTTATAACTTACTTAGTAAGTCCAGATCAAGTAACGGATAAATCAAAAGGTGCACATAAAATAATATTAAATATACTACTTGTATTAGCAATGATTATTATTACACCGACGGCCTTTAATAAATTATACGAAGTACAAGATGCCATATTAACAGAAAATCTGATTCCAAAGTTTTTGTTAGGAACAGAGGGCGATATTGCTACTAACCGTTCCTATAAAATGTCGAGTTACTGTTCCAGTGTTTCTTATGCGGAAACGGATGGAGACTATATTTCCCTTTTATTATTTCGTCCTTTTTATCAACCCGAAATTTCAGAAGGGGATCCTGATTTAAATGAATTACAAAACTATTGTTTAATTGGAAATTTAGGAGGGTATTGGGGCACACCTTCCCGCTATTTAAAAGCAAATATTTATAATAGGGCTCCAGCTTTTTGGAATGGAACATATATCATAGATTATAAATTTTTTATTTCTACACTTGTTGGAATTGTTGTTCTTTTAATTTTAGTTTCATTCTGTTTTGATATCGCAGTAAGATCTATAAAACTTGGATTTTTACAAATTATTGCACCAGTACCTATTATTTCTTATGTAGATCCAAAATCAGGAAAGGACGGAATGTTTAAAAAGTGGCTGAAAGAAGTTGGAAAAACATGGGCAGACTTATTCGTTCGGTTATTTGCTCTATTCTTTGCTGTTTATGTAATTAAACTAGTTGTTACGAAAGAAAGTCTATATACAATAGTAGGGGAAGAAGTAAAATATAAGTTTTGGATAGATTTACTTCTTATTATCGGTGTACTGATATTTGCAAAACAACTTCCAAAACTACTTGAAAATATATTAGGAATTAAGATAAATGGTGGATTAACATTAAATCCAATGAAAAAAATTAGAGATCAAGCTTTAGGTGGAAAAGCAGTAACAGGCGCAATGAAAGGTGGAGTAGCTTTAGCTGCAGGAGCTGGAATGGGAATTGCCGCTAATACTGCAGCACTACTATCGAATGCAAAAAAAGATGGTTGGAAAAAAGCTTTTATGGGTGAAAGCAGTGGCAGAAGAGGAACTGTTAGAGCTATAGGTACTGTGTTAGGAATAGGTACTGGAGGAATTAGTACTGCAATCCATGGAGCTCATGGCGCTTATAAAAATGATGCATTTAGAAAGGGTGTAATGAGTGGTCTAAAGACTTCGGTAGATAATCGTGATAAACGTGATAAGGAACAAGATGCAGACTATAAACTCTCTACAAAAATACAAGATAAGTTTAGAGCTGCAGCAGGAATCAAAACTGAAGCTAAAATCAGAAGTGAACAATTACAAAGCAATATTTCTAGATTGCAGGCTGCCCAACAAAGCATTTCATTTCAACAACAACAGTATATGCAGTTTTTAGATAGTAGCAATATTGATCAGTTATCATCTGTCACAGTTACACAAGATGCAGATGGACATGATGTATATAATATTATAGATAAACTTGGTAATAAAATTAAAGATGCAGATGGAAATAGTGATTGGAATGAGACAACATTTAAAACATATCTTATGAATGGTAAATTTGGAAAAGCTATAACTGAAAATATGGATGAGGTTATGCAATATGTTAAATTACAATCAGAAAGAAATGCATTGGATAAGAAAGTCTTTAGTTATATGAAACAAGAAAAAACATTTACTCAAAAGGATACAGAAGCGAAAAAATCTAATAGTTAATAAAAGGGGATGGATAAATGAATTTTTTGATACCAGCAAATTCAAAAAAATCAATGATGATATTTGGGTTGTTTTACCCATTTGATCTCATATTATTTGGAAGCGGAGTGGGAGTTACATTACTTCTCATGATGATACTTCCAATTGCAAATACGGCAATGGCTTTTATCGCTATTGCGCCAGCAGTGATAACAGGGTTTTTGGTTTTTCCAGTTCCCAATTATCACAACGTGCTAACAGTTATAATAGGGGTTTGGAATTTCTTTACAACAAGACAAAAATTTGTATGGAAAGGTTGGTGCATACTAGATGAAGAAAAACAAGAAGATAAGAAATAAATATACAGAACAATTTGTTCCAGTGAAAAGTATTACAAACGGAATGATTATTTTAGATAACAATGAAAAAGTAAGTGGAATTAAAATCATGCCAAGAAATATTTTCATCGCAGATTATGAAACACAAACAGCAATCATTAATAATTTAAAAAATGTATACAATTTAATTGATTATGAATTTTGGATTATTGCTGCGGATCGCCCAGTAGATATCAATGTATACTTATCACAATTACAGTTGTTATTTAACTCAGTAAATGATCAAGTAAAAAGAAAATTGATTATGGAAGATATCAATAAAGCTAATTTATTTATGAATAATAATATTGTAGATACGGAATACTTTCTACTATTTAAAGAATCCAATAATGAAGTTATCGCCAAAAGAATTCGTAGTTTGATCAATGCATTTGCAAGTGCTGGGTTAAATACACATCAGGTGAGCAATGATGACTTACGAATTGTACTTGATAATTTCTTAAATGGTGGACAAGCAACGACGTTTGGAACGGTGGTGGCATAATGGATGTAAAGAGTCAAATTGCTCCAAAGGGGCTTGAATTTAAATCCAATTCTTTTATCATTAGTGATAAATATGCAACCATATTAACCGTTGTATCTTATCCAAAATACATCCAACCTGGATATCTTTCTTCTTTAACAAGTATGTCAGGAATTAAAGTAGTCATTAAACATATTCCACTACCTTTTAGTGTCATTAGTAAAATGCTAAATAAAGAAATTGCCGATTTAAAACAGAGATATCAAGATTCCAACGACCGTACGGTACAAGAAAGAATTCGTCAGGACTATGAATCATTAGAACAATTTATCTCCCAATTGGCAGCAACACAAGCAAAAATATACGACTTTCAAATGCATGTTATGATTACTGCTGATAGTGAAGATGAACTAACGAGCAAAAAATTACAGGTCAGAAGTTATTTAGAGGCAATGGAAATGCGCGCTTTCCCATTAAGATTTGAACAGGAAAAAGTATTGAAGTCTATATTACCAATTTTTCCTAAACAAGATATTGAATCTCGCATTGGAACACCAATTCCTGCCCCTACAATTGCTGCAATGTATCCTTTTATCTTTGATAGTATCAAAGACCCTGGTTTATCTACCTTACTTGGAGTTGATTTTTCAGGGGGAGTTATATTATTCAATCAGTTCTTATATCAAATTCGTAAAGAACATAATCGAAATAATGCAAATCTAATTATCCTAGGAACCTCTGGAAGTGGGAAATCAACTGCTGCTAAATTGATGTTAAGGACTCATATCCGTAACAATTGTCAATTAGTGATTATTGATCCAGAAGGGGAGTTAGAAGAAATGACTGCTCGTTATGGAGGAGACTTTATCGACCTTGGAAAAGGTGGAGAATATGGTATGGTAAATCCACTTGAAGTGATTATTGATGCAGATGATGAAGAAGCAGCTAGTGGACTTGGCTATACTGTACTGACAAGAACATTACAAAGTATTAAAGCATTTATGAAATATTATGATCCAAAAATCGAAGAGGACGTACTCAATATGTTTAGTGAAGTCGTACAAGAGACATATAAACGTTTTGGCATTGGATTTGAATCTGATTTTACGAATCTCCGTTCAGAAGACTATCCAACATTCAAAGATGTATATGCAACGATAAAGGGACGCCTAGCCTCTATGACAGAACCTACTCATGAAAAGGACATCATGGAAAAATTAGAGTTAAAAATTCGCCCAATTGTAAAAGAATTAAAGTACTATTTTGATGGGCATACAACCATTGCATCACAAAGTAATTTTATTGTATTCAATATCCGTGAATTAATGAATGCAGATTCCAATATAAGAAATGCTTTATTTTTCAATATTTTAAAATATGCTTGGGGTCTTACTTTAGACAAAAGAATCAATACTGTATTGATGGTAGATGAAGCTCATGTTTTGCTTTCTGGGAATAATACATTAGGAGCTGATTTCCTAGCTCAGATTCAAAGAAGGTCTAGAAAATATAATACGGGAACGATCATTATTACACAACAACCAAGTGACTTTAGTGATCCAAGTGTGATCACACAAGGAAAAGCAATCTTTGACAACGCTTCTTATTACTTAGTAATGGGGCTAAAAAAACAAGCCGTTGAAGATTTGTCAAAATTAATTGATTTAAATGACAATGAAAAAGAGAACATTAAACGCTACAATCAAGGAGATGCACTATTTGTTTGTGGTAGTAGAAGAATGCAAATTAGTATTATTGCAACAGAACAAGAATTAGATTCCTTTGGTAGTGGCGGTGGATTTTAAGAAATAAATAGTTTGGTGGTGGTACCATGAATCAGGGAGAACAAAATAGAAAAGAAAAAGAGCTACAAAAAAATGTAGCTCTTGAGTCGTCTTCTGAAGATGGCAATAATCCACTTGCGCAAGTACGAAATCATCATCAATCTTTCCAAACTCCTTTTCCACAACATGATGATACTGAAACAAGATTGCAAAATACCTTAAATCAACATCGAAATGCAACTTTGCCTATAGGTAATATGCAAGAAGATGTAGAAGTCTTCAATCAAAACCATGATGAAAATACGCTAAATCAAAGTGAGATCGAAGAAGGTCAATTTGAGGGCACAGCAGAAGAAGAACAAAAAGAAACGGAAAATGAGGGTGTTTTAAATTTAATGAATGGGATTATGCCGAAAACGTTATCCCAAAGAATTCTAGAATTTACAGGAATTTTTCCAAAGTATATTACAGAAAATCCTATTCTTTCTAAGCTTATTTTTAGTGTTTTCCCATTTGTCATCATTATCTTCTTTATTCTGATCATAATTGTACCCTTGAGTGCTGGAAAAGATGAGAATGGCCTCAATGAGATGGCAACCTATCTTTCTTATGGGGTGGTAGAAACAAATGAAGGCCCTAAAGAAAATTTAATGAAGTATTTGAGACGTGGCGGTTGGTGTGATGATACCGATGATTGTATTGCCTATAATTTCTTTTTTCAATTTCGCAATAAAATAGAAAAGAGATTACAAGAAACTAGTGGATGCAATTCCTTAGAGCCGACAAATACTTTGGCTTTAATAGGCGTAATGTTTTATAATAGATCTACAGATGAACTTTTGTCTTCAGAAGTTGTGAATAATGAATTATTTAATCATTATTTAGAAGAAATGGATTATTTGGTAGAATCAATGCTTACAAGCAATGATGAATCAGAGGATGACTTGGAAGATGATACGTTTTGTAAAAGTATACCTTTAGATAATTTTAAAGAAGAAATCATTCGAGTTGGTGGATATATTGATCAATTTCGTGAAGACCTAGGAACTGGATTATCTTATGAAGAAAAAGCAACTATTTATGAGAAAATGATAGAAGAGACTAACGATATAGGAATCAACTCGGGTGGCAATATCATTTATAAAGAGTGCTCTGGTGTTACTGTAGTAGATCAAAACAATAATATTATTGGGACCTATTCTTTGGAAGATTATGTGGCAGGTGTCATAGCTGCCGAGATGTATGAAGATTTCCCAATAGAGTCAAAAAAGGCATTAGCTGTTGCAGCAAGAACTTATGTATTAAATAGTACCAATTATTGCCAGCGTTCCATCGAAAGTAGCTCTTATCGACAAAACTTCACTTCAAATATTAATGCTACCGCAAGAGAAGCAGCTAGTGCTACAGCTGGACAAATTTTAGTGGATAGTTCTGGTAAGATTTTCTTATCGGAATATGATTCATGGGATTGTCCAGGACAAAATACTTGTACTTATACGAAAGAACCAAATGGTGAGAAACATCAAGTTACAATTACAGATGAATATTTAGAGTTTGCTCATGGTGGTCATGGAAATGGAATGAGCCAAGTAGCCGCTGCATATATGGCATTTTCTGGAAAAAATTATCGTGAAATTTTAGATTTCTTCTATTCCGATGGAGTTACAATTTCTAATTTAACGGTGACAAGTGGATCAGCAAGCGGCATGATACAAGGAACAAGATATACAAGTACCGCGCCACTTCATTCGAATGCAACGGATTTAATAAATAGCGGATTTTATCCAAACATTGGACATTTAACAGGACAATGTGTATGGTATGCAAAAAATAGAGCACAGGAGATATTATATTATTCTAATATGCCAGATGATTTAAAACAAAGAGCAATAAATTCTATCAAGAGTACATTAGGAAATGGAGAGGCATGGTATCGCAGTCCAGATGGTACTATATTTGCAAAATCACAAGATGTAAATCAACCACGAGCTGGTGCTATTGTGTCATGGTCAGGTGGATTAAATGCTTGTAGTCCTGCGTGTGGGCATGTTGCTATTATTGAATCTGTCAATGCTGATGGTACTGTAACGATATCAGAAGGTTGGAAAAGCGGTAGTTGGAATAGCTCATCATGGTCAACCGTTGGTTATCAAACAGTTACTAGGTCAATAGATTATATAAAACGACATACAAATAATAGTGGAGATGTGTATACTTTTAATGGATATGTATATCTATTAGGATAGGAGATTTATATGAGAAAAATCAAAATAGTTGTGTTGAGCCTTCTTTTGCTTTTAGTTACAGGTTGTTCTGTAGATTACACATTAAATTTTCAAAATAATAATTTATTAGAGAATATTTCTATTGATGCAACAGGTAGTGATATGACAAAAGAAGAAATAAGTGAAATGCTAAAATTACATATGTATCCAGAAAGTGAAAATCAATTATATCAAATTAAACAAAATAATAAGAAGATACAATTATCCCAAAAATATAATGTATCCACCTATAAAAATTCTCTACTATTAAATCAGTGTTATACCGCATACAATTTTATAGAAAATAGGGATTATTATGATCTTACAACGAGTGAAATATTTTCTTGTAATCCTTTTGAATACATGTATATTGATGAACTTAAAATTAAGATTAAAACTAACCATAAGGTACTTTCTCATAATGCAGACTCTGTAGAGAATGGAATATACATATGGAATATTACAGTGGGCAATGCAAGTAATAAGCCAATTCAAATTCGCTTTTCAAAAGAGATAAAAGAGAACAATATAGGCTTGATTATTTTAGGAATAACTGTTATTATAGCTATAATAATTTTGTTAGTTGTATTAGTAAAGAAACAAAAAAATAACAAAATTTAGGAGGTTAAGGTATGAAATTAAAATTTAGAGCAGAACCAAAAGACATTTTAATATTTGTAATATTTTCTATTGTGTTGCTTTATTTTGTTGCGATTGCAGTTTTGAATGTAGCTACTTTTGCGCAAGAGTCTACATTCCATGGATTGAATCCATTCCCAGCATTTACAAAAGAATATTTCGCACCTACAATGGTATTCTATATAGCTTTTATGATTGCGATTATCACAGGAGTATCTTCTTACTTCTTTGAAAGGGAAAAGGGAATCGGAATTACGACCACCGATAAAAAAGAAAAGGGATATTCAAGATGGGCAAAAGATAAAGAAATGCAAAAACAATTGAAATTAGTCCATCCACATGATGAGAAAAGCGATAGTGCGGGTATTCCACTCATGAACAATGGACATGAATTATGGGTAGATGATGGAGAATATCACAATTTAGTCATTGGTAGTACTGGTTCTGGTAAAACAGAAATGTTAGTACAACCAATGGTAAAGATTCTCACCAAAAAAGGAGAATCTATGATTATCACCGATCCGAAGGGTGAAATCTACGAAAATAATGCCAATGAATTACGGGAAAGAGGATACAATATTGTTCTTTTGAACTTCCGTGATCCACAAAAGGGAAATTGTTGGAATCCACTTACATTACCATATACACTATACAAAAGTGGTAATTCTGATAAAGCAAACGAGTTACTAGATGACTTAGCGAAAAATATTCTATATGATGAATCTTCTAAAAATAACGATCCATTCTGGGAAAATACTTCTGCGGATTATTTTGCAGGACTTGCGCTTGCTTTGTTTGACGATACAACAGAAGATAAGATTAATTTAAATAGTATTAACTTAATGACAACCGTTGGAGAAGAAAAAATTGGTGGAACTACATATATGAAGGAATACTTTAGTGATAAAGATCAAAGTTCTCCTGCTTATGTGAACGTTGCGAGTACCTTACTTGCACCATCGGATACCAAAGGTAGTATCTTATCTGTATTCAAACAAAAGATTAAACTATTCTCATCAAGAGAGAATTTATCTGAAATGTTATCACATAGTGATTTCGATATGGAAGAAATTGGACGTAAAAAAACAGCAGTATTTATTGTTATTCAAGATGAAAAGAAAACATACCATTCATTGGTAACGATTTTCTTAAAACAGTGTTATGAAACATTAATTCGTGTTGCGCAAGAGACAGGTGGAAAATTACCATATCGTACCAACTTTATATTGGATGAGTTTGCCAATATGCCACCACTGAAAGATGTTACAACAATGGTTACTGCAGCTCGTAGTCGTTATATTCGTTTCACCTTTATTATTCAAAACTTTGCTCAACTTTATCAAGTATATGGGAAAGAAAATGGAGAGACAATCAAAGGAAACTGCGGAAATATTATTTATTTGATCAGTAGTGAACTTGCTGCCTTAGAAGAAATCAGTAAGATGTGTGGAGAGGTTAAATCGAAAAAAGATGATAAAACCGCAAGTACACCTTTGGTTACAGTCAGTGATTTACAACGTATGAAATTTGGATCTATGATTGTATTACGTACAAGGTGCATGCCATTTAAGACGACATTAACACCAAACTATAAGATGGTACAGGAAGGTCTTTGGGGCCATGAGTATGGTAAATCCGAATATCCACAGCGTGAAAAACAAGAAGTAAAAATGTTTGATTTAAAGAAAGTTGTAGATGAAAAACGCCAGAGAAAAATTAATGATATGTTAAATGGTAATGGTGGCATGAATATGCCAGGAATGAGTATGCCCTCAATGCCAGGAATGCCTAGCATGCCTGGGATGAATATGCCACCAATGCCAGGAATGGGCATGCCTTCTATGTCTGGAATGAACATGTTAGGAATGCCAATGCCTAATGCACAAGCCAATAATAAATCTCCATTTAATGTAGACGATTTGGTAAAAAGAATCGATGCCAAAATAGCAGAATTAGAGGAAGAAGAGCGTCGAGAAAAAGAAGAACAAGCGAAAAAAGAAAAACCAGAAGAAACCAAAGAAGAAGTAAAAGAAGTTTCCAAACCAAAAACGATAGAAACACGTGAAATTACGGATGATCAATTCTTTGATGACTTTTTCTCTGATGATGAATAATTAGTAGGAATCCCATAAAAAGGATCCTTTTTTTCGAAAGGAAGAAGGAAAAAGAGAAGAAACCTCGTATGTTAATAGTAGAGGTGAAAGAAATGCAAGTAGAAGAATTAAAAGTACTTGAACTGACATCCGATGTTATATTTAAAGCATTTATGATGAGTAAACACACCAATCGATTAAAAGCAAGAATGATTCATTTAGTAACAGGAATTGATGAAGAATTATTATTACATGCAGAATATCAAAGTGTAGAGTTACCAGTGAAAAACAAAAGAGACAAAGTGTATAGAACAGATATCGTAGTAAAAATAGATAAACATATATTAAATATCGAAATGAATGCAGATTACTATCCAGAATATAAAGTGAAAAATTCAAGATATATGAATGTTATCGCAAGTGAATCATTTGAAACAGGAGAAAAATATGACAATCGGTTTGTTATACAAATCAATATAGATGATTTTGATGCATATGGATTAGATGAACTGATTTATGAATTCCGATTTATGGAAGTGAAACATCGTATTATAGAAGAAACTTATGTATCCTATCATATCAATCTATCCAAAATAGAAGATTTATGTTATACTAATGATGAAAGAAACGAACTAGTGAATATCTTAAAGATATTCAAGGCAACCAACGAGGAAGAATTAGATAGTCTAAGAGGTGAAGTGTATATGGATGAAGCAATTGATGAAATCAGAAGAATTTGTAGAGACAAAAACATCATAGGACTTTATAATGCTGAAAAAGTAGCCAACAAAGTAATGAATAACAGACTCGATTATGCGAAACAACAGGGTTATGAGAAAGGTGAAGAGGCTGGAGTTCAAAAAAATAAGCAAGAAATGATTATACAAATGTTAAAAGAGGGATTAAAAGAAGAAACAATTATGCGGATTGCGAATGTAACCCAAGCAGAATTAAAAGAATTCAAATAATATAGATAGTCAAATTTCATCTGTGGGATAAGACCTTGTGCATATACTGTATTAGGGTGGTTTATATGATATCTAGTATTTCCATATCAGATTTATTAAATATAAAAGACACAATACATATCATTGATATTCGTAATCCACAGAGTTATAATAACAATCATATGAATGGGGCAATCAATATACCTTATGAAAAACTAATCGCAAACCCCAGTCAATATTTGAATCCTAACATACGTTATTATATCTATTGTCAAAAAGGGTTAACGAGTGGAAATGTATGTCAGATATTAACAAGAATGGGCTATAAAGTAACAAATATCATTGGTGGATATGAAGAGTGGATATTACTAAGTTAGATAGAGAATTCTCTATCTTTTTTGGTAGTTTGTCCTTACATATTATAGAAACTTTCCATATGTTATAGTGGAGGAGTCTATATGGAAAGAGAAATTATACCAACATTTATTTCAATTGTACTTTGTCCACAGCATCCAAAAATGACAGAAAGCAAAATTTTCTTTCATATGTTAACAGGCGGTAAAAAATATGCGCTCACAAAAAAAGAATACGAAATTTTAACAAATCCAGATGACCCACAAATGTTCATTTTTTATCAATATCTGATATATACTATATATAGAAGAATGATACCACACACTCCTTATCATTTTAAATATGTAACAAATATGCTGACACAAATTGAAAACCGTGTTAAAAAAATAGAAAAACAAGAAGAGGAAGAAAAACAAAAAACAAAGAAATTAACGAAAAATAATTAATTCTTTTTGAAATATTATTGTGTTAGGAGAACATAATGTATTATAATAGAATAGGATAGATAACATATGGAATCAATCATTCAAAATATGGTAGAAGTAATCCAAAATGTTGTGCAAAATGGAAATTACTTGATTAGTGTATTTGTTGGAATGTTTATTGTTATTTTGGAATCGATGATTCCAATGTTACCACTTGCTTTATTTATCGCAATTAATATGTTAGTATTTGGTAATACAATGGGGTTTTTGATTTCATGGATTGCCACTGTGATTGGATGTTCCATTAGCTTTTTTATCTTTCGTTATCTTAAGAAAAAAATAGATTGGAAAAAAAATGCGAATTGGATGAATAAAGTTTCCAATATGTCTTTTAGTCGTTTGGTTATTTTACTTTCAATCCCGTTTACTCCCGCTTTTTCAGTCAATATTGGTGCAGGGTTATCGGATATGAAATTTTCGAAATATTTATTTGCACTATTACTTTCCAAAATATTTTTAATATACTTTTGGGGATTCATTGGGACAACCTTGATAGAAAGTATTACAGATATCGGGATACTTTTCAAATTGGGAAGTATGATTGTGATTGCTTCCTTGTTATCGAAATGGGTGATGCATCAGTTTCATATTCAGTAGGAGGTTTATATGGAGTATATTGTCGTAGGAATTTTAATCGTAATATTAATGTTAGTGCTTATTTTGTTATTTAAAAATGGCAACGAATCTAACATTACAGAAAGACTTGGAAAACTAGAAACTGCAACTGTAAGGGAATTGGGTGAATTCCAAAATAATATTTCTAAAAATCTAAATGCTGATTTTAATGCATTAAATGAAAGAATTGAAACACGTCTTAGATTAATCAATGATCATGTGAATGAAAGATTGGATCAAAATTTTGAAAAAACCAACCAAACATTTACTTCTGTTTTAGAACGTCTATCTAAAATTGATGAAGCCCAAAAACAGATTGATCATTTATCAGGTGATATTGTATCCTTGCAGAGTGTTTTAACGGATAAAAAAACAAGAGGAATATTTGGAGAAGTGAATTTAAAACATATCCTTTCGAATGTTTTTGGAGAAAATAATTCCAAGGTATATCAACTGCAATATCCGCTTGAAAATGGGACAATTGTAGATTGTGCTCTATTCGCACCTTCTCCTTTGGGACTGATTGGAATTGACTCTAAATTTCCATTAGAAAATTACCGTACGATGGTAGATAAAAAAGAGTCGAATGCAATGAGAGAACAAGCTGAAAAATTATTCAAAATAGATATGAAAAAGCATATTGATGCGATTGCTTCCAAATATATCATACCAGGTGTTACATCAGATCAAGCAATACTCTTTTTGCCAGCAGAAGCCATTTTTGCGGAATTAAATGCCTATCATACAGATATTATTGAATATGCATATAAAAGAAGAGTATGGATTACGAGTCCTACAACTTTGATTAGTACCTTAACAACCATTCAAATGATTATGAAAAATATGGAACGAGATGCCTACGCATCTATCATTCACCGTGAGTTAAAATTATTGGATGAAGAATTCAAACGTTATAAAGATAGATGGGACAAGCTATCTAGAAGTATCGAAACTGTTGGGAAAGATGTCAAAGATATTCATACTACAACAGAAAAGATTACAAAAAGATTTGAATCGATTAATGATGTAGAAATCGATACAATTGAACATAAAGAGTAGAGGGTGTGATTCTAGTGGAACGATCATTGGAACAAGTATATAAAGATTATTGTGTAATAGCACAAAATTTAATTTTAGAAATTAAAAATTCTAGTTTATTAGAAAATCAAGAAGTGAAGCAGGAGTTATCGCAACTAAAAGTGTGTTTTGAAATGCCTATTCAAAAAGAAAATATTCAATTTTTTGAAAAAAGAATTACAAGTCTAAAGCAGTATATTGATACAATGAAACTAGAAGAAATTCATATAGAGGAAGAAGGAAGACAAACAGGATATACCAAAGTAAAAAAGTCTGGAAATGTCTTTATTCCCGTAGAGGAAGATTCTGAAAAGAAAGATATTGAAGTACCAAACTATGATAACCCAATTCTTGAAACGCATAAGCGTAGTTCTTTGAGAGATTACCCTAACTATCTTCATGGAGATAGAAGCATACCTGTTTTTCCTGCAACAAACTCTAATCGTGGTAGTTCTCATATACTGATGCTAGCATTTCTAACATTCTTATTTGAATCTATTTTTCTTGTATTAGCGTTCTTTTTATACCGATAAATTATCATTTGCACATTCCCCAAATTTATGATACAATGTATACAGATGAGGGAAACTTCATAAAATAAAAAAGGAATACCTAGTTTTGACGAGTTAGGTACTATTCCATAATTTGTTACAGTACCGACTTTAAACTGATATGAACCCCATTTCTTGGACATAAGAAATGAGGTTTTTATATGAGTAAATT